>CAZNWT010000006.1:0-70203 GCA_964576795.1 uncultured Victivallales bacterium
GCATGCCCCCTTCGTCTATCGGCTAGGACGTCGGGTTCTCATCCCGGAAAGAGGGGTTCAACTCCCCTAGGGGGTGCCATGAAGCAGAGGCTCGCAAGCTCGTCTCACTTCATGGCAGGCCACGACGCCGGTGACCCACACAAACCGCCTGACCGCACAAGAGAACCAAGAGCCTCTACTGCACGGTGCTTCCTTATTTATTTCTCTCTCCAATCCATGGCATAGTTCCGGAATTCCAACATTCACCATACTCGGCCACTGCGTTTACATCCTCTTCTCAGAAGCCGACAGCAAACTTTACATTGGATACACCAGCAACCTGAAACAACGCCTTACCGACCACTTCAACGGTCGCAACCAGGCAACAGCACCCCGCAGACCGCTCCGCCTCATCTACTGCGAATACCACGCATCCACCACCGATGCCCACCGGCGGGAGAAGTACTTCACGACCACAGCTGGCAAGAAGACTCTGAAGCTCATGCTTCGTGACACGTTTGCCAACCTGCGCGGCTGATTGGAATCCATTTAGCTCAGCTATCCGCTACTCGGAAGTTTAACTCGACCGTTCTGAGTTCCGTTGCTCATGCACCACAGTGCCTGACGATCTTGCACGTCCAGCACGCTCGCGCTATAGTGCCAGCCATATCGCTTCAACCCACAACAGGAATACCCGCATGTCACTGACCACTGCCCAGTTGAGCGCGCTGAAACAGCGCATTAAAGAAGAAACCCGTCGCGCTACCGACACACGGCATGCCCTGCACCAGCTACCCGAGCTTGCCGGACACGAAACGCAGACACACGACCTCATCCACGCAGACCTGCAGAAAGCCGGGCTCACACTCAAACCCTCCCTTCTCGGCACCGATGTGATTGCCGAGATCGAGACCGACTCCCCCGTGACCGTCTGCCTCCGCGCCGACATGGATGCACTCCCCATTGAGGAAAAGACCGGTGTCGCCTACGCATCCACCCATCGCGAACGCATGCACGCCTGTGGACACGATGGCCATACCGCCATTCTACTCTCAACCGCACGCGTCCTACAGGCCATGCACCGCGACCTTCCAGTCTCGGTGCGCTTCGTCTTTCAGCCGGGCGAGGAAATGGAGGCTCTGGGCGGCAAGCTGGTCGAAGCCGGCTGTTGTGACAGTTGCGACGAGGCCTACGCCCTCCATGGTCGTCCCGGATATCCGCTTGGCACGGTCAGCTGCCGTCCCGGCGTCATGATGGCGACGGGAGGACACATCCAGGCTACCTTCCGCGGACGGGGCTGCCATGGCTCCACCCCGGAGCTGGGACGTAACCCGATCCCAGCCGCCGCGGCATTTGTTCAGGCGCTCGAAACACTCCGTAAGGAGCTACAGACCTCGGAACACATCGTCATCACCCCCTGCGGCATCGATGCCGGGCTTTCGGGCAATGTGATTCCCAACGAAGCACGCGTAAGCGGGACAGCTCGCTACCTCTCGGCCGCTCAACACGCCCCCATTCGCAAACAGATTCACGAAGCCGCCACCACCGCCGCCCACCACTACGGCGTGGCGGTAGAGTTCAGCTACGACACACGGTACGCCTTTCCCGTTGTGAACAGCTGCGCCGCCTTCGATCGGGTTCAGCAGGCCGCCATCCGGTCCCTTGGAGACGAGCAGTGGATCGAAACCCCGGAGCCAACGCTTGACATGGAAGACTTTGCCTTCTACCTGCGCAACCGCGAAGGTGCGATGTTCTGGCTCGGGCTGGGCGAAGACCACGCCCCGCTGCACCGCAATGACTTTGACTTCGACGACCGCGTGATCCCAAATGGCATCCTCATGTTCTGTACGCTTGTTCTCGACCGCGACGCATAAACGCCGAGTTCAAGATGATGGCCGAATGCTTCAGCTGATGGCGGGGAGATTCTCGTTCACCTGTGCCACTCAATACACCGTCAGGGCGAGGAGGATCAAGAGGAGGTCAATGCCGACTCCCACTGATCCCATGATGCGACAGGTTGTATTGCTGGCAATAATACGCGAGGACGCTTTGCGAAACAGATACGGGCTCAGTAATAGCGCAATGCCCTTTACAACCATAATGTAGGCAACGATCGAAATCACAAGGCTGAGCCGTGATTCATGCAGACGTGCCAGTGTTAGAACCGGAGCAGGATAGAGGAGCAGCAACCCTCCAAGTGCCCGTGGAGCAAGGAGCTCTTCCATATAAGCAAAGGTCATCCCAATGGTTACGGGGGTTATAACATACAACCACGGTTTAAGGTGCTCGAAACGGCCCATTGGCATCTCGCGAAGCAACGATGCCGCCCAGAGTAACGCGATGGTGGCAAGAATGCGTCCGGCCCATTTGTGACGCGGAAAGGCAAGCACAAGACTGCGAGCCTTATCTGGTACTACAGCTAACCCCCCATGGAGTCCCAACAAAACAACTGCAAGACCTAATGTCCATATGGCTAATTCGCTCATTACATTCAACCTTCCGTTATCGTTCCATAAAGTGTCTGCGGCATTGCACGATCTATTTTCACACAAACCAGATCGCCCACCTTACAACCCATGACGGGAGTAAACACCACAATCTTGTTTGTGCGGCTCCGTCCAGACCACCGTTCCGTATTGCGCAAGCTTTCACCCTCAACCAGTACCTCCTGAATGCTCCCAACAAGTCGCTCATTCAATTCACGACCCCGTCGGTCCTGATCTGCGAGTAGCACTTTATTGCGGCGAAGTTTCTCCGCATCCGAAACATCATCTTCCCACTCGGCCGCGGGCGTGCCAGGCCGGGAAGAATACTTGAAGACAAATGCATTGTCGAATTCGATCCGATCCATAAACGCTCGGGTTTCTTCAAATTCAGCCTCCGTCTCCGATGGAAAGCCAACGATGATATCGGTGGTAAGCGCGAGATCGGGAACGGCGGTTCGCAAACGCTCAACAGCACCCCAATAGTCCCCCGATGTGTATTCTCGGCGCATCCGCTTCAGAATTCGATCCGATCCCGATTGGAGGGGCAAATGTAGATGGGAACAGAGTTTGGGAAAGCGCCGCATCGCTTCAGCCAATTCCGGCGTACATCCAGACGGGTGGCTTGAGGTAAAGCGCACGCGCTCAATACCCTCAACACCACACACGGACTCAAGCAGCCTAATAAAGGGCTCAACAAATCCAGAGGGCGATTGAACCTCAGCAGGCCAAACCGTATTACGGCGACCATACATCATGACGCTCTGCCCCAGCAGGGTGACTTCCTTCACCCCCGCCTCGGCAAGGCTGGATACCTCCTGAATAACGCTCTCACCAGAGCGACTCCACTCCCTGCCCCGAACATCGGGCACAATACAGTAAGAGCAACGTCGGTCACACCCAAAAAGCACATTGACATAAGCAGACAGGCACCCCTCTTCATGCCCTGTTAGCGCCTCGAAGTCCTCATCCTCTGTGCCAACGTCGAGCACATGTTGCTGCCCCGATTGGACAAGATCGAGAATAGCGGGGATACTTGAAAAGCGCCGCGTGCCGACAGCAAAATCGAGCTTGGGAACTTTATCAAACACGGTTTTTTGCATCCGCTGGACCATACATCCCATCGCGCCGATAAGGCGTTTGGGGTGTTCTCGTTTCGTGGCACACAAGATCCCGAGTTTACCAAGCGCCTTGGCTTCAGCTTTGGCACGCACACTGCACGTATTAACAATAATCAGATCGGCACGCGCTTCACTGCTTGCCCGGATCAACCCATGACGCTCTAGCAGCACCTCGACAGATTGGGTATCTCGCACGTTCATCTGACACCCATACGTCTTTATATAAAATTTCATTCCTCACCATCTTCGTTCGAGTCTTCTAAGGTAAAATCTTCTTCAGATTCGGGACGCCCCTCTACATATACATTCGGCTCGCGCTTTCGTAGCCCAATTCTCTCCAAAATATCCCGCGAAAAGTGCACAGGATACCAGTGTGGATCCGCCAGTGTTCCCCGCAGACGAAATTCAAAGAGTTTGCTGATTGGGTAAGTTAGCACACGCACAAGCTTTGAAACCAGAGAATGCTCCTTCATCAGCCTTAGCTGTATGTCAAAATCGAAATTCCCCCCCAACACAAAGGTTCCGTCACCGCTTAAACTCAGAACCCCTCCTTCAATGAATAGCTTGTGGGCTTCCACACGACCATCCACAATGCGGAATGTCGATCGGGCATCACTTTGCCTCAAAACAAAATCAAGGCCAGGGATAATCCGCGTCATAAAGCGGGACAATCCACCAAAAAGGGGCAGCATAAAGACACGACCATCGCGAATCTCTATAAATCCCTCTCCATTCAGACTTCGTTGGAATCTTTTCCCCAACTCACCTTCAACTTTGAGCGATCCAAACAGAAGCCCCTCGTAGTCAAGTTTTGCGACAGGACGGGCAACATCATTCATAAAGGCTTCGAAGTCGACGTCCTGATACTGGACATCCATCCGGTAACACACCACCCGGGGCTGTTCGGTACGCGGAGGAATTATCACATCAACGACACCGGTTGCGCTACCGGAATGAACTTGGGCCTGGAGATTTGTGAGCGTAAGCGTTCGCCCCAGCATGCGGATCTCGCTGTAGCCTTTTTCAAACTGAAGTTGATGCAAATTAACATGATCCGCCTGCACCACGCCGGTCAGATCGGTTGCTGCATACAGATCGCCGTAGTCGACAACCCCCCGGCCCTCAATACTACAGCCACCGTTAAACACCACATGTTGCGTAAAAAGGTTTGTCAAAACCCCAACCATGCGCGCCATCGCCAAGGGTTGAATTGACGATTCAACGCTGAATTCAAGGCGTTTGTCTCTGGGATCTACTGAAAAAGCAACATTCGCCATGCCCTCGCGACGCACCATAAACAGATTGTTCATTTCAACATTGAAAACCAACTCCCGACGATCGACCGTGATGGATCCATCGGCACGAAGCAGATCAACGCCACGATAGGAGCAATCTCGCATACGAAAATCGCCTGTGAGATGGATATCCTGCTTCTCTGACAGTCGCCGATCGAAAGTCCATTCGCCACGAGGCGCCTCACCGTCAAAGGTAAATCGTGAAATGAGTTTTGTACAGGCGGACAGCCCGCTTGCATCTACCAACGGCTTAACAATTCGGGGATCGAGGCTTGTGACCACACGCCCCGAAAGCACCCGAGCAGACATATCATATGAAAGCTGCCCCGTCATATCCCCAGCGCGTCCGTCACGGCTAAGCGTCACTGCTAATGTATCGACATCTACACGTTTACCCGCGCCAGACAAGATAAACGAGATATGATCTAACATCACATCACCCACACGACAATCCCGTACCTCAACCCTGAATTGAAAAGGCATTCCCAGCAACCGCGGAGGTTGCGCCATATTGCTCCGACCCTTCTTGAGACGCCAAGAGGCATGCTCTGCGGAAACGGAAACAACAGGGAGCTTTCCCTGTAGCCATGCCAAAGGGCTTAGTTCCACATTCACCAACGCAGCCTCAAACATGGGTGGCCCAAGAACGCGCTTGCGATAGAGTGCGGCATCAGAAACCCGTACACACCTCACCCCCACAAGCGAAGCCCGGCCAATATCTATTGCAAAACCTCCCCGATTCAAGCGTTCAAGAATGGGGTCTGCAACCCACGCAGGAATCCCCACAATATTCGCATACAGCAAGAGGGTTCCAGCGGCAAGGGCCAGACAGAAGACCATTTTCCAGAGCGCGCGCCATAGAAATCGGCGAACAGCATGAGGATGGACAGACATCAACCTTCCTCACCGGCCGTGACAGAGGGCTCAGCACTGTCAGGTGCCCTCGTCTGGGGAATGCATAGGGGGTGTGCAAACAGTGCGACCAACGTCTCGGGAATAAGAAAGACAACATCCTGCCCTCGCACCATGGCATATATCCGTCCCGCCGCATCAGCACCACCAATGAGAAGTGACTTTTGAATCGCATCATCCCCCTGCAATCCAAAAGTTACCGTCGCGACCGGAGCATCAAGCCCATAGGGTTCAAGAGACTTCGGATTATGCGTCTCAATACGCACAGCCCGTACATTAGCGACTGCAAACAAAATTTGCTTAATAATCCCAAGCGCCGGAGTCATTTGCCCCGTTCCAACGCAACTCCACATCCCCTCCTCATCGCGAATAACTCCCTGATCTCCAGCCATATTCAAAACGCTAATTCCACGCACACTTTTCGCGGGCAAAGCCAACATGGTTCGATCCCGATACAATAGCGGATTGATACACTCATCACCCAAGCACGAAAACGCCTCAACTGAGATTAAAAACACCTCATCACGACTACCCATCTTCGCATACCGGGATTGTCCATCAGCAGTCAACACACCAATCTGAAGTTCCCCCCCACCCACAAGAGGCGTTTGCGTTGCAGCCGTATCCTCTTGCATGGCTTGCGGTACCCCATCTAACTGAATGGAATACTGTGGAGGTGTGAGGCCGAGCGTATCAAGCGTATTCACCGGATCATCCAGATAGGCATCAATGGACAAGAGCAAAAGGTGGTCTATAAGCTCACGTACGCAAAGACCATCTGCAGCCCATTGCACGGGCTCTTCAATACGCCAAGTTGGATCTTCAGCATCCCCGCAGACCAGCAACAGTCGTGACTCACCAGCTATCAAAACAATGCGCCCAACCGCCGCAGCAACGACAGGAAACACCGTACAATCACGAAGGGCATTCACATCGAGATCACATGCCTCAAGCACAGCATTGCTCACCGTATAGATGGCGTCAATTTCACCGCGCTTGGCATAGATCTCCCCGTCCCTATCGGGGCTCGGTTTGCCAAGCAACAACTCCTGCCCAAGGCTATCCCCTTCAACCCAGACGGTAGCCCGAATTTGCGCGGAGTCAGCCGCCAACCCGCAAGACTCAACACTTGCGCTCGCCGCCATCTCAAGAGAGCCTGCGGCACCCGCTATGGGAACACGCGACATCCCAGCATCCCAAAAAAACCGTTCCACCCGCAGCGTGTAGAGGGCCTCCAAAAGCTGCTGAACCACAGCAGTGTCGGCATGCACAGAAAGGGGTTGCTGGATCATCCAGCCCGAACCCTGACGAACCAATTGAATAAAGCCTGACTCACGGCGTTGAATCTCGAAACGCACCGTATCCGCTGGCGACCCGTGGAGAATGGCGCGATCACGTAGGGGCGTGATTGAAGTTGGTAGAGCTTCCGCAAGGGCTGCCGGCACTGTCAAAACGACATCATAAAGACTATGTCGTGCATATAGGCCATCCCCAAGCGGCATATCATCGCCAAGAAACAGAGTCTGCCGGCGCGACGGCGTATCCACCGCAACACGGAGGCGAGCAGGGGCCAACCCATAGTCGGACATCGCAAGGTCTCGCGACTGACGTTGCTCAGCCGTAATGCGCTCTTTCCACTCCACCATTTCAAGCATCGCAACAATACGCTCTATCGCGGCAGCATTTCCTCGGGAGCGCACAGGGGCATTGATAAACCATTCATGCCCCTTCTTAAGGCACTCAATCGTAAGGTCATCCCGCGTAATGCTAATCCCGACCACCCGTTCCGTGGACAAATCAAAAACGCGCTGGTTCTCTGTCTTGCGCACCTGGCGCTCGCGCGCGTGATAATCAACAAGGAAGAGTAAACTCCCAAGCAAACAAACCCCTATAAACAGTCGAAATGTTGTTTTAAAACGCATTGTGGTTCCTACAAAACGGCTACAGTTTTACCGCTCTAGCGACGGCGCTTCAGCCATACACAAAACCCAAGCAGCGCAATACATCCGGGCACGATGACCACCGTCAACAAAAACACCTTCGTCCACTGCTGCTGGCTCATTTCAAGACGAAGCTCCAATGGAGGACGAGGGGCAACCGACAACAGGGACTCGCGCTCAACCAACCAATTCAGCGACGACAGGAAGAAACTCACATTGCCACCCACCCCACTATTCATCGCAGCATTTGATACAAAATAGGAGTCCCCGATCACAACAAGCCGCGTGGATTGAATCTCCACATCAAAACCTACGGGGCCCTTCTCTACCGCCACAGCAACGGAAACGACGCCTCGACGATCGGTCCCTTCATCATACCGCGGGGGATCCTGTGATAAATTCTGATCGACCCATCCCTCGTTCCCGGTAGCCGCCAATACTGTAACCCGCGCTCGATCCTCTTCACCATGACCATTGCTTTCATCACGCGCGGCAGCCGTAGCAAACACAGGGCGGGGCATATAAAACATTGTGGTGACATTCTTAAATGCGTGCGTGATCGGATGCTTCCCATAGGAGGCAATCACCAGCTCGTGCCCCGAAAGTGTCAGCCCTGCAGCCACACCGGCGCCCAACCCAACACCCCAGTGATCCAGTAGCGGATTCAAACCAGAATCCACCGATGGGTCCAAAAGAAACATCGCACGGCCATGGCGGTTCTTGAGATAATCTTCAACGCACCGAATCTCAAAGTCAGAAAGACGTTTGTCAGGGCCCGCAACAATAAGGGCTGCACAATCATCCGGAACCGCACTGTGCTCGGCAAGCTGAAGACGCCGTACCTCCATGTTGTCATGACGAACGGCCCGGGCGATTGATGAGAAGCCTCCCTGCTTGCTAAAGTCTTCAACGTCGCGTTCACCGTGTCCCATGACAAAGTAGATCACAGGCGTCTCTTCCTGTGTCACATTGAGAATGGCGGAGGAGAAGGCCTGTTCACCAAAAAACCCGATAAGGTTTCGTGCAATTCCGGACGCCGTCAACTCCACCTCATATTGTGCCAAATCTTTGATCCCAACAGACTTCATCCGTCCCCCGCAGGAAAAGACGACAACATCCTCAGCGGCAACGTCGTATTCGCGGGCCAAAGCCCGCGTACGGGCAATATCCCTATTCGGATCGACAACGTCCAGGGAGAGGGTCAACCCCTCAATCCCGGTGGCCACATAGGCATATTCACGAAGCAGAACGCGAACCTGATCATACAACGACGATTCCGAGGCAATAAAGGCCGTTACCTTGATATCTGCCTGAAGCCCATTAAGGAGCCCCATCGTTCGTTCAGAGAGGGCGACATGAGAACGTGCCTGCAGTTGTACACGGCAGGGAAATCGCGACACCAGAATGTTGACGAGAATGACGGCTACAGTCATAAGCATAACTGCAATCACAACATTCAGCCCCGTAATCATCCGCCGCCGCCTTTGACGCCGACACCGTTGCAGTGCATCGCGCAGCTCTTCTTGTACTTCTATGGTCATAGCAAACTCTTCAAGTAGACTTTCTTTATACGGCTACAGCCAGCGACGGGACTCCATAATGCGAATGGATGCAAACAACATGAGGATCGTCACTGAAAGATAGAGCACACAGACCTGTAAACTCAGCCCACCCGACGCAAACCCCACCACATGAGTCTCCAACGAAACATACTCCACCACGCTGTCGCGAACGAAGGGTAGCGCAACAGCCAACGGCTTCACAAAGAAAGGCATGCAAATGGCGGCAAAGCAACAGATCGCCGCCACAATCTGATTCCGTGTCAACAACGACACCAATACCCCCACAGACACACAACACGCCGTGATCAGACCCAAAATAACGCATCCCCCCACAACGGCATAGGGGTCGATGCTTTCGATTCCCGGACTTACAGTTGCCAGCCAATACACGGTCAGCACGGAAGGAACGAGCACCAACCAGACAAACAGCAGTGCACTTGCATATTTACCCAAAATAATGGCCGTTTCAGTAACGGGGGCCGTCATCAGAGTCTCAAGTGTACCCGCTCGTTTTTCCTCGGCAAGCAATCGCATGCAAATAACCGTCACCAAAATTGGAATCCACAAAAAAATCGAAACCAATAGAATCAGTACAACAGAGTCTTCGCTACCCGCCCTTGTTTCCACCGCCTGCAGAAAGGTCCATGCCGAAGCGGCAACAAAAACCACGGACGTGACATATGCCACAGGAGAATAGAAAAGAGAACAGAGTTCTCGCTTCATAATGGTGAGGGCCTTACGCATCCTCTACCTCCAATCCCCGATCCTCAGCATCAAGACTTCCCTTTGTGATGGCCACAAACACATCCTCTAGATTACGACGTTCTGTGGTGAGCTCGCGCACCTCCCATTTGTTCTCGCAAATCACCTTAAACATCTCGGCGCGCACATCTGCGTCCTTCTTACACTGGCAAATCACCCGGCTCCACTCCCCCATGGGTTCACACACAAGAGACTCCACACCCGAAATAGCCTCAAACGCCTGAATAACCACCCGGCGCGATCCAAGTACCTCGGCGATCACATTCGCATTACCCTTCATCAGACCAACCAGCGCCCGGGGGGTATCTGAAGCCACAATGCGTCCCTCATTCATAATCAGGACACGCTCACAAAGCATCTCCACCTCTGGCAGAATATGCGTTGAGATCAATACGGTATATTGCTTGGCAAGACCGCGAATCAACTCCCGGATATGCCGAATCTGATTCGGGTCCAAACCAATGGTGGGTTCATCCAGAATGAGACACTCGGGTTCGTGCAGCAAACAATCGGCCAACCCAACACGCTGGCGAAACCCTTTTGATAGATTTCCTATGATAACCTTACCGTGGTCGGTCAGATTGCATTGCTCCAACACCGCGCTCACCCGCTTCCGAAGCCGACCGCGCCGCAACCCCTTCAACGCCCCGCGAAAACGCAAATACTCCACAACCCGCATATCAGTATAGAGCGGAACACTTTCGGGCAGATAACCCACCTTGCTCCGAACGGCCAGTGAATCGGTGAAAACATCCGCTCCACCCACCAGCGCGTCGCCACCTGTCGCAGGAACATAACAGGACAGAATGCGCAACGTCGTCGTCTTGCCAGCACCATTGGGTCCCAGCAATCCAACAATTTCTCCCTTGCCGACCTCAAACGACACACCATTGATGGCAGTAACTCGACCAAATCGCTTTGTCAGATTTTTGACTTCAATCATTTGTAATGTCTCAAAAAGGGGGCACGTACTAACGGCAAACCCATCCATCTATAACCCTCAACCTGCATCGCAAAGTCTCAAATTTGACGGATACCAATATTGCGCTATTATGAGGCTTCTCTGAAGGCAGTCAAGCACCACGGCGACTGGAACGGAGGTAGTGGCAAGTAGGATTGCGATTACGAGCAGGATTATGATTACGATTACGAACGAACACAGCCAACCAAATCGTAATCCTAATCGCTATTCTCACGCCCCAAGTTCTCCGCATTCGCCACCAGGTGAACCGTGGCGTCCCGACGCGGTTGTGCAACGTGAGAGCCTGGGGTGTGACAGTGAGCCCCCCGGACTCGCCTGTCTCTCTTCAAGGCTCTCTCACTTGCTCAACGCCGTTCGGAGACCGGCATCCACCGTCTCTCTTCAGGCTCACTCTCCCCATCCAACTCTTAACCGTACACTTCGTAGCCCGTAGGGCAAAGTAGGGCCGACCCCTTAACCGACCCCCTTACTCGGATACCCTTAATCGACAAACGCACACCCGTCGACTTTATCCCCTTGAATACTGGACATTCCGTGTTGGCTGTTGGATATTGAAACAACAGATGGAGCCGGGGCGCCCTCGCCCCGCAATATATAAGAGAAGCTGGCATGACATCAAATCGCTCAACATATAACAGCCCCGATCCTATTCCAGGGATGCCGTCAACCGATGCCTACCAAGCCCTCCTCACAAAACAGTCAAACTGCGTGCGAGAAAATCATGCAAACACGAGCTTTGCGTTTTCTGAACGACACCTGCAATGCGTATGGGAAAACAGTCGATTGCGCCCAACATCACTCACAACCCGAAACGGCGAAACCCTTTCCATTGTCGATCCTGGACACTGGAACCTGGAAGCGGGGCCAGATTTTCTAGATGCCGTCCTGTTGCTGGGCCCCGAGCGCCGTCGCATTCAAGGAGACATTGAGATTCACATATCTCCCGCCGATTGGGATCATCATAAACACAGCGGCGACCCGCGCTATCGGCGCGTCATTGCACACGTCACCTACTCCCCCGGCAACGCGCCCCTCCAATCCCTGCCACGCGGCACCGTTGAAATTTCCCTACAAGAAGCATTAACCACCACCCCGGGTTTTTCGTTTGAATCCATTGACATCACCGCATACCCCTACGCCACGCTCCCCCACTCCCCACGCCCCTGTGCACTCGCACTTCAGAACTGGCATCCCGACAGACTTGGGCCAATGCTTGAAGCGGCTGGAGCCCATCGCATGCAAATCAAGGCAAACCGTATTGCGATGCAACTGGAGCATGCCACCCCCGATGCCGTCTTGTATCGCGAAGTGCTGGGAGCTTTCGGGTATAAACAAAACACGGCTGTATGCCGGAATATTGCCGATCGCATCACCTACGACGTGATCCATTCCATGCCCCCGCTCGCGGGCTACGCGCTCTTGCTTGGCATTTCGGGGCTATTGCCAGAAAAACCCTCTCCCCGCTGGGATGCCGAAACGCGGGAGTTTATCCGCTACGTCTGGGATGCCTGGTGGCCGCAGCAGGCCCAATGGCAGAATGTTCAGCTTTCTCGCAGCGCATGGACACTCTCCTCCATCCGCCCCCAAAACCATCCCATTCGGCGTCTGGCGGCCATAGCCGCAGTGGCATGCAAGCCCGATTCGCTAAGCCAGCAGTTCGCCGACATCCCCACCAATGCCCCCACCCTCTGGCGCAAAACGGTAGCCAAACGCTTTCTCGCACCTTCCCCACTCGACTATTGGCACACACACATCAGTCTCGGCTCAAAGCGACGCGACAAGCCCATTGCCATCATCGGGCACGCTCGGCTTTCAGCGCTAAGCGCTAACGTATTCCTGCCCTACCTGGCTGCAACAGGAAAACCAACCGAAACCCTAATACAGACACTCCCCCCTGAGCAGAACAATGCCATCATTCGCCAAACCGCACATGCCCTGTTTGGTCGCGACCATAATCCATTGCTATACAGCAAAAGCGGATTGAGACAACAAGGTATCATGCAAATCTTCCACGACTTCTGCCTCACCGATCGCTCCGGCTGTGAGGCCTGCCCCTTCCCCCTCGCACTACAGCGCGACTAACACCATTTCAGCCTTTCAGCTTTCTCCGTTTCAGCTTTTCTCACGCCATACCTGTCCAAAACACGGTTTGAAAAGGTCACCAAAACGTTCGCTTTTTAGAAGATCAAAGATGCGCGTTGCACAATGCAGCATTCTGTTGCAGTCCGAACTCTCTATAAGGAAACGAGGTGATCCAACGACAACCGCAGTTCGAGTTTCGGAAAATCTAGTGCGTGAAGCGTGTCTCATCAGTGCAGTCGATAACCGTTCTGTAACCGGTCAGATCAAGCACTGGACGAGGGTTGGCAAGTGTGCGGAGGAAAATCCCGAACTGACCTGTCGCGTCATCAAGGATATCTTGGTCGGGGTTGAGGAACTAAATCAGGGCGAGTCCTCCGAATATCAGTTTGGTTGATCAACCATGAGAATCATCCAATCCCGCAACTTTGAGAAGAGGGTCCGACGCTTCCGCAAGCAGGAGAAGAATCTTCTGGACCAACAGGTCAGGAAAATCGCCAAGGATCCATCCATCGGACGTGAGAAACGCGCCGAACTCCGCGGAGTCTTCGTCCATAAGTTCAAGATTCAGGCCACACAACATCTCCTTTCCTGCCGAATGGCGGGGGGCGGAACGCTTGAACTGATCATGATCGGCCCGCGCGAGAATTACGATCGAGACCTGACCACGTATCTTAACACGCGACGATAAACCGGAAGCGAACAACAGGACGATCGCCTTTCCGGCGAACTTGGAAGGTGCCACCTTTCAAGCCCATCCCCCCGAATTGAAGAAACGCGTCCCGCGTGCCGCGCGCGACAGAGATGACATGATCGAGAAGAACGTTGCCATCGTCAGCGAAATTCTGAGAGACTCATAACAAGCCGCTTGGACGCCCTCCCGACCCTTCAGCCATTCAGACCTCAAGAAGTCCACAGTCCATTCATCCCTCCCCTTAGCTGGATTCGTGAGAGTTCAGCTCTCCACAAAACCGTTCTTCCGGTACTCCCTCGGCGAAATCCCGTAGTGCGTCTTAAAGGCGCGGCTAAACGAATAGACGGTTTCATAGCCGCAGGCATCGGCTATTGCGGTGACCGTACCGTTGCGCGTCGCCAACAGATGACAGGCCCGCGTCATTTTGACGTCACGTATGTAGTATCCCAGGCTCGTATGGAATTCGCTACGAAACAACAAGCGCAGATGTGATTCCGATAAGGAGAGTTCAGCGGCCAGATCCGTGATACTGACCGGCTCACCAACATGCTGAAAGATAAGACGCTGCAGCTTGCGCATGGTCTGTTGGTGCGCGCTGAATTCTGTTGTCGCCAACTTGTCCGGGCGGAGTTTCCGGGCGCTGGCCATGTACTGCTCCAGCAGAAGCCCCGTATACAATGACAAGCGGTTACCACTCGATTCGTCAGTGCCCTCGCCATTGTAGATACGCAACAGCCGACGGGTCAGTGATGCTGAGCGTGCGGAACTCTTGATTACACGATTGCGCAGCTTTTCGAGATGACTGTACTCGGAAATCTCGAAGCTCGTGAAGAGCCAACCGGATGCGTCATCAACTGCGGGGTAGTAATGAGCCTGGAATGGAAAGATCAACATGGCATGTGACTCTGGCAAGGGGAACATATTGGCGTCCACGCAAACGATGCCGTCGCCCCTGGTGTTCTGCAGAAGCATAAAACGGCAGTGGTGAGCTGCATGCAGACTGGCCACATGACGATGACTGAAGCAGACTATGTTGTCAGGCAACAGGAGCGGCCCGTGCCGGACACCGTTGAAATAGTCCAGGGCTACTCCCGTTTCGACAACTCTCTTGGTAAGTGCTGAATCATACTTTTTCATCGCATCATCCTAGTCGGAATTGATAACAATGCAATCAATACTGCCATTGCTATGTCACTATCGAGCGTTGTAATTTATTTGGAAACAGGAGAAATGCGATGAGTAAGATGGATATCGGGGTTTTGGTCAACTTAAACAAAGAACCAGAAATGGCGATTGAGCGCGTGGCTAAATTCGGTCTGTGCAGCTGCCAGATGTGTTCATGGCAGCCCGACATGTGGACGGACGAAGTGGGCCAGAAACTAGCCGCAGCCTGCAAGCGGCTCAATGTCCGCGTCTCAACCTTCTGGGCCGGCTATACCGGCCCGGCCGTATGGAACTTCATTGAGGGTCCAACAACCATCGGGCTGGTCCCGGAGCAGTATCGGGCGCAGCGCACCGCAGAGCTCAAACAGGCGGCTACTTTTGCCGCAAAGTTCGGTTTGCCCTCCATCACGACTCACGTCGGCTTCCTCCCCGAGGATCCCAACGACGTGTTGTATACCGGCACCGTCGCCGCCCTGAAGGAAATCGTGCAGCACTGCAAAGAGCTGGGCATCGACTTCCTCTTCGAGACCGGCCAGGAAACGCCAGTCACGCTACTACGCACAATTGAACATATTGGCCTGGGCAACGTTGGGATCAACCTGGACACAGCAAACGTGATCCTCTACGGCAAGGGCAACCCGGTTGATTCGCTTGAAGTGTTTGGCAAATATGTAAAGGACCTCCACATCAAAGACGGCTTCTTCCCAACCTGTGGTGATAATCTGGGCAAGCAGGTTCCGCTGGGCGAAGGTAAGGTGGACTTCAAGGCCGTAGTGGCCGGTCTAAAAGAGCTGAACTACTCCGGCCCATTGACCATCGAATGCGAATGCGGAGGCAGCGATGAGCAGGTAGCCTACATCAAGAGCGCAATAGCGATGCTCGAACCACTGCGTTAAAGTGATTCTCAGAAATCTTGTCTCAGACGGGAATCGTTTTAGTGGCGGCTTACCCGACAGGGAAGCCGCTCTTATTGAGGCCGTGAGAGCGCCTGCCCCTCGACAAGCTCGGAGTCAGACGCACTAACAGGATGTTGGACCAAGACATAACTTTCGAAAACTGAACTAGAAAAAGGAGCAAGATATGTTACGCATGGGAATTGCTGGTGTCGGCGGGTTGGGAACACTTCATTTACGCACACTTCTGGCCATGACCGATAAGGTCAAGATTGCGGCGCTTGCCGATCCGATCGAGGATCGGCGCACCGGCTCCAAGTTGACGTCACAGACGAACCTGGAGCTGGAAGATAATACAGAGCTGAACGTCACGGACGTGCGCTCCTACGAAGACTACAGCGAACTCTGCATCGACCCGGATCTCGACGTCGTCTGTATTGCAATGCCCAGCGATCTGCACGCGTCTGCGGCGATTCAGGCCTTTGAGCATGGCAAACACGTCTTCACCGAAAAGCCGATGGCGCTTAACCACGACGACTGCCAGCGCATGATCGATGCTGCCACGGCCAGCGGCAAAACCTTGATGGTCGGACAGTGCCTGCGGTTCTTCCCCGAATATATTGCCGCGCATGAGATCATGGCCTCCGGTCGCTTCGGCAAGCCGCTCGCGGTCACAATGAACCGCTACGCAGGCCACCCCGGCCGTTGGTTTGCAGAGATTGAGCGTAGCGGCGGCGTAAACCTTGACCTGCACATCCACGATATCGACGCCGCCCTATGGCTGTGGGGAAAACCCGACGCAGCGACCTCACGAACCGTAGGCGCAGCCGATAGCGTCCAGTCAGTCTTGAGCCAGTGGGAATACAACGACGGCCCCGTAGTACAGATGGAAGCATCCTGGGAGGCAGTCAAAGGGTTCCAGGCCGAGTTCCGCATCGTTCTCGAATCCGCCGTCCTGCGCTATCGCGGTGGCAAACTTGAACTCTGCACAAAAGAAGGCGAAGAAGAGGTTGAGTCATCCGGCCTCAGTGGACACGCCGCCGAGATGCACTACTTCATCGACTGCCTGCTCAACGGCACCCCCGTAACCCGCTGCCTGCCGACCGACAGCGCCATGTCAGTAGCCTACGCCCTTGGACAGGCCTGAACGGCTCCAGCAAAACCGTTATGTGCATCCGGGTGTCGAGGCTGAATGCCACTTACTTAAGGGCTTAGCGAATCGAGATTCAACACCCAATAGCCAACACGAAATTTCCAATAGCCAAGTGCTTGCATCCCAAGCTCGCCTCGGGGGCAAGAGCAAGAGGCTACATGGCAGCATTCGTGCGTATTGAGACCTTGGGATACAATCTGGTCGAGGTTGGACATTCCTTGCTGGCTGTAGACTCAGTAAAGCTGCACGGCAAACTCTGTGGAAGGAAACCACGTGGACCGAGAGTACAGCAAATCTTCCAGCCAATTTCCTCTGTGTCATCGTTGTACGTGCGGTCAACCATACCGACTTCGAGAAAACGACTTTCTCGGGCAACAGGGAATTGCAGAAGTAGTACGGTCTCGCCCTGACGTCACAAGAACTTCATGCTTGCCTGGATCAGGCCGAGATTCACTCCTATATACAGACCGAAGACATTCTGCAACTGGGCAACGGGTACCTGGCCATTCATACGGCAACAGCCGGAGTTTTATTCCGAATCCTACTCGATCCCCCCTTGTTCTCTTCTGCATCAGTGCTATGCTCGTAGCATTCAAGATAAATCGCTAAACGTTCGACGGAGAGAGAAAATGACCAGTTTCATACACCAAACCGATATTTTTCACCCTCATGGCGACCCAGATGACCATTGGGACTTGGCCACTGTGTATGCTCTGGCGGGCCGAGGGGCACTGAACCTGCGGGGAGTGATGTTTGATTATCCTCCTGACCATCGTGCAGGCGATCCTGCCACGCTGGCTATGGCACAACTCGAATATCTCAGCGGCATCACAGGAACCCCGTCGGTCATCGGATCAATGCATCCGATGCGCAACCGCAAGGACGCCCTGCGAGACAAAGCTGAAAATAATCGCGCAGCAGCGGAATGGCTCTGCCACATGCTGGAAACCAATCAAGACCCGATGGTCATCAACATCGTGGGCTCGTGCACAGATGTGGCTCTCGCCGGTCTATTGCGGCCCGACCTTTTCGAATCCAAGTGCAAGGCTGTGTACCTAAACGCGGGGGCGGCACATCCGGGTGAGGCGGGCGAACTCGAATACAACGTGAGATTGAACCCTGGGTCCTATGCGGCAATCTTCGACCTGCCCTGCCCCGTCTACTGGTGTCCCTGCTGGCATCAGACGGAAGTGCGTGAGGTTGGAGCGAACGGAACCTGGTATTCGTTTGTCCAAAAGGATGTCTTCACCAATCTCAGTGATCCCCTCTGCAACTTTTTTCTCTATATGCTGAGTCGTTCTGCCGATCCGAAGTACCTCCGGTATCTCCACCAACCGGTGGATCCACTCCTGAGAGCAGAATTCGAACAGCAACACCGAAGCATGTGGAGCACAGCATCCATCCTGCATGCCGCAGGAATGGGAATTGATGCACAGCAGGGGCTCCTGCCTGCCAGCGAGATCCAGACACCGCTTTTTGACTTCGCGCCGATTTCTGTAACCTGTGCGGACGATGGGGAAACGCATTGGGATCTGACAGGAGAGGATACCGGACGCTACATCTTTCGCATTCACGAACCTGATCAGTATCAGCAAGCCATGACGACAGCACTATCAACGCTGGTCAGCGCGATAGGATCGTCGAACCCACCATCCCATTTGCAAAAAAATTCGTAAGCTAAGGAAGTTGCCATGCCCAGAGTGCGTTGCTTCAGCAGCACGGCTCCTGGCACATGACGCGAAGACATCCCAATCGGGTCTGTCCCCACTTGCTACGATAATGGGCCCCACCCTACTCATTTTCGCGCAACAGCAAGCATGCGGATGAGCAGGAACTCCAATGTCATTTCCGGGGGGATACGGCTGGACACCAGTTTTGCATGTGCCTCCGTCACCTGTTCAAGGCAGTACATCAACCGTTTACGAGAGAACTTTCGGGCCTGCTCAGCAAGAAGTGACACCCGAAACGGATGAATTTTGCGTGGATCACGCCCCATGTGCGAGGCGAAGATCTCATCTACCTCCGGCGCCACCTCGCCCCACGCCAGAGAAGGGCGACCTCCATATCCAGGCTTGCTCACCAACCAGCCATTTTTAAGCGCCTCACGATAAATGAGCAATTCACGAATACGGTTTTCAAGTCCTACCACAAGTCCAATAACGTTCTCTTTCTGAAAGATCAGCTGCCGTAATATAAGCAGAGCACGTGACAGGTCTCGCTTTCCAAACGCATCGGCAAGATCCCAGGACAGCGCTTCCCGAGAAGACGAAACAATCGCATAGATCTGATCAATATCGACGTTTTTGTTCTCGCCAACATAAACGGACAATTTTTCCACCTCATTGACCAACTGCCGCGTATCAACGCCGACCTTCTCAAGAAAAGCCACCTTGGCACGCGACGTCATCTTCAGTTCAGCCTTTGCCAGCATCTGGTCCAACTTCTCACCCGCAACCCGATCGGCCTGATACGATTTTTCCGGAGTTGAAAACTCATGGAGCTCTGCTCCCGCTTTACAGGCCTTATAAAATGCCCGACGTTTGTCGATACCCGATGCGGTGATCACAAGCACCTGACCCGATGGCAGCCCCTTCTTGATCAGCTGCACCAAGCGCAGGACATGCTCTTGTACCGTGGCAGATTTCCCCGTGCGGTTGTCAGCAAAAAACGAGGCATTCTGTAACCAAATCACCTTCTCATCACTGAACAGTCCAAGCGACTGTAATGCGGCAAGGCATTGGTTGATAGCCGTCACGGCAGCATCCACCGTGTCAACCGCACCATCAACCACATCAAGCTTGAGCATGCGCTCTGCTTCTGGAATCAAGTCGGCCACAATCTGCTTTCCCTTAGCAGAGACCAGATATTCATCATTGCCATAAATCAGATAGACAGAGGTATCAGACATAGGGACACCATACGCGCTGACCACGGATTGCGGCAAGCATTTTGCGCTTTCCCCCACCCCAAAGGCCGTGCGATACTTGACGTCCTGAATAGAGGAGGAATTATGGACAAACTCGTGTCCAAAGAACGTGCACGGAAGACCAAAGAGCGACACAAGAATGCGGGGCGGAACAAGTTGCCTCACGTTGCCATCTTGGATCAACCCATAATTGGTTTTGCCGTAGCGGCTCTGATATGGCTACTCGTCAGCTTCGGCCTTCGCACCCAAATGCTTCTGGCCCACGATATAACCCTTGAAATCTGGCTGCCCATTGTAAGCGATGCTGTGTTTTCACTCGTTGGGTTATTCTGTAGTGCGCTCTTTCTAAATGTGGTACGCCCAAAGTATCTCCGCCGCAATTCGCGTGTTGTCCTTCTTGGCCTTATTTCCTTACTGGGAGTAGGGCTTGCACACATGATCCAATACATCGCGCTAGATTTGGGTATGATTCCAGTGGAGACGGCTCAGTTTCTCCTACCTTTCGCGCTCGCCCCCCTGTTGACAACTATTCTTGTCGGAGGAAGAGCCGGAATGGCGGTCGGGATGTGGACGAGCCTAGTGATAGCCCTACACTGGGATCGAAGTCTGGCGATCTTTGTGACCGGACTTATTGCCACATCCGTTGCATCTCACGCCACACGTCATGTGCGTACACGAACAAAGGTAATCAGACTTTCCCTCGTCGTGGGGATGGCACAAATCATTTGTATTCTCGGCCTCACGGCATTGGACTGGGAGAGCTCGGATATCATGAACGTAATCCGTTGCGCGGCAGCCTCCCTAACGGGCGGACTCATTTCAGGTGTCATTGCACTATTAATTCTACCTCTTTTTGAACACACCTTTGCGATCACGACAGACATCACGTTGCTGGAGTTCTCTGACTTGGGAAATCCCCTCTTGCAACGGTTAGCGCTTGAGGCTCCCGGCACCTATCACCACAGCCTAGTGGTCGCAAACCTGGCACAAGCCGCCGCCGAAGCAATCAACGCTAACACACTCGAAGCCAGGGTCTGCTCCTACTTCCACGACATTGGGAAACTAACAAAGCCCAATTTCTTTGCCGAAAACATCCACATGCAACAGAACCCACACGACGCGCTCCCCCCCAGCATGAGCACACTCGTGATTACGGCACACGTAAAAGAGGGGCTCAGCCTGGGAGTGCTCAACAAACTTCCTGAACCCGTCCTACGCGCCATTCGTGAGCATCACGGATCAAGCATGCTTATGTATTTTCATCAGAAAGCAAAATCGCAACTAGAGTTTGAAATGGAATCAACGGATGGAGGGACTAACAGCGCCAAACTTGATGAGGGCGCCTTCCGCTACCCAGGCCCCAAACCCTCAACACGAGTATCTGCAATCATATGCCTTGCTGATGCCGTTGAAGCCGCATCACGCTCTCTTGAGAAGACCACACCGGGACACATCGAAAGCCTCGTCAGCGACATCGTGAGAATGCGACTTGATGACGGACAACTCGATGCCTGCGAGTTAACAATGAAGGAACTCAGCATGGTAAGAAGGGCCTTTGTCTTCACCCTCACAACCATGCTACATGGACGCATTCCTTATCCAAAAGATGAGAGTAAAGATAAACAACAAGCAAAAGCTGCATCCCGTGAACGTCCGGCAGGTCAAGGATCTAACGGTTTGGTTGCTGAACCGAGCGCAACGACTCGATAAAGATACTCAGTGGGGAGACGTCGTCGTTATGCTCACTGACGACACGCACATCACCGAGATCAATGCGACTGTGTTTGCTCGCAAAAAATCTACAGATGTTATCGCACTGCGTTATGACCCCATTCCAGGCATTGAAACCCGCACCACAGCCGAACTCTTTATTAACGTTCAACGGGCCATGCAATGCCACCACCGACAGGGATGGACGCCTTCGAAGGAGCTCGCTCTGTATATTGCCCATGGGTGCGATCATCTCTCGGGTGGATTGGATGATACCGAAACACAGCGCAAACAGATGAGACGTCGCGAACTCCGCTGGCTTCGAGAACTTCAACCACAAGCGCTTTCAGAACTGAAACCGCTCTAACAATCCGAAGCAAAAAAAAGGGGCGGTAGGCATAACGCCCACCGCCCCCGATAATCTGCTACACTATTTCTTTTTAGCAGCCTTCTTCTTGGCCGGAGCTTTTTTCTTCGCTACGGCTTTTTTAGCAGGTGCTTTTTTCTTCGCGACTGCTTTTTTCGCCACTGCCTTTTTAGCAGGTGCTTTTTTCGCCACTACTTTTTTCTTCGCCGGAGCTTTCTTTGCTACTGCCTTTTTCGCAGGTGCCTTTTTAGCTACAGCTTTTTTCGCAGGTGCCTTTTTAGCTACAGCTTTTTTCTTCGCTGGAGCTTTCTTAGCGACTACCTTTTTCACAGGTGCTTTTTTAGCTACAGTCTTTTTCTTCGCTGGAGCTTTCTTCGCTACAGCCTTTTTCGCAGGCGCTTTTTTAGCTACAGCTTTTTTCTTCGCTGGAGCCTTCTTGGCAACCTTCTTCACGGCGACCTTCTTCTTTGCGGGTGCTTTCTTCGCTGCAACCTTTTTCGTCACCTTCTTCTTCGCTGCCATGTCTTCTTCCTCCTTGTTGGCCGGTCACGCCGGCTGGTTATAGCAGCCGTGAAACCTTCACCGTAGAACAAAGAGGCCAACCCTCAAAGTTCCAGAAGGACTCACAGCACATGTACGATCATCGCATGTGACAACCGTTCATTGGTTTCGACTCTACCGTTAAACATCATTCACGTCAATAGGTCTACAGTGAAAAAAAAATCATAAAAAATGCGTCCATCGACCTTTGCTTACTCAAAGATCGACGAACGACAATAAAGTGCAAACTACTCAATTCACATTCTTACTTCTGCTGAAAACGGAAGCGGGGTAGGATGTCAAAGAGTGTTGGTACCGCACCACCAGTGTAGGCAAGCTCTAGATCATCACCCGTTTTTTCAATGGCCCACTAACCACTGTTCGGGTTGCTGAAACCGGATGTGATATTAACTTGTCGGCAGAGAACTCACTGATGGATGTCGCAGATGCAATTTTCCATGCGGTGAAAGAACTGGAAATATAGCCCAAACCGTTGCCATCGTGCCAAGTGCAGCTGCCATTGTGATAGGTGCCATTATCACCAACCGATCCACCCCATCCTATCCATAGCGAGTAGTACCAAGTAGCAACGGATGTTGCAGTAAATGTCGCGCTCCTAATGCCCTCGTTCACACCAACCATCAATCGAGCGTTCCCATCAAAAGATCGTGACTCAGGATTAGCTATTTAACAGTCGAGGTTGCTCCGACATTGCACCGGGACCAATACTTCTATCCTCTGATCTCCATCATGAACCCCAGCGCCCAGAATCTGCAAAAAGCGAGTATTCTCCATTTTGCCCCAATACGGGCCTCAGAGGCAGGCCACAAAGAGGACTCAGAATGGCATAAAACCTCAGCATTTCACAATCTGAACATAATTCTAACAAATCTTCGCTGGCGCACACATAAGGATTTTTCTTATAGTTTTTTCGGGTAACGATAGGAAATGTCGGATGAGTAACGGTCGAATGATTTCTAGATGGAAGATGATAAAACTTTCATCCTTAATGCTATTTACCCTTGCCAACTTTTCCAGTGCGGTGGAGATATGGTCCGAGGATTTTCAGAGCTATGCTCTTGGGACGGGTATCAAGGGAAGCGGGCTAGTAAACTCAGGGGACTACCCCTCTGGAGTCACCAAGTGGTCGCTGGACATGGCCGACGCAAGCCTAACCGACGCGACGGACTACTTCATGACGCAGTCGGGCGTTCTCGAGGGACAGGACGTCGATGGAACGTGTGTCTGGACATCGGTTTCCATTGACATTAGCGCCTACTCAGATATCGGGTTCTCGCTGGATCTAGCGGAAAACGGCGACCACGAGGACACCGATTTCATCAACGTTGAGTATAGGCTGAACGGGGGGTCCTGGACGCTGATAGCCGATTGGAACGGCGAAGGAAGTGCAACGGAGACTTGGATCACGGGTGAGTCGGGCTCAGGCGACTCAGGGGCATCATCCCAGACCGTAACACAGAGTGGACTATCGGGCTCCACGCTCAAGCTGCGCGTGGCGATGCGCGACCTCAACACGGGAACCGAGCAAGGCATGCTCGACAACATTATCGTCACCGGCTCTCCCACAACCATCCCCGACGCTCCCACAGGAATCACGACATCGTTGATCAAGGCAAATGAATTCACCGTTATGTGGAACGCGGTATCGACCTCCACAAACTACACTATCGACGTATCAACAAGCAGCAGCTTCGGAAGCTATGAGGGAAGCTTCCATGACTACCTGACAGGAACAGATGAGTCCGTCACGATTACTGGACTCGCACCGGAAACACCTTACTGGTTTCGACTCCGCTCCATGAATTCGGCAAGTAACAGTAGCTATTCGGCTACGAACAGCGAAACCACAACCGCGGCCGTTGCCCTTCTTTCGGCAGGCGACTTATACTTCACGGGCTACAATGCAGCGACGAACGAGGACTTAGCGTTCGCCCTATTTGAAGATGTGGCTGCGGGCACAACGCTTCATTTTTCAGACGAAGAATGGAATGGCCTTGCGCTAGGCAGTGGCGGAGCGTTCAGCACCGGGGGCGAGGCATTTTCCTGGTATTCCGGCGCATCGCTGATCAACGCCGGTGCAGTGGTTGTCTTCTCAGACCTCGGCGGACCGTCTCGATCGGCATCAGTCGGTTCGCTTGTGGGAGAAAACACATCACTAAACGTTACGGGAGATGCGATTTTCTGCTTCTATGGATCAGACAGCAACACACCAACCAGTTTCATCGCCGCAATTGGTAACGGGACAGTATCGAGCACATTTACAAACCTGAATGGAACAGGGCTTATCGAGAACGACACCACTCTAGCGCTGTCATCCGGAACGGCTATTGGTGCCTACACGAATGCCCGAAGCGGCTACACCAAGGAGCAGTTCAAAGTCATGCTGGTCGATGAGGACAACTGGATACGTCAGACGGACGGCAATGTGAATGGCCATGACAGCGCCGAACCGGATGCACCATTTGATTCCACGCCGTTCTCCTTCGCATCTCCATCCTCACTCAACGCCGGTGATATCGCTTTTGTCGGGTTCGACATCTCAGTTGATGAATTTGCTTTTGTTGCCTTGACGAACATTGCGCAAGCAACCGCAATCGTCTTCACCGATGACGATTGGAGCACCAACACGAGCAGCTTCGCAGGAGGAGAAGGTAGCGGAACATGGACAGCATCTTCGGCGGTTTCCGCTGGGAGCGTTATTACCATTACACTTGGGGGAAGCGCATCGTCGGGCACGTGGTCTCAATCGGGCAGCTTTGGACTGGCCGCTGATGGAGACCCCCTCTTCGCATACCAAGGGGCGGCAGCAAGCCCCACATTCCTCGCAGGAATCAGAGCCGGATCCTGGAGCAGCATCGCGCTACCCTCTACACTTACTCCGGGACTCACGTCAGTAAACTTCGGAAACAATACCGACAGCGGCTATTACTACAACATCAAGACAACCGGCACCATTGAGTCGCTCAAGACTGCGATCAATAACGGAGCCGGATGGACCAACGCTGACAGCCAAGTCACCTTTCCAACCTGGTCCTTCAACATTCAATCAAGCACCCCCACCCTCGTGGCTGGCGATATTGCCTTCATTGCATACGACCTCGAATCAGACCGGTTTGCTTTCGTAGCGATGACGAACATCGCGGAGAACACTGAAGTTGCCTTCACGGACATTGGCTGGGACAAGACCGACCTCGTGCCTGATGTTGATATTAACGTACTCGAAGAGCATACAGCAGTGTGGACAGCGCCAGCGGGCGGTCTGAGCTACGGTAACGTCATTCGAATTCAAGGCACAACAGTGACAGGTGGTGGAACCATATCGGGAAGCCTGGACAAGTTGGCAGCTACAGGCGATCAACTCCTTGCTTTCCGAGGCACCGTAACAGCGCCTACATTCATCGCGGCCCTCGGAATGTACCCATGGCGTACTGACGTGCAAGTAGTAGCAGAGGCAAAGGACTCACACCTTCCATCGGCTCTTACCGAAGGGCAAACGGCGGTGATGCCAACAGACACCTCCGTCAACAAGCACGGTCGCTACTACGGCGAACGCTTTGCGCCGCGTGCGACACTGCTACCTGCTATCAACACTGCTGCTAACTGGCAACTCAGCGCCACTCAACAAACCTGGCTGACGCCTTGGAGATTCGCAGAAATACCCCCACTGACGCTATTCAAGTTCCAGTAGTTCAGGTGCAATACAGTAGGCACGTATCTCCGAGTTGGGAACTCCGGCAGGGATTGCCGGAGAGCAGATCTACTGTTTTTGGACAACACACACAAACGTTAGGAAACAAGCCAAGATTCTGGTCTGACCATTGCCTCGGTTGCAAAAATGCTAGGCCCTTTTTCAAAAAGTTATTGAATCGCAGACATATTCTGGTATGTTTCCAACTCCAAATCTGTCACGCGCCCATCGTCTATCGGTTAGGACTCCAGGTTTTCATCCTGGCAAGAGGGGTTCGACTCCCCTTGGGCGTGCCATACCCCCTCCTCACCCACTGGCAACCAATTGAGACACTGGCAGACCCGTTTTTTCTCGAAACATGCTGGACCGCCGATGCGTCACCCATTAAAGTGTGTAAGTACTCGCCTATTCTCCGGGCATTTGGGATGGATAACCGGCAAATATGCCAATTATCTAGTAATAATCGCGGGATAGCGGGACAAACTGTTGCCGGTCAATATCAAGTTGGCGAAAGAAAGGAAACTATGGAACCACATTACACACACATCCCTGATGAGATAGATTTCAGGTAACTACACCAGTCGAGGAAAACACCGTAATGCTATTTTTCGTATTGCTTATGCTATTTTCGTTGTCGATTCCCTGTTTTGTTGCGCTCAGCTTACGAAAAAGAATCGAGTGTTTTCTGCCGTTATGGATATCATTTTGTGTGGTGTTTCTATTTGCGGGTGGCTGCGTTGACCTTATGCCTTGGTCTTTTCGTGGTCTGTGTGCATTAGCCATTGCTGGTTATCTTGGCGTTGCCATACAATCGATTCGCATGCGAGGAGTCTCATTCGGCATTCTAAAACAGAATGTCTTTACCCCAGGCTTGTTCTATTTTGTCACATCTTCTGGACTGTTGTACTTCTTTCTAAGACACCATTACTTTGAAGGTTCGGATGTGTTTGTCCATTGGGGCCAGGCTGCATACATAACATTTGAATCCGGGCGACTAACCTGCTTCTCCCCTCAATACCTTAGCCATGGCAACTATATGCCTGGCCCAACGTTATTGCATTATCTCCTGGCGAAACTGAACGGGGATTATTCCGAAGGTCTTTGCATTTTCTCACAAGGCTTTCTGATTTCCTGTTGCTTCTCGTTCCTGTTTGGCAGGATTGTCTGGAAACGGAATCTTTGTTTCATTCTTTTCCTAGGGATCTCTCTGTTTTGCATGCCGGTTCTGCTAAGCGAGTGGGGATACAGCATGGCGTTGATTGTAGATGTGATTCTGGGTGTTTATTTTGCGTTTGCAGTATGTTTTGTACTTGAATGCCGTGCAAACAGGCTTTTGTTTTTTTCAGGTTTAAGCATTATTCTTACATTTATCAGCTTGATAAAAACATCAGGAAAGGGCTTGGTCGTTCTCCTTCTATTTCCGGTGGGTGTGGCGTGGATTCTTGAGCTGTACAGGAATAGGAAGGCGCTGATTGGCAAGAAGGTGTTTTTCGATGTTATAGGTTTCACGGCGGCTGTTTCTTGCTTTGTTTCGGCAACTTATGCTTGGGGGTGTCTTGTTGAAATCAACAAGGTCAAAAGCAAGTTTTCCAGCAACATGGATTGGTCGGGGCTTGTCGATATTGTGTTCTTCAATTCGATCGACTGGTTTTCTCAAAGCCGTCTCATGTTCTTCAGAAAGATGTTCTTAAACGAAACGGTACATCTTTGCGGAATTTCATTACCTTTGTTCAGTTTCATTGTGATCTGTCTGATTCTGAACATCTACATGATCCTAAAACTAAAAGAAAAGAGCCCAGACTTACTGGTTTTTGCCGTAATGCTTCCTTTGGAGTCTCTCTTGTATGCTGTCACACTGTTCTTGATTTACTTTGAGCTGTTTTCTGAACAGGAAGTCTTAAACCTGAGCTCTTATGAACGGTATATTTCTACATTTGTCATTATTCTGATGGTCTTTTCGATCTATTGCATTATCCAAGTTCAACGAGTTAACAGGCGCTGGGCATTATTTGCTAGTATTGGTTTACTGGTCTTAGGCGTTTCAAGTTTTAACAGATATGAATTCTACCACATAGTATTCAACTCCGAGAAAATGTTTCCGCTAAGAAACAAAATAGAGCTCGCCGCTGTGCTTAATAAGAACCGTATACAAGACCAGCCTGACTGCAAGTTCCTGTTAAGCGAATCCGACAACCGGGGTCTCGCTAATTATGTTGGGATGTATGTATTCCTCTCGCACGGGTTAGGTTCTTGCATACCCGACATCCGTGCAAGCGTTTTCAATAGATTGAATCTGCTGACCTATAGAGCGGAGCCTCTAGTAAGTGAGGTGTATCTGTATGTATCAGAAGTCGATGATGCTTATAAAGCGGCCAACTCAAGTATTTTTGAGGGCGGCAACGATATGATCATGCCTCAGAGAACGTATCAATATAATCATTCAGGAAAGTTCTCCTTGTTGCCGGTGCGCGAGTTCACGCTTGATTTTGAAAAAGCCTTTCTGCTTGAAAGCGTCTTCGATCGCTCCAGACTTTACCATGATTATCATGATTATCTTTCAGGGGAGTCTGCGATGGGCGTTTCCATTCGTCCCCAGGGCCGCCACGGTCTTAATTTCACGCAATTCAAGTTTTCCCGGCAATTTCAGGTAAAGCGAATATCATTCATGGCCAAAGCCGTTCGCGTTGATGCTCCTCTCAGTGTATTATTGTCTGGCAATCCGGTTGCCAGAATTCCCGTCAAATCCGGCACTTGGGAGAAATACACAGTCGATTTTCCGGATAATTCTTCCTTGTCAGACGTTTCCTTCTCCATTCGGAACATGGGAAACAAGAATCTGATCGTAAATATTGATGACATGTTCGTTGTCCCTGTTGCTAGTGAAGAGCATTAAGTTTTTTATATTGGCTGGGCATATTGCCGGTGTGTGGCGATTTCGATGGTGACGGCGCACTTGATCAAGCCGTCTACGACGAGGCCTCGGGCCGTTGGTTTATTCTCTTTCTCATACCGAAGATAGCGCGGATGATTTAGCGGCAGTTTGTTATCACCTGATGAACCGTGGGGTACCCAATCCACCAAATCCAAGGCGATGGCACGCAGAAGGCTTACACGAATACCGAACCGGGAAACCCAAGGTGTTTCAGATTGGGAGTTAAGCTGAATCCGTAGCTTATCAAACCACAGTTTGGAAAGCCCGTGGTCCAAGAGGGGCCCTTTTCAACATCGCTTCTGATATACGTTTTCTTTTTCGTATACGTTTAGCCACCGCGCTGGAGTTTCTGTGATTTTGCGATTTGCGAATGCTAGTGGATGGTTGACGTGATCGTGTGGGTTTGCTCGTTTAACCATTGGACTACATGATAATTACCGCTTTAAATGACCGCTTGCAGCCATTTGAAATACGAGATCAATCTTGTTCGGATAACCGCGTAACACTCTCATTGTGAGCATTAGAGGGATGCTATTACCAGAGCTCGTAACCACCCCTTTGCGATTGCTGAATCTGCAACACATTCCTTGTCTGCCTTAGCCAATGGCATCAGGGTTGGATGGCGAGCCTGACTTGCTCAATTGGTTACTTGGAGCAAATACTGCGTCAACTACGCACAATTTCCACCGAACCGGTGAGGACGCGGTCAACGTCTCGGAGCGAGAATCTTGTACGCATTAGAGATATCCCGATTCAGGCGGTTCTTTACGTTACGCCGTGTCAGTCAGTCGATCTGTTCCGGAGGGGTATCAATCAACCGCTGTGCGGCTCGCATTGCATCCACCATCTGATGAAGTCGTTGTGTACGACGGCTCATGTCCGTTGGTCCTTTCCTGAACGGAGTCGCGCCGCGCTCAGAGCGTCATTCAGAAGAGCAAGTTTCCTAAGGAACTCTGCAAGATAGTTCCAACTGACGAACCTTGGACGTGCCAGGTCAACCTCTTTCGGCTCCGCCCTGCCCCGAATTCGAGCCCAGCAAACTTCGGTCCAGAATACGCTGGAAATTCGATCCCAGAATCTTCGTTCTCGTTTCCGGCGGCAAATCCGCCCAGAGCACCCATCCAAGCTGCTGACGTGGATCTCTCATGGGAGCATCCGTACCGAAAAGGACATGATCCTCATCCGTCGCTTCTACAAGATACTCGATCACACGGTTAGTAACAGGAGTCAGCGTAAGCTCGGCATAGACGTTGGGGTGTTCCTGCATGCACGCAGCGACCTCCTCTGCATAGGCATAACTCCCGCCGACATGAGCAATCACCCAGCTTACGTCCGGGAATCGATCCGCCAAACGACCGATGCCAGCGACGCCCCCTGTAGAGCCTGCAACGTGCATCAACGCATAGAGCCGATGCGCATTTCCGAACTCCCACCAGGAGGTAAACCGTTCATCTTCATAGCTAAACCCCATCTGCGGATAGGGCTTCATCCCCACGAACCCCTGTTCCAAATACCGCAGTTTGATCTCAGCATCAATTTCCTCGGGGGTCATGTGAGAGGGGTCGATGGAAGCCACGCCCACGATTCGGTCTCCGAGCCGCTGCATGGCGCGCCACACGATCTCATTGCCATCGTGTGCATCGCAGTCGACGGGACCATTCCAACTCATCAGTGCAATCCGATCAAATCCACACCAGTCGCCCACCTCAAACAGCCCTTCCGCATCTCCATCATACATTATATAGCGGCTTCCGGCGGCCTGCCCTCCTTCGTGGAGCACGTGACAATGCGCATCCAGAACGGTCACAGACTGTGGCTGGCCCACTCGGGCGGCCACCAACAGCGGATCCTCTCTACGGTGGGGCCATGCTGGCTCAACCGGACCTTGACCTTTCAGCAACCGCTTTAGATTCTCGCCGGCGATCTTGCGTTTCGATGGCTCCGGAATCTGCGCGTAGTCGACAAATGTCCGCGCGGCGCCGGGCGACTTTTCGGTTTGCCCTGTCCCGAACAACAGTCTTTCGTCTCCGAACTCGGATACGTATTTCTCCAGACCACGGTTGATCTGGTATGAGGAGAACTCAATGTGAAGGTTGTCATGAAGTTGCATCAGCCGATGCACATGCCGCTGCTGACTCCATGAATGGTCGATCATCAGAACGGGCAACCGAGGATACCGTAATAGCAAGTCATGGAAGAAGGTGAAGACATCCCCACCCCCCCACCCCACGTCCATAAACGTCAGAATCTGGTGATATTGTAACGCCTCAAAGGTATCGCCCATCATCTGAGGATGAAGGGTGAATCCACCCGGCGCCACACGCACCGCCCGAACATCCACCGCTTCCATCGCCTCTATCATATCGTCCCCGGTCTTAAAGAAGTCCGGCTCTCCAACGGGCAGAATGGACCAAACGCCAAAAAGCCGATCTGGCGCTTTGACGAGCTCTTGACCCAGACGTGTATTGCCATAGACCGGATCATAGCTTTTCGCGACGGAGTGGATCACCAGCGCGCCGGAGACTTCCGCCAGATCCATATCTTCCAGAAGCTGCTCAGTCGTCCAACGCATGCGTGGATGCTTTAAGGGACGCGGCCCTACAGTAGCATGACAATCAAAATATAGTATATCTGACATAGGGTATAGCCTCGCTATATATGAACACCTTCTAAGAATGAATTCATTGTCGACAGCCGACCCGTTATCCCAACTCCGGCCCCGCCGTGACAAACTGCCGTGCCTGTTGACCTACCGCAGGCACACGGCCCTTGAACATGCGCACGAATGACCGTACCTCGTCAAATCCGTATCCGGCCAGCAGTTCCAGCACTTCGTGACTGCTCTCCGACACATCCAGCACGACCGGCTCACCCACAAGTTGAGCCAGAGCAACACGCACCAGGTCGCAGGCGATGTCCGGAGCACGTGCCACGACAGGCCCCACCTGGAAAGCGCCAGATCCACGTCGGCCAAGACAGTAGCCTTCCGGGCCGCTGAGCCCCACCACCTGGAGTCCGAGGGGAGGCGCACTCCGTAACAGAGCCTCGATTACCGGCCGGCGGCGGGTGCTGGTCGCCCGTGCATCCAGATCGCACACTGCATCCAAGGCAGCGGGATCGATCGGTGTTGTCCGGTCGGCGGAGACCTCGCACGCGGGCACTGCGGCCGTTGCCATACGCACAATTCTCTCTTGCTTCTTGAAACCCAGCCGTTCGTAAACCTTGGTGCCGTCGGCCGTAGCGTCCAGTCCCATACCCTCACACGCGCAGACAACGTCCATCGCGCGGGCCATCAACCGTGTCGCCACGCCCATCCGCCGGAACGCGGGGTCGACCAACATCATGCCGATCCAGCCCACGTTCGCGCCGTAGTCCAGAGCCGCAACCGTGCCTACGACACGACCCTGGTGAACGGTGGCCAAACAGCCAGTTGGCCAGGCCTTGAGCATCATCTCCCAGTCAGCCTCCACCTGGTTCCAGCCGGCCAACGTCTTCAGCGCCATGCCGGCAGGAATGTCACGCGTGTGCATCTTGCGTGTCACCAGTCCGCCCGATCCAGAGTAATAGGGCTGGCGCCTGAGTCGCGCGACCCTGTCTCTGACAAACGGAAGCATGCTTGCAAGCACGGATACCACAAGGGCCTCCCCCTTTTCCCGGGTGGCGTGAGACCCCCACCCCGTGATTCCGTCGGGGTTAAGCTGGCCGATCCCGAACGTAGTCAGGTCTGACTGCCCCAAAGGAAACTGTTCATCGGGATACTCCGGATCGAACTCCGGCTTCCTGGAGCGGTCCGGCGCGATCGCCAGCATCACAGACGTCTCCATCTCCGACGCATGCAGGTTGGGCCCGCGCCAGCTATCCGTCTCCGTAATGCCCTGGCCCGCGAACTTCCACCACTCGACAAGCAGAACCTTGAGCATGCCGTTCCGGCGATTGATGTCGCGGCACACCGGCACAAGTGTGTGGTTGCCTCCGTGTCCGTTGGCCACAATCATGATGCGAAACCCCTGGCGCGCGGCATCATCGGCCAAGTCACGCACGACCTGCATCAGAGTCTCTGGCTTGAGCGAAAACGAACCGCGAAATCCCGTGTGCTCCATGCTGGTGGCGATGGTGATCGGCGACAGCACAGCCGCGTTCAGATCATGTGCAATCCGGCGCGCAAAGAATGTAGACTGACACGTGTCCGTGTCGATCGACAGATGCTGCCCGTGCTGTTCGAGCGCGCCAACCGGTAGCACCACGATGTCCGTAGTAGCAGCCTGCCATTCAAAAGACGTGTTCTCCGGACCGATCATGTCGTCACCCTCCTTGCGTGTTTTGGATAATTGTCACGTCATTGTCCGGGAGTCAAGGAGAAGGCACGCTTCGGTTGACCTTTTTTGGCGGAATGTAAAGCGGAAGCCTCAAAAAAAGAAGTTGATCATATTCCGGATGTACTGGATCCTCTCAAAGTGGTGGCGGAGGTGCTTTCGCTTCCTCCGACGAAAGCAAACCTGCGCGAGCATCTGCCCTCCTGTAACGCTTACCTACCCGCGCTCAAGGTGCATCTCACCCGCGACGTGATTGTGCAGTGCCCCAATTTGCGCGTGGTTGCGACCCCATCAACCGAAACGGATCATCTGGATGTCGCATGCCTTGAGGAACGCGGCATTGATCTGCTGTCCCTGAAACATGATACAGATTTCTTGTGTAGCATCACCTGTACCGAAGAAATGGGATGGGCCCTGCTGCTGGATCTGTTCCCAGATATGCCGCGCGCGGGTGACGTACGTCAGGTTCTGGTAAACCGCTCGAATGCCTTCCTCTGCGACTACGTGAATTCGGACGTTCACCTGATGGCCTACCAGACTCGAAATGAGCAGAGCCAACTTAGCGACGTGAGCGCCACTTTGTGTATTTCCCTACAGCGATTCCGAGGCATAGAGACAGGCAACCTCCCCCACAAAGGCCACATGGAAGATATGTGAACTCATCGCTTCCGTAGTGCATGAACACCCCGATTGTGAGACCAAGAGCACCAAGAGCAGATGCGGAAACCGCAATTGCAATCAGTGCATTGTGCTGCTCTCTTCCCCTTAGCATAATCTATCTCTTCGTTTTGTACTGCAGGGTGACACTAACATGAAGGGATGATACACACCATCGGGAAAGCCCTGATTTTTCGGTAGGAGTTTCGCCTAGCGGTATTGATCGGCGAGAATTGCGGCCATTGGTGCATCGAGCTGTTCCCGGCGGCGGATGCGGTCAAAGGCGGACAGTAGGTCCTGAACGCGTACACGTGCTTTGTCCTGACCGCTGTACTGTCGCACGATCTGTCCCTTATGCATCATGATAATATGCTCAGGCAGCTGCACCGCCTGCTGCATGGAGTGCGTTACCATCAACGCGGTCAGATGCTCCCGTGCTATTATCTCACGGGTCAACTCGGCAACCTGAGCCGCACTTTTGGGATCCAGGGCAGCGGTATGCTCATCCAGCAACAGCAATCGCGGCTTGAGCCAAGTCGCCATCAGCAGCGTCAGCGCCTGACGCTGTCCTCCGGAGAGCGTGCCGATGGGATTGTCGAGACGGTCTTCCAGTCCCATTCCCAGCGTCCGCACACGATCGGCCATCGCCTCGCGCGCACGGCGAGAAATTGCGGCACCCAGCCCACGCAACAGGCCCCGCCGCATCGCCAGCGCAATGTTCTCAGCAATGGTCATCTGCGCCGCTGTACCCGCAAAGGGATTCTGAAAAACACGGCCGACCAGAGTGGCCCGGCGATACTCCGGCCAGCGGGTAATATCCGCACCGGCAATCATCACCGAGCCCTGATCGGGTTCAAATGTGCCGGCAACAGCATTCAGCAGGGTGCTTTTTCCAGAGCCGTTGGTGCCGATAATCGCCGAAAAACAACCTTCCTGAATTTCCAAATTTATGCCCTGCAACGCTTTTACCTCGTTCGGGGTTCCCGTAAAAAAGGTCTTCTTCAAATTCTTTATTTTCAGCATACCCCCCCCCTTCAACCCTCTGGCTTTTCCGGCTACCGCTACTTCCGACGTCGCCATCTGCACGTTGCCTGCTTCCGCTGCTCTACTCATTGTGCAGCCCGCCTTCGCATCCGTCGTTCAGAAAGCATCCGAACCCGTCCCGGCAGCACGAGTGCTGCAAACACAAACAGGGCGGTCACCAGTTTGAGATCGTTGGGGTTCAGTCCCCAGCGCAAGGCAATCGCAATCAGCAAACGGAAAAGGATCGTCCCCATGATCGTACCGCAAAGCGCCAGGCCTGGCGTTAGCCGACCAACCAGCGCTTCTCCGATAATGATGCTCGCCAGCCCCCAGACAATCATACCAATCCCCATCTGGACATCGGCAAATCCCTGGTATTGTGCCAGCAGCGCCCCCGACATGGCAACGAGGCCGTTTGCACAAACCAGTCCGAAAACCTGCATCCGCTCATTGTTGATCCCCTGAGCACGGACCATCTGTGCATTTTCTCCCGTCGCCCGCAACGCCGTACCGAGGTGCGTCATCAGAAATTTCTGGATTAAAATCGCGACCACCACCGTAATGACCAGTACGGTCAAAAGCATGGCGGCATCCTGTGCTGGCACCCGCCACCCGGCAATCATTATGGCATCGCCGGGGTTCAGGCGAGAGAGCAGCCATCGGGCCGGATCCGCAACACTCGCCACATCCAGCAGCGGAACATTACTACGCCCCATCACGCGCAGATTGATGGAATAGAGCGCGGTCATCACTAAAATTCCGGAAAGCAGCTCCTGGATTTTAAACCGCGTATGCAGCGTACCCGTCACAAAACCGGCGAGACCGCCGGCCAGCGTTGCCACCAGCATTGCCATCCAGGGCGACCATCCGCGAACCAGCAGCACAGCCACCACGGATGCCCCCAGCGTAATCGATCCATCCACCGTAATGTCGGTATAGCGCAGGACACGAAAACTGATCCATACGCCCATTGAAAGCAGCGACAGGATCAAGCCGATAGTAAAGGCACCGATCACCAGTCCCATGCTTAACCTTCCTTTCCATAGACCAGCGGGGCGCACCAGCAGGCCCCACGGATAAAGGCACTCTGCCCCAGTCCAATCACCGGCCGGTCATCTTCGATCAGATGCAGCAAATCCACCGGTTCTACTGATTCAAAGAACAGTCTGACATTTTCATCTAGGTCAATGAGACCTTCCTGCAACGGGCGGAAGGGCATCACGAGTGCATGCGTATGGGTGTAAAGGTTAGGTGTTGAGGGCAGCGGAGCCAGAAATGGCAGCAGCGCCGGATCCGGATTCCACGCCGCAAACGAAATCAGCAGGGCACTCTGCCGCGAGTGAACCCGTTCGCCGCAGAACCCCATCCAATTGCGCACTTTCGGAAACTGAGCGGGATCCTCATCATTCGTCATCGTTCCCGGAGAACGAGACAGTGCAGTGCCGACCAACCCTTCGATCTCTGCAATGCAAACGACGGCCACGGCATTGCCCCCAGACGCCTGCAGTGCCTTCTCCAGTAAATTCGAAAGCGTAAGCGAATCCGTTTTTTCCGCCGGTCGGAACCGGATCAGATTCGAAAACGAGCCCTCGGCCGTGAGGGCTTGAATGGCATACAGATCTGGCACAAAACGATCGGCCTGCACGAGGTAATCCGGCACGTCATCGCCATCGGCCGGCAACCAGCACAAACATCCGGAAACCGCAATAAACTCACCAAACCGACTGCGCGCATCCTTGGCATCATAACCGGGCGCACCAATCCCCAGCCCAAACACGGTCGAAGGGAATGAAATCTGGACAATATCGTTATCCTGCACGGGCTCCCACGGAATCCATGGGCCCGGCACGCGAAGTCCAATTTCAGCATCCGCGGTAAGCTCCAACACCTCGACATGCATTCCGGTGGATTGCTCTGTGCTGGATGCGTCGACTGTTTTCACCTCATCTCCAGATTCCAGAAGTTGCCCCAGACCGGACATCTCAAGCGTGTTTTCAACAAACGGAGACGGATTGCAAACAGCAAAACTACCCTGCACCGCAGTCAGTTCGCGGCGGACCTTAATCAGTGCCCGAATACCTGCGGAGCTGAGATAGTCCAGGCCGGAGGCATCGACGCGCAGGTGATGCTGACCAGCGCGAAGCGCTTCCTGTGCGGCATTCACGAATGGCTCAGCCCAGGTCACATCCAGCCGCCCAGTCAGCTCCAAAACCGTATAGTGCCCCGCATTTTTTATGTTGATCTGCATAAAATCATCACTCCTTATACACGGTGCATTGTGCCTGATATTCAGCTGGGAGGCGGAGATCAAACCGATCCATCACCTCGCGATTGATCACCATCACTTCGGTCCGTGTATTCGTAAATGGGATAAACTGAGGCGATTCCCCCTGCAGCACGCGAACGGCCACCTCACCCGCCTCAAAACCGGTGTGATAAAAATCGCGAGCCAGAGCCAAAGCCGCACCATCGCGCATGCCAGCACTGTCGAAACAGAAGAACGGAATATCAACATCCGTCGCCCGCCGAACGATCTGGGCATACCCAGGACGAGTCGTATTATCCGATATCTGGGCAATAACCTGTGGCTCCATCCGCAACAATGCGACCGTGGATTCCGATGTCTCTGCGCTCGAATTGACGGGGACCGACACCAGCCGAATCCCGACCTCCCGAAGCGCTTCCTCAAACCATGCCCGATACAACTCGCTGTTGACTTCTGCCGGGGAAAAGAGCGTACCCACGGTCGTTACGCCAGGAACGGTTTTCTTGATTAGTTTGGCCATGCCTTCAAATGGCGATTTCGTGGTGATACCGGTTACATTCGGCATGTGATTGGAGACAGTCTCCCCCGCCCCGGCCCGTACGCCATCCCCGACACTGCTAAAGACAATGGATAGTAGTCCCGCCTGCCGCAGGGTCGCCTGCAGCGCCGGGGTGGAAATGGGCATAATCAGATCTGGTTGGTCATTGACCACAGCCGTCAGAATACTGCTCAGTGTCGTCATATCCCCCTGAGCATTAAGCGTGCGCACGTTGAATTCGCGTCCCTCCTGCCATCCGGCGGCAGCAAGGCTATCCATAATTCCCCGTGCGGTATCCTCCGAAAATGCTGCATCATTATAGCGCACAATTCGAATCTCGAAAGGACGTGCTGGCACCGGCGTTCGAGAGCCTGACGATGTCAACTGGCTCGCGGCCGCCTGAGCACGAAGTGCATCCGTCAGCGTCCAGTCCAATAGCGAATCCGCGAGCACTTCATCCACAGCCAGAACTTCCGGTGCCATGTTTTTGACGCCGAACGTGCAGGAGGCCGCCCCCTGCAAAATTTTTCCGCCCAGAGTACCCACCGCCTCGCCAACCTGTTCGTAAGAGGCCCCCAATCCGAAAAGCGCACCGTTGTTTGCATCCGTCGGATCATTGGAGAAAATCGGAATACCGTCCCCGCGGGCCGCGGTCACAATGGCATTAATCGAAGCAATGGCAACCGTATCGCCGCCCACCCAGACGGCATCCACCCCGTGCGCGAGCACCGAACGGATGGCTTCGGGCACTTCAGAGGTATTGTTAGCGTTGACCTCGATCAACTTTAGTCCCAGTTCCGCGCACACCGCCCTTGCTACCTTGACACATGCCCCCGAATTATATTCCCCCGGATTCCACACAACCCCAATCTGTTTCAGATTCGGGTTCATCAGGCGGGCGATTCGAAAGGAGGAATCAACGGGTTGAAAGGTGCCGACACCGACCAGATGACGCGGATGCTGGTCCGGTTCGGGGCCGGTAATACCGACGCCGGATCCATACGGATCCGTCACCCCACCAAAAACATGCATCACACGTCCCTCACGATTGGCAGCGGCGACTGCCTGCAACGCCAACGTACTGGCGGTCAGTACCATGTCATAACGGCCACCGACCAGCTCTCTGGCCATCATGTTGCCAGTGGAAGGATCCCCCGATGCATTAAAGTAACGAATGCTAGCCGTGCGGCCATCCTCAATCCCCTGCTGCCGGAGTCCCTCGGCAATCCCCTTTACCGTGTTATCAAGCAGGCCGGTGGAAGCCCACTGCATCACCGCCAACCGCGGCAGCGCCTGCCGCCTGGCGATAGAGGAACGCCCCTGGCGCCGATTCAAATCCGAAAGCAGCAACAGCAGCGAAGCAAGCCCGATCAAAAGCACACCCAGCCATACGTTACAAATCAACTTAAACATAAGTTAGCCTCAAACGGTCATGATAAATAATATGGATCCCGAATTTAGATCGTAATAGAGCAATATAACGCTTAGAGATTCATCTTGAACGTAGTGAGAATAGCACGCTTGCGAAAGAGTTCAAGGCTAGGTCGAGCGGAGGTTAAGAGATATAATCAGGGAACAGCGGCCCGAGGGCGGGCCACCTCCATTATACCAATCCATGCTACACAATGAAGTTGGGGCGCTCTCGCCCCGAAGCCCAGCACCCATCGGGCACCGGCAGTCAAGAGATTCGAGTGTACGAGTAGGTGTACGAGTACAGAGTGAAACCAGAGCCCTGCTATTCAGCGTTCCGCTTTCTCGAGGTCTTTGACGGCGTCGCGAGAGAACGAGGCCGTCAGATAATCCAGTGTCTTCGGTAACGTCAACTCCATGCTGTGGAAAAGTTGCAACCGGATATCGAGTTGTTCCGGCTCGCAGGTCAACATATGTCCACCCGCCGAAAACGCGTCGTCGATAAAATGAAAATGGTACCCGGGCACATTGACTGATGGAACAAAGCCAGGCGTATAAAAGCCAATCAGGTGTCCGTTCACATCCTCGAAATCCCGCAATTTCTGGTGATCGGTCGCTTCAGAAAGCGGACGGTAGTTCTCGGTTCTTGGCACCGAACGGGTCTTGACGGCTTTAAACCGCCCCTTCATATGAATGGCATAGAACATATTGTCCGACGGTAGTATGTGTTTCAGTTTCTCGTTGAAATCCTCATAAGACATCGGCGCGTCAACTTCCTCCGAGAGCATGGCTTTAAAATGACAGACGGTCGAAAATGGCGTTTTCAAACTCTCATCCGTCTCGTGCGCATTCCCCTCCAGATCGAGCTGATAAAAGCGGCCGTCAAGCGCCACCATCTCGCCGTCGAGATTGTTAAACGTGCCAATACCAAAATCTCCCTTCTCTCTTAACGTGGCAATCGTGATGTCGTCCCGATAAAACCCTTCCAGCAGCGCATTGATCGGACTGCTCATATACAGCATGTTATCCATTTACGACCTTTCTTGCAGTTTACGCATCGGTGCCTGGATCCGAAGGACGGGAGCGAAGATCTATTCGTCTACAGCCTGACTCTGCATCTTGGCGAGGTACGCATCCAGCTCCTGGATGCTCGAGAAGATTTTCATGGATCCCAGCGCATTAATCACTTCAAAGACCTTTTTGATTTGAGGCGGCAGGTTAACCATCAGCAGTGCCCCGTTTCGCTGCGCAAGGTCCTTCTTTGCCTTGAAAATAACACGAACCCCCATACTACTCAGGAACTCAAGACCCGCCATGTCCAGCGTAATGATCTTTGCACCCCCCTCGGCGATCAGATAATTAATTTTCTTTTCCAAATCGGCATAGGTAGCACTATCTAACGATCCACAAAGGGAAACCGTAAAAATCAGGGGTTTACCCTCCACAGACTTAATGGTCAGAGACATGTTGAACTCCTTTTGGTGACGCCTGTAACGGCCCCTCGATCCGAGCCGGGCAGACGATTGTAAACAGACTTGGGAACGTTTAAAATAGACCGTTCACAAAATGCTTTCAAGAGAAAACCGTACTACCGCAGGCGAAACGAGTCACCTCTGCGACCCGGGGGCGGGCCTCCTCCATCATTCTCCATGCTGCACAATGGAGTTGGGGCGCCCTCGCCCCGATGTGTGCATCTCTCGCCACCAATAGTAGCATCGGATAACGATAGTAAGCGACGAAACTGGTGTACGACAGGCCTTTTTTCACCCGCATAAACCTTGTCTTTCGTCCTTTGCCTGAATATGCTCAAAAAACATTTTAAACGGGGATATGCATGTGATTTTATTCTGCTGTTGACGGACCTAATGAATTGACGTGCGTGCAAGCGACAACCCCAAGGACGATACCATGAACACTAAAAGACGGTTCCCGCCTATATCAAACACCCAGAAAATGATCGCGCTCACCCTCCTGCTTTGCTCTGGCTGCGCGCAGCGTGAGGTGATTGTGAGACTTGATCAGCTTGCCGACAAAGAGTTTGCTGTGCCTTCCGGTACGGTTGCCGATCAGCTGGTTCTCTCGAAATTTCCAAAAGCCCGCTTCAAATACTTTAACAGTGTGCTGGATGCCTGCATTGCCGTACGCTCCGGAAAAGCGGATGCAGCCGCCTACGATGAACCCATTCTCCGTAATTTCGCTGCTAAAAATCAGGGGACGAAAGTACTCGAGGGGATGATCACGGTGGATGAGTATGGGTTTGCGGTTCGGCTGGATGAACCAGAGTTAAAGGTTGCCATCGACGAAGTCCTGAACGAGCTGAACGCTAGCGGACAATACAAAGACATGCTCTCACGCTGGTTTCCGAAATCGGGCGCCCCAATGCCTATGCCGGAAATCAAAGCAGACGGCCCCAACGGAACGCTCCGCTTTGGAACCGCCGCCATTACGGAACCGTTTTCGTTTGTGGACGGAAGCCGCAAGGAGGTCGGGCTGGATATTGAGTTGGCCTATCGGATCGCAAACAAACTGGGCAAACATCTCAAAATCGTGAACATGAATTTCGGCGGTATGATTCCTGCACTAGCCGCTGGCAAAGTGGATGTGATCGGCGCGTGTATCACGATTACGCCGGAGCGAGCTGAACGTGTTCTTTTCTCCTCCCCCTATTATGTCGGCGGCATTGCTGCACTGGTACGCGAATAGCCAGCGACGGAGTTGCATGAGTGGAACACGAAACAACCGGATTGCCTGCTGGAGTCTGATCACGGCATTGCTAGTGCTAGGCGCAAGCGGTGCATATGCCAGAACCCCAGGAATACTCACAGAGCTTGTGCAGGGATTTCAACGTAATGTTCTACAGGAAGATCGCTATTTTTTGATTCTGGCGGGCATCCGAACCACCGCGCTGATTGCGATTGGATCGATCCTCTGGGGTACCTGCTTCGGCGGACTGATCTGCCGTATGCGTATGTCGCGGACAGCATGGCTGGTGGTTCCCTCCAAAGCGTTTATAGCCGTCATCCGAGGCACACCCCTTCTGGTTATTCTGATGATTACGTTCTATGTCGTCTTTGCATCAGTCAACATCAGCCCCGTCTGGGTCGCCGTGATCGCCTTCGGCGTCAACTTTGCCGCCTATTCTGCGGAAATCTTCCGATCCGGCATAGAGGGCGTAGACCGGGGACAGACCGAAGCCGGACTCGCACTTGGATTCACAAACGTGCAGACCTTTTTTTATGTTGTTGCACCACAAGCTCTGCGACGGCTGTTGCCCGTTTACAAGGGAGAAGTGATCAATCAGGTCAAAATGACCTCCATCGTCGGCTATATCGCCGTGCAGGATCTCACCCGGGCGGCCGACATTATCCGTAGTCGCACGTTCGATGCCTTCTTCCCACTGGTCATGGTGGCCGTCCTCTATTTTTTGATCTCCTCAATACTGCTAATGGCGCTAACACAGCTGGAACAGCACCTCGCGCCCCAACGCAAACGAATCCGGAGTTGACGCCATGATCGAGATTTCAAATCTATCCAAACGATTCGGAGACGAATTAATTCTGGAAGCAATCACAGAGACGATTCTGTCCGGCGAAGTCGTGTCTATTATCGGCCCCTCCGGGGCAGGCAAAAGTACATTGTTGCGCTGTATAAATCTACTCGAACAGCCAGACAGCGGCACGATTCGAATCAATGGCGATAACATTCTGGCCCTGCACGCCGACATTCCGCGCATCCGACGGAAAACCGGCATGGTATTTCAGTCGTTCAATCTGTTTCATCATCTGACTGCACTTGAAAACCTAACGACAGGTCCGATTCGGATTTTAAAACACACGCGTGCTGACGCGGAAAAACGCGGACACGAACTGCTGAAAATGGTGGGGCTATCCAGCAAAGCCAACAGCCTGCCGGACGAACTTTCAGGCGGACAGAAACAGCGAGTCGCCATTGCGCGATGCCTCTCCATGAATCCGGAAATCATTCTCTTTGATGAACCGACATCCGCACTCGACCCGACGATGATCAGCGAAGTGCTGGCTGTTATCCGCCGGCTGGCCGGTGACGGGATGACGATGATTATTGTTACCCATGAACTGGAGTTTGCACGGGAGGTTTCCGATCGGGTGTTTTATATGGACGAGAAAGTCATCTACGAATCCGGCCCTGCACATCAGATTATGGATGCCCCCCGCCGCGAAAAAACCTGTGCGTTTATCACCCGCCTGCGGAATTTCAGCTATGTGATTGAAAGCCCGGATTATGATGTCTTCGCCATGAATACCGAAATCAGTCTATTCTGCGAAAAACATTTTTTAAGCCGGAAAATGACGCAGTTCACGCATCTGGCGATAGAAGAGGTGCTGGCACTTTACTTCTCATACGAGAAGCATACCGAGGTGACCCTTACTCTCTCGTATGCGGAGAAGGAAGGCATCCTTAAACTCTATATCGATGACCGCAATTCTCCCCACAACTTTCTGGAGGAGCTCCAGACAGACGATGCGCTCGGATTAACCATACTGCGCGGCATTGTTCACGACATAGTATGGAAACCGACGAAGTCTGGAAACCGGACAGCCATGACCCTGAACGAAATATCATCATAATGGGGATTCGTATGCAGTCACCCTCAGTAAAAACAATTATTCGTTATATCCGCGGCATAATCTACTACGAGATCTTTATTGCTCTGGCCTCATCTCTTGTCGTCTTTCGCTCCAACTCGAAGACGGCGATGTTCCCGCTGCTCTTTGCTTTTGCCGCCATATCCTGTCTTTCTCTGATGCTCCACACCATGAAGGCAGCCGCCAAAGGCGATACCCAGCGTTATCCTTATGGCACCGGGCGTATGGAAAATCTAAGTGCCATCATTCTCGCACTGATGCTGGCGGCAGGGGCAATGGTTCCCTTGACGCAGGGAATCCGATCGTTTTATGCAGTCTCCCCCCCCCCAGTTGCAATGGGCTGGGCACTTGCCCTGCTCCTGGTGTCGGCACTGGGCAATGGAATGCAGGCCTATGGAGCCAAACGACTGGGCGGCAGGGAAGGCAACGCCCCCGTGATAGCGTCACTTTACCACTGCTATCATGCGGGTTGTATTCGAAACGCATTCTCGTGTGCAATCATCGGACTGCTGATGAGCATGAAAGGCGGCAACCCTATCTTTATGTCAAGACTGGATTCCGCTGCCTCTGTGATTATGGGAATCTACGTGCTTTACCGTTTTACACCCCAGATCTTGCGAAACTTCCGTTCGCTGGCGGATTTTCCGATATCAGAGAAACAGCAACTGCAGATTATGGCGGTTCTTGCGAAATACTTCGACGCTTATAAAATGCCAGGGCATATTTTCACGACTAACAAAGGACGCACCACGGTACTTGAGATCGAACTGGCATTCCCGGCCGATCTTCCGCTGCAAAAACTAATCGAAATCGAAGCCCGTATGCGCAGCGACTTCGAGCTTCTTTTTACGGACTGTATATTTCGAATTATTCCACTCGTGCATAGCAACACCCCGCGTGTCGGCAGTCCTGATGATGCCCATGATACACTCCTTTCCTGCTGATGCGGTCAGGAAGGGGTATCCGCTATCCCCAGCGCCAGCATCGTGACGTCGTCTGAGGCGGGGGTTCCCTGCACATACCCGTCAAGGGCGGCGCGGACGGCAGCAATCACCGTTTGGGCGCGGCGTCCGTCACAGGCGTTGGCCGCCTGCAGCATCCGTTCTTCACCAAACAGTTCATCACGTGCGTTCATGGCCTCGGTCACGCCATCGGTATACAGGTAAAGCAGATCGCCGGGGGCCAACATGGTTTTCATCGTGCGGAACTCGGCACCTTCGAGGACCCCAGCCACTACCCCCGGCTCAACCTCGAGAAAGGCGAACGGGGCATCCCGTCGGGCAAGCAGCGGCGGATTGTGCCCAGCGCACACATATTCCAACTCGCCGCTGCGAACGTCAAGAATGCCCATGAATATCGTCACAAACATGCACTCCTCGTTTCCGTCACAAAGCATCTCATTGGTACCTCGCATAATCTCGGCCAGCGAATGCCCCTGCAGCGCCTGGTTCTTCAGGATGGTCCGGGTAATGACCATGAACAGGGCCGCGCTGACGCCTTTGCCAGAAACATCGCCGATGCTGAAACAGAGGCGACTATCGTCGACCAGAAAAAAGTCATAGAAATCACCACCGACTTCACGGGCAGCCTCCATGGTGGCGAAAAGATCTAGGTTATCGATATCAGGAAACGGCGGAAAGATCCGCGGCAGCATGCTGGTCTGTATCTTATTGGCCACATGCAGATCCCGCTCAATACGCTCTTTTTCCACCGTTGTACGGCGCAGGGTTTCGATATGCGCCTTCAAATCGCCCTGCATCGTGTTGAATGCCGATGCCAGCGTTTCGATTTCATCACCAGTACGGATGTCAAGCGTCTGGTCAAGCCTGCCCTCGCCAACCGTTTTCACCCCCTGACAAAGCGCCCGTACTGGTGCGGAAATCCCGTTCGAGACACCCCACACCACCAGCAGCACCGCCGCCACCACGAGCATCATCAGGAAAATCACGGCATGCATCAACCGGCGGGCCGGCCCCATCATTTCGTCCTCCGAGATCGCAATCCCAAGCGACCAGCCAGGGGAATAACGCACGGGATGGAAAATTGCGATCATGGAGCTGCCGTCAGGCCGGGAATAGGTTGCAAAACCGGACTCCCCGGCAACCATGCGCCGCCCAACTTCGTCCAATTGTTTGAATCCGTATGTGTCGGACTCCAGAAGATTAAGCTTAAGCCGCCAATCATCGCTCGGATGCGCAATCAGCATGCCGTCGCCACCCACGACATAACCAAACCCCTTATGGCTGATGTTGATGTTGCTGGCAATTCCCGTAAGCGTCTCGAGCAGGACAGTGGCACCGACCATACCGATCCGTTCGCCCTGCTCGTCCAGGATAGGGCAGGCCACCACGAAGACAGGTTCACCTGAGGCTCTGGATACGATCGGTTCACTAATGTAATGGCTCACACCCACTTCGATCACGGCCTTGAAATACAGGCGGTCCGCAACATTCCCCTCCTGGCCGTCCGTCGTCCGAAAGTGGCCGGACGCATCCGCATAAAACAGCATCTCATAATCGCCGCCGGTCACCATTTCCAGCTCCCCGTTGATCGCCGCGGGGTCCCCGCTTTGAAGCGGTTTGCGCTGGACAACGGTATGGACATCACGCAGATAACCGTCAAGAAGCCGGCCCATCTCGTCCGAGCGCGCGGTCAGCACCTCCTTGCTGAGACGCTTGGTCAAGGGTACCACGGCATTCCGTGACTGGAGATACATAACCACCCCGAATACAATCAGGAGCATCGACAGCACACCGCCAAAGTTTACCAGCATTTTACCGCGAATCGTCCGCATCCACCACCTCCGGTTTCCAAACCCCTCAACACGCACTTTGTGAAACTCCGCCAAGACTCCTGACGGTTTATCCCTCTGGGAAGACAACACGTAGAATGTTGTGGTCGTGTTCCCGGCAATAATCCAGCTTCATCCCCATCTCGCGGATCATATGCAGTCCCAGCCCTCCGATCGGACGGTCCTCGACCGCACCGTCAAGCGTCGGGGCCGGGGCATCAGTCTCCGGATTGAACGGGCGACCGTCATCCGTCACCGTCATCACCGCCGGCACGGCTAGGTCCAGCACCACCTCGATAGTATGCCGCTGTTGATTGTCATAGCCGTATTTGATGGTATTAGTGATCAACTCCTCGAACGCCAAACGCACAGCATAGGCCAGTTTCGGGGACGCCTCTTGCTCCTCCAAGAACTGGTCTCCCTCCTGCATGGCTGTTTCAAGAGCCTCCATCCGGTTTTCAAAACTGAACCGGTGGCACGGCGCAACCGTTACCGGCAATTTTGCATCGCCATCCTGTTCCGCCGATCGGCGCTTGAGCATCAGAATTGTAATGTCATCCGACTGCTCCGCGCCAGCTGCAAACGCGCGGATGTCATTCACCAGATCCTCCGTCAGCGCCCGGCAATCGCAGGCGCTTCCCGAGGCCCGCAGCCGGGCAGCCAGCCGCGACTCGTCATAAAGGGCATTGTCCGGGTTCATCGCCTCGGTCACCCCGTCGGTATAGAGCACCAGCACAGCCCCCTCGGGAAGCTCCGTGGCACCCGCCGTATAAGGACTGTCCTCAATCACCCCGGCTACCGTACCGGACGGCTTGGCAATCCATTCCTGGCGGCCATCCGAATGCTGGATCACCGGCGGGTTGTGTCCGGCATTGACATACTTCAAACTGCCGTCGCTGAGGTCGAACACCGCGCAGAAAAGCGTCACAAACATGCACGAGTCATTCCCGTCGACCAGTTCGTTATTCACGTGCGTCATCACCTCGGTCAGATCGGCATCCGAGCGGAACGCCGAGCGCAAGAAGCTGCGGGTCACCGCCATGAATAGGGCGGCTGGAACCCCTTTTCCAGACACATCACCAATCGCCACCACCATGCGTTTTTCATCGAGCAGGAAGAAATCATAGAAATCACCGCCGACTTCCCGCGCGGGCTCAAGCACCGCGAACAGATCCAGGTCGTTCCGCATAGGGAACGGCGGAAACGTCTTCGGCACCAGCCCCATTTGGATATCATGTGCGATGCGCAGCTCGCTGTGCATCCGTTCGCGAGCGGCAGTGGTCTCGCGCAGATCAGCAATATGGCGTTTGAGGTTGTCACGCATCTCCCCAAACCGGCAGGTCAGCACCGCCACTTCATCCCGTCCGCGCGGTGGCGGTAGCGGGGCATCCAGATCCCCGCTTGCCAGCGTCTCGGCTGCATCACGAAGGTCCCGGATCGGTCGCGTGATGGAACGGGCAATAAGCCCCACCGCCAGACAGAGCAACAGCATCCCGCCGCCGCCGATAGCGGCCTGCCGCCGGCTGAGGTGCAGGATCGCCGCCTGCATCTCCTCGCGAGAGATCAGCGCCGCCATAATCCAATCCGCCGATTGCAACGGTGTGTACGCCAACCAGGAGACTTTACCGGTAGCAAAGCTGTCAAACGCCAGGATCCCCGGTTCGCCGGAGACCATCCGCTGGCCGGTCTTGCGCAAGGCCGGATCGTTGCGTGCCTCAGCAATACTGAAAATGGTTTCATTGAGCACTATATTTGGCAATGGATGCGAAACATAAGTGCCATTACGGGTCAGCAGTAGCCCATACCCGTTCTTTCCAAGCGGTAGTTCAGCAATCATCCGCTCCAGCCAGTCAAGAGCAAGGTCACACGTGATCACCCCTGTGAACCGGCGCCGGTCCCCGCTGCCTCTGTAGACAGGAACCGAATAGGTGACCATCAGCAAGCCTTCCCATTCATACGGTTCGCTCCAGACTGGACGGGCAAGGTGTTTCGGCAGGGTAAACCAGTCTTCACGCGTATGCGCATCGTTTTCGCCAGCCAAGTTCACATAGGCAAGCTGATCACCCTCCCGGTACGCCCACGCCGCCAGATCCGCCCATCCATCCGGTTCTTCCCCCGGCTCCAGCGCCACGCATACCCCGAAAATACCAGGATTTTCATCCAGGCAGCGAGTCTGCATCCCGCGAACATCATCAAAGGCCACAGACAACGCCTGCGCTTCAAGCGTCAGCGCCATGCCGTTGACCACGCCATGCAACAGCCCGAGCTTCGCATCAATCCGCCGGGCGGCACCATCCGCTAGGGAAACCGCTTTCGACTCCATCTCGGCCTCCAGCCGATGACGGGACGCCAAATAACTCCAGAAAATCACCGCCGCCAAAATCAGACCGGTAACCGTCAGTACCGACACCTGCATCCGGACCCGGATCGAACAACACCCGTTCATGGCACCTCCTCCTGCAGGGCAACCGGGAAAAACGCATCGAACGGCGGAGCGTCGTCGATCAATCCCGCTCCCACCAAGGCCTGCACCGTTTCCTGATAGCGGCAGCGCTCGAGACGACCGGGAACGACATCATTCTCGGTCGGGAAGATCGACACCAGAACATGCTCCAGCATCCAGCGGCTATGCGGTCGGTTGGCGGGCACCCCCACCCGACGCGAGGCGCGCAGCACGGCATCTATCGCCTCCTCCGGGTGCTGCCGAGCGTACTCCCAGCCCGCCAGCGTTGCCCGACGCAACGCCCTGCAGACCTCCGGGTGCCGGGCGGCGGTCTCTACACTGGTGTACAATCCGTCCTCGGGGAATCCCAGTCCGTAATCGCGCATCAGAAACAGCGTCAACTGATCGTAATCATATCCAGCCTGATAGATCCGGTGATACTCGTTATAATACATCGCCGCGCAGGCGGCCACACCGCGATGCAGAAAGAGATTCACGGAATGGTGCTGAGGCAACACTTTCGGCTGGATGCCGTACTGATGAAAAAACGCAGTGAATGCAATCGAGAACGTGCCCGGCCAGTAGCTGATGCGTTTGCCGTCCAGATCAGCCGGCGTCTCAATTCCCATGTCTTTCCAGCCCACCAGCATCAGACTCGAACGCTGCACAAACTGCGCCGCGTGCGCCAGTGCAACCGGTTCACGGGCGTACACAATCGCATCGCCCAGGAACATCGTGCAAAACTCTGCCCGGTCCTCAACCAGAAAATCCAGCGACGAGGGACCGGGGCCGGCATGCAGCAGCTTGACATCCAAGCCGGCGGCGCGATAGAACCCCTGCTCGCTAGCCATGTAATAGCCTGCAAACTGACTTTGCGGCAGCCATTGCAGCGCGATCCGTACCGGAAAAAGCGCCTCCGTGCCCCCATGCTCATCCGCCGCCCCGGCCACGGTGCATACGCCTAGCACGATGGCAACCAGCATCCCGGGAAGGTGGCGTATCCGGCGACCGGATCGGCATGTGTGGTGATCATGCATAGGTGGACTCCTGCTGCGTGCTCCGGATATGTTGTATCAACCCGCTTAGGATAGCAGCACGGTCACGACTGTGTGGCGAGATTAGATAGATACCATCCATCTCAGGAAGTAACTGGTCGATCAGCGAGGTTACCTGTTCAACACCAATGCGCCGTTGCATTGCCGCATCCGGCGCGGCTGTGATGCGCTCCAGCATCAGCTCCGGAATCTGGATGCCGGGCACTTCGTTATGTAGATACAAGGCAGTCCGGGCTGATATCAGAGGAAAGAAACCCAGAAAGACGCGCACCCCGTATTTTCCAGTAATGTTCAGAACTCGCCTCGCATGCTCAACATCGAAGACCGGTTGCGTCATGATAAAATTAGCACCTTCCGCCAGCTTTTTCTCCAAGCGCAGTATTTCTCCGTCCATATTGCGCGTTGAAGAATTAAAGGCCACGCCTACCGAAAACTCAGTCTCCTGTTTCAGGTCTTTTCCCGTGCTGGTGGTTCCCCTGTTCAGCTGATTGATCAACCGTACCAGTCCCGGGGAATGCACATCAAAAACACCTTTTCCAAGACCGCCGCCACTCTGGCGCGGAACGGGATCACCCGTTATGGCCAACAGCCCGCGGACACCCAGCAGGTGCGCGCCCATCAACGCCGATTGCAGCCCGAGCAAGTTGCGGTCACGGCAGGTAATGTGACAGACGGTCTGGATATTCATTTGCTGCATAATCAGGGCGGCCATGGCAATGTTGCCGACCTTGAGCGAGGCCAACGGATTCTCCGCCATACTGATCACATCCGCACCGCTATCCACAACCGTCCGCACGTCATTCAGCGTCGCCTCCACCTGGAGATGTGGAGGCGGATCAATTTCAGCAATAATCGGATGTTTAAAGCAAAGCGATTCAAGCATGCCTCCTGCTTTTGGCTCCAAAATGGTCGAAGGCATTTCCGGGGTCGCCGGCACGGTGGCTCTATTTTTTGCATCTAGCGGACGCGACCGAACCGTGCAGAGCGACACAGATATCGCCCGGATGGCTTCCGACGACATACCGCAGCAGCCGCCAATCAGACGGACTCCGAGTCGTGCCATGCGATTCGCCGTATCAGCCAGATAGTCAGGCGATGCCACATAGACAATCTGACCGTTGTCATCTTCAGGAAACCCGGCATTTGGATAGGCAGCGACCGGCGTCTGCCCGGTAACCTTAATCATGTGCTTTACGGCATTGAGGGTTCCGGCAATTCCCCGACCGCCGCTGACACCCACCACATCTGTCCCACACGCGATCAGACTCTCCGCCATCTGCGCCGCATTCTGCCCGCTTTCCAACAGTCCGCCGTCATTGAACACGGCCTGCGTAATCACCGGCAGATCGCGTCCACCCAGCTCTCTGGCGACCCGTAGCGCCAGACGCAGTTCCGCCAGGTTCCCGAATAATTGCATCTGAATGACATGCGCCCCTGCCTCCAGCAGAGCGGAAATCTGTCCGCGAAAGGCATCACGGTAGGTATCCAAATCCCAGTCGTCATTCAATGTCAGGCCTAGCGGACCGACCACGCCCGCCACGCACGCCTGCGTTCCAGCATGGACAAGGGCAAGCTCAACCCCCTTCATATTGATCTCGCGAACCTTTTCGGCCAGCTGATACCGACCAAGGCATACGGCATTGGCATCGAATGTATTGGCCGAAATCAGCTCGGTGCCCGCCTCTACAAACTCTCCGTGTACCCGAGCGACCAGCTCCGGATGCGTCAGGTTCAGAGCACTGCTACCATGGGAAAGCGCTGACGCTGCAAGCTGCTGAAACCGGTACGTATAATCGCCATCTCCGGCTGCACAGCCTTCCTGAAGGCGTTCAAGAAACGCTTTTCCCAGACTCATGAAGCCCTCATGTATTAAGCTAGGGTTGCCAGCGCCGCTGTCTGATCAGTCGCTACGGTCAGAATTTTATCGAAACCGGAAATTTCCAGCACTTCTCGGACCATCGCCGTCAGGCTGCAAAGCGCCAGTCCGCCACCGGCAGCCTTAATCTGCTTGGCAACCACCAGTAGACTGCGAAGGCCGGCACTGCTGATATAGTCAACACCTCCAAAATCCAAGACCAGACGTGTGTTGCCGTCTGCGATTAACGTGCTGCAATGCGCCTCTAACTCCGGTGCCCCGGTGCCATCCAAACGTCCTCCAACGGCCACTAGGGTTACCGAATCCTGCTTTTCATCCATCAGTTTTAACATAAACCCTTCTCCTTATGGATTTCGATTCACAAAAGACCGCACAACTTCTATTACATTGCAATTGCAACAGTAAAAAATGTCAATATTTATATATAGTTTATACGGGGTTCTGAATAGATTGTACAATCGTATTTTGCGAATGAGATTTTGAAACCACAGCTTCAACTTAAACCTCAGCGCTAGCGAAGGGGCAATTCTTTACGCGAGTCCTAAGTGGGTTACCGGCTATCAGAATATCACCCACCGAATGACTGACATGCCAAGCTAGCGGCGTAAGCGCCACTTTTTGTAGTTTCCTACAGCGATTCCAAGTAATAGAGACAGGCTGCCTCCCCCACAGAAGCCACATGTCAAATACACGTGATCCTCGCTTCCGTAGTGCATGAATACCCCGATTGTGAGACCAAGAGCACCAAGAACGGATGCGAAAACTGAAATTTCCATCAGCACTGTGTGTCGATTACTTTCCTCAAACATGACATATCTCTTCGTTCAGTTGCGAGCGATGTTATCATGAAGGGAGATTACACACAATAGGGGTTAGCCTGATTTTCGGGTAGGGGTTTCACCTACAGAGGGCTTCCGTAATGGCGGAGACACCCCTAGTACACGTCGGTCTTTTTGTAGGACGGGCTTCCTGTATTCAGGAGCCCGTGTATGGCCGAAGTGGGCGCACGCGCTCCCCGAATACGGGGAAGCACGTCCTACAACGGCATAACCTATGTGCTGAGTTCCCGACTACGGTCTGCGGCCGCTTTTATCGTGGTCTGTAACACATTTGCAACAGGGCTGGCACGCAACACGTCAAGACCCGCTGCCGTTGTGCCCCCCTTTGAGGCAACCGAGCTAATAAACGCGTCCGGAGGAACGCATCGCTCAAGAAGGACCTTGGCTGTACCAAGCATCGTTTGCTCCGCAAGAATGAGGGCAGAATCGCGTGGCATCCCCCCGCTCTCAGCGCCCTCCACCAAGGCCTGCAAGACATAGGCAAAAAAGGCCGGACCAGACCCACTCAGCGCGGTAACAACATCAAAGAGACTCTCATCAAGTCGCAGTACCCGGCCTGTGCGTTCGAAAATTGACCCGACAATAGCAAGATCCTCTTCCGATGCATGCGATCCACCACAATAGACACTCATGCCTTCCCCCACCTGACAGGCAAGGTTTGGCATCACGCGAATGACACGCGCTGCCGGCAACTTGGATTCAAAATAGACCAGAGGCTTACCAGCCGCAATGGAAACGAAAAGTTTCCCCGCTGAGGATGCCGAAAGATCCTCAAGGGCAACATCCAGATTCTGTGGTTTCACAGCCAGAATGACAATATCAGAAGCATCCACAACGACACGATTCTGCGTCGTGATGTGAACCCCATATTGAGCGGCCAGCACATCAAGTCGAGCATTAGATATGTCGCTAACATAAACATGTTCGACATCACAAAACTCTGAATCCAACAAAAGTGCCATTATCGCTTCGGCCATTTTCCCGGCCCCCACAAACCCAATCGTCATATCAATTGCTCTCCCCTCATCCTACACTCATCCACATCAATATTTTCTCCACAGACTGCATCATTACCGTAAAAGGTTTCAGAATGAGTCCTGAAAATGGAATCAACCTAAAGCTGGCAAACACCAGCAATACCGAATACATGATCAGCACCCCAAGCCATCCTGCTGCCACTTGAGGTCGCCACTTTTCCTCCCCCTTCTTAGGACGCCCCATCGCACGTTGAATCGAACGCGGATTTTTTTGGTGCTTGTTCGGCATCCACCACTCCGGGAGGTCGCTGACAACCGTGTTTTCAAAATACGCCCGCATGATTTCAATAACACCACCCAAAACCTTCTTTTTTGCAATGTGCCCTCTGCTCCGATGCACAACTGCCATAACATCCGTCTCCGCATTGACAGGGCATCCCGTCATCTTGGCCACAGAACCATCCAGCATGCTGATGTCATTATGACCGTTTCCTATGGCCAATATGTGCGCAGCATTGATACCCAGCCGATCTGCAAGTTCTCCAAGTGCCAAGCCCTTTGTAAAGGGAACCATCCGAATATCCACTTCCTGAAGAAACTGATAGACTTGCAGATGCCGAAACGCTTTCGCCTTTTCCGTCAACACCTGAGCTGCTGCTTCAGCGGCTTCCTCCGAATTAAAACGCAGACAAAGCCGGTTGCGACGGTGGTACACCGGTGTCACCCCTTCGCACATGCCTGTAATCATGCGATGCCATTTATTCAAGGTCTCTTTCATACAGAGTTGACTAGACCATATATGGTAGCGGATAAAAAAATTCCAAGCATAGTGTGGGCGATATCCAAAGCGAGTCAGGCGATAGATATAGGCATGTTTTACAATCACATATTCAGGAGCCAAATCCATCTCTTGCATGGGGATGAAAAAATGTAGAAAACTTCGCAATGGCCTCCCCGTACAGGCGACCCATATCGTGCCATGCTTATCCCGGAATGTGGAAAGTAGCTTACGAAACTCTTCATACGCATGAAGCTCGTTCATTTTCCCAATGAGTGTTCCATCGAGATCTGTTGCAAGGAGCTTTACTTCAGGCATGGTAGGCATACTTTCATTAAACGTGCAATCCTGTCATCCCGAGCTTGTCGAGGGATCTCCTGCGATATACCGGGGCCTGTGATTCCTCGACTCCGCTCGGAATGACAACTCTCATAACGTTTAGCAGTTGACATGACGCTACGGCATTCCCCGCTTTGAAATTTCATCTTTGAGCGCGTTGACAAAGGCTTCATTATCTGCTTCAGAGGGACGATAGCCCGCTTGCGAAGGTTCAAGAGCCAACCGACCCATCTGATCCAACATCCACGTCGCCGTGACACCATCACTGAATGTTGCTGAGCCACTAACCACAGCGCCAGGGCGAATCAATCGGTCTACTTCCACCGTCACACTTCCTCCCAGAGCGTCTTCAGGCGTGGGGAGAGGCGGAAGCACCTCTGGAGCCCCATCCGCTGCTTCCGGCGACGGCGCCGTGGGCGACTCGACGGGCTCAGGGGGCTTCTCTTCCGGCTCTTCAATGGCTACATCAAGATCCAGAATTAAAAATCGTACGTCCATGTAAGTCATCGTCTTGCCAAATTCACTGGCAATCCGACGCTGAATTTCAGCAAGGCCACACCCCTCGGCAACCCATTGCTTAATGACATCTTTCTGTGCCTCAGAAAACTCCATCTTTACCAACCGTCCTTTCTTCAAACCGTGAACTCACGCATGTCGCTCTGGTGAGGTTTTTTCTTCTCGCTTAACAGTGTCCCATTCAACACCCATTTCTTCAAGAGAACAGTCGTCGAGAGATCGCCCGCTAGCGTGAATGCGACTTTCGACTTCATTGAATCGCGCTGCAAACTTTTTCACAGCGGCATCCAGGGCTTCTTCGGCATTGATCCCCTGAAAGCGACTCAGATTCACGGTGGCAAAGAGCAGATCACCGAGCTCCTCTTTCAAGTGCGCCACATCTCCGGATTCAAGCGCCTCGCGCGTCTCAGCGAGCTCTTCCTCAATTTTACCGATAACATCACTGACGGCATCCCAATCGAAGCCAACCCGTGCTGCACGCACCTGCACGCGATGCGCGCGGTGAAGGGCTGGCAAATGTCGAGGAATGCCATCAACAACCGATCGGGAAACAGAAGCAGACTCACGAGATGCATCACCCTGCGCATTCTGTTCCCGTTCTATAGCTTTGATCGCCTCCCAATTCCGAATCACATCAGCAGACGTATCGGCTTTGACATCAGCAAAGACATGGGGGTGTCGGCGAATAAGCTTGTCCGCAAGATAATCGGCAACATCGTCAAAACAAAATGCACCCTCTTCGCACCGAATCTGCGACTGCAACACCACCTGAAGCAAGACGTCACCGAGTTCATCCTTATGCTGCTCAATGTCACCATCATCAATCGCGTCAATCAGCTCATAGCACTCTTCTACAAGGTACTGCTTGAGTGAGTCCAGCGTCTGCTCCCGATCCCACGGACACCCCTGATCTCCCCGCAAACGGCTAACGACCGACAACAGTCTGTCAATGCCTTTATCCGCACCGCTCATTCCAGACCAGCAAGGCGACGCGTTGTCCTCACTGCGCAAAACTCGCGACCGCACATGGTACAATGATCGGGATCCCCCTCCTCCGTGGATTTCGAGGCCTCGTAACGCTCGCGTGCCGTTTTCCCGTCAATCGCAAGTTTGAACTGTTCTTCCCAGTTAAAGTTGATGCGAGCCCGAGCCATAGCATCATCACTCTCACGGGCTCCGGGAAGCCCCTTGGCAACATCAGCAGCATGTGCAGCAATACGATAAGCGATAAGCCCCTGACGAACATCGTCAGACGTCGGTAAACAAAGGTGTTCTGCCGGAGTCACATAACAAAGCAACGAGGCACCATATGTCGCCGCTGCCGTGGCCCCAATCGCAGAGGTAATGTGATCATAACCAGGGGCAATATCAATAACCACAGGCCCCAACACATAGAATGGAGCCTTGTCACACAACTCCTGCTGACGTTCCATATTCATCTGAATCTGGTCAAAAGGAACGTGGCCGGGCCCCTCAACCATCACCTGAACCCCCGCCTCGCGGCAGCGGATCACAAGCTCACCCAACGCATCGAGTTCTGCAAACTGGGCCTCATCGCTGGCATCGGCCAAACACCCTGGGCGTAAGCCATCCCCCAATGAAACGGTCACATCATGCTTACGGCAAATCTCCATAATATCATCCCAGCGCGTCAGTAGCGGATTTTCACGCTCAAAGGTCTGCATCCACTCTGCGAGAATTGCCCCCCCACGGCTACAGATTCCCATCAGACGCTTCACTGCCAAGGGAATATGCTCTCGCATAAAACCTGCATGTAGCGTCATAAAGTCCACGCCCTGCTCTGCCTGCTCACGAATCACATCAAGCAAGAGTTCTTCAGTCAGCGCCTTGCCGTCGCCACCCACCCGCGACAGGGCCTCATAGATGGGCACCGTTCCGACAGGAACCGGGCAGGCATCCAGAATCGCACGACGCACCTCCCCCAGATCTTCTCCCACACTCAAGTCCATCAGAAAATCGGCTCCGGCGTCGAGCGCCACGGCAACTTTTGCCACCTCTTCGTCATTACACGACTTAACCGGAGAACGCCCAATATTGGCGTTTATCTTAATCTTGTATGAACAGCCCACAATCACAGCTCTACAGTTTGAGTGCGCAGGGTTTCGAGGAATCACAGCATACCCCCGTGCAACCTCATCACGGATAAACTCGGGGGTGCGGTTCTCATCACGAGCGACCGCTTCCATCTCAGGCGTTATGCGGCCTGCACGCGCTTCAACTATTTGTGTACTCACAATAAGATTCCGTTCCTATTTGTTATATCGCTATCGAACCTAGAAAGCCTCTAGCAATTTTTAGCACTAATTTCTCTGCTACAATATCGCGGGATTCAATCACATAATCGGCACCACTGAAATCCTGAAATTCCGTCAGCGCATACAGGAACGGCAAAACAACACATGCCTCCCATTGCAGAGCGCGATTGAATGGACTTTAGCAAGCTATCTTCCCCCGCGTCAACTCGCTGTTGATCATATTGAATCGAAAAGCATGGAGAGATCGGTGTACGACAAGATGTGGGAATACGAGGAGAGCGATTAAACAATCCTGTAGCCATGGCCACGGGCTCCCCGAATACGGGGAAGCCCGTCCTACACAACGTCTCAACACAACCCAAACCTTGTAGGACGTGCTTCCCTGTATTCGGAGAGCCCGTGATATTGTCATCATATGACTGCCACCCCAAAGCGACATCCCAGAATGACGCCATTTCACAAATACGATCCTCTCTTTTTTGCCTTTATCCAAACCGCGAGCTGCACTAGCCTACTAAATATGAGAAAAATCAATGTCACAGTCGGAACGAAATCCACAACAACATGTGATGCGGGCACCATGGTATGCGAACTCATGACTACCGCATGGGATGATCAGGAACTGCCCTTCGTTGCAGCCCGGGTCAACAATGACGTTGTCTCTCTGAGCTACCCACTCACCGTCAACAGCACCATTATCTTTATCACAGCAGCAAATCCACACGGCTGGCATGTCTACCGCCGCTCCCTCAGCTTCCTGCTCGCAAAGGCTATCTACGACATCTATCCCCGTGCCGAATTCTCGGTTGGACATTCAATGGGCCCCGGCCTCTTCTGCAACTTTGCTCTGGATGGAATTCAGGGAATAGACACCGCGGCCCTTGAGTCGATAGCCGCACACATGCGCAAACTTGTTGAACAGGATCACATCATCGAACGCCGCAAGATTGGCTTTCTCGATGCCGTCCGGGAATTCGAGGCCTGCGGAATGGTTGAAAAGCAAAACCTCCTTCAGTACCGAAATCCCCCGCGCGTTGTTGTCCATTGGTGCGACGGATTCTGCAACCTCGCACACGGGCCACTGGCCCCCAGCACCGGATATTTAAAATATTTTGAGCTGATCCCCTATCCTCCTGGATTTGTGCTGCAACTTCCGGAACAGACCGCACCAACCCGCATTCCGCCATTTGAAGATCAACCCCACCTCTTCCAAATTTTTCAGGAGCACAAGAACTGGGGACGCATTCTTGGCGTCACCACCGTTGGCAAGCTCAACCAAATCACCTACGAGGGGAAAGTCACTCGCTTCATCCGTACCGCAGAAGCCCTGCACGAGAAAAAGCTTGGCCGGATTGCGGACATCATTACCCAGCGAAAACCCGCCGTAAAAGTCATTCTAATTGCCGGCCCCTCATCCGCAGGCAAAACAACCTTTGCCAACCGATTGTCGACCCATCTTCGTGTCAATGGACTCAAGCCCATCACACTCGGCACAGATAATTACTTTGTCGGCAAAGACCGAAACCCGCTGGATGCCGACGGCAAACCAGACTATGAGCATATTGAAGCGGTTGATCTCCCCGCGTTCAACAAAGACCTCTTGGACTTGATCGAAGGACGTAGCATTCGCAAACGCACTTTCAACTTTGAGAAAAAGAACCCCGTGATTTCTGAAAAGACAATACAACTCCATGATGATCAAATCCTCATTATTGAAGGAATTCATGGGCTCAACCCACGACTTACCGAAATGATCCCCCCAGAGCGTAAATTCAAAATCTATATCAGCGCTCTGACCCAATTGAATATCGACTCCAACAACCGGATACCCACAACCGACAACCGACTCATACGCAGAATGGTTCGCGACCATCAGTTTCGCGGACACTCCCCTCTCGAAACCCTTCGGATGTGGTCAATGGTACGACGGGGAGAGGAGCGTTGGGTCTTCCCGTTTCAAAAAGAAGCCGACGCCACATTCAACTCTGCGCTCGATTACGAACTGGCAGTGCTTAAACCGTTTGTCGAACCCTTGTTGATGCAGGTCAAACCGTCGCACTTGGAGTACGCTGAATCCAGAAGGTTGACAGGCTTCCTCCTCAACTTCCTCCCTATCTCAGAAAAGCTCGTTCCGCAGGATTCAATCTTGCGTGAATACATTGGCGGCAGCACGCTTCAATACTAAAAGGTTAGGGGTTCTGGGTTCGGAGTTAGGGGTTCAAATGCCAGGACATCGTTAACAGGCGTTTCCCAATGTATTCTCATTGGCCCATACTCAGATTCTACCTCGCCGATTAAGCAGTTCGGTTAAGGGTGGCGACGAAGTGTACGAGTAAGTGTAAGAAACGTGCCACACACTTAAAACATACTCTTAAACGCCTCTCTTACTCGGATACCCTTAACCGCATCACTTGCTCGATCCCTTCTCGCCGTAAGGTCATTCCACATTCGATGGGCTTGCATCCCGGACTCACCCCGATATTCGCCGGGATGACCAGCACTTCGGTGTCCCCGTTGTAGTGCGCCATTGTATGGCGTTCCCCCGCCCGTCAGGCGGGCCGTGCTGAAAAGCTAGAAGGCCCAGACGCAGTCTGGGGCTACAACCTTCTCACCTAAGAACCCGGAACTCGGAACCCCAGCCCACCTCTCAGCTACGAGACCCCGCGGCGCAGCATTTTCCGAAACCGCCCCGGTGTCAGATTAACTTCCGACTTAAAGACGCGTGTGAAATGACTCTGATCTGAAAACCCACATGCCTCTGCTATGGCACTGATGCTCATACTCGAGGTCGCAAGATAGCGCTTTGCCATTGCAACGCGAGTCTCTTGACGAAGCTGACCAAACGTCTTTCCCACTTCCTGCGGCAATTGATGGGCAATGGAAGACATGCTCGAACCCACCCCTCGCGATGCCTCGCGCAGGGTTGCCGTTCCCTGAAAATTGCGCTCAAGCCACTCAACAACCCGGTCCCCCAAACGCTGCTCGCCGGTATCCGCTGTCTCAATCCCACTAAAGTGCTGCAACACAAGTTCAGCCACCTCCGAACAAATGGTTTCAGTATCAGCCGCCTTCTCGATACGCGTCATATACAACCACTCCCTACGGGTCGCAGCAGCCCAATCCATCCCGCGCAGCACATCCTCACTGGTGATCACCGCTAGGAGCACTCGCACGTGTGCGCGAAGCTTCGTCAAATTCCAATTGCTCACCAAAAGAAGGTTGGCAAGATAGCGCGAAATAAACTGCATCGCACCATCGCGATCTTGGCGATTCAGGTAAGAAGCAAGTTGATAGGTGTCAGAAAAAACATCCGGCGGGGTAATCTCGCCATGCAACAGATCGGCATACTCCTGAGCAATCTCACGCTGCTGCTCGTAGTCGTCGTGCTGCTTCTGGAACCATTTGCTGGAGTTAACTCCAGAAGAAAATGTGGTCTCCATCAAAAAGAGCCCCAACCCTCGTAACGCACTCGGTTCAATCTCACGCAACGAACTCAGACGCAAGAGAAACGGTTCGACATCCACCTCTGCCACCGCAGTAAGTCGCTGAATGATAACATCGCTAATTCCGGCATCCTCACCTTCTGCATAAAACCCACCAATCGAAATTCCGCCGACATAGTCCCCTTTCGGAGCCACAGCCACTGAGACATAAAGCAATCCTGCCCAACAACGCTGGTGGTGCGGTTCTCCGGATGAGAGCGTCTGCATCGCTGCACCGTGACAAGCATAACGACAATACGGCGCAACCGCCGGATGCTTCAAGCAATGCGAACAAAATGCACATACCTTTGCATTGGATATGGGCTGGCCCATTCCCGCAGGATGGTAGACAGCCCCCTGCCCCGTAACCTTTGCTACGGTCTCTACAATCGCACACAGTTCTGTTGGCATTTGATTCGATTTCATTGTTGCATGATTATACAAGCAGAATGCATGATTATACAATACCTAAAGAGTAAGGTTGCTATGATTTGGCTGAGGATTGCGATTCAGAACCGATTTGTCGAACACGCACAGATAAGTGTAACAGCAAAAGGACGATACAGTCATGCAACATCACATTGACAACAAAGTATTCCATATTGAGATCTTGACCCCAAAACAGAACAGTCAGAAATTGGATGCAGATCTTGAGCGGTTTGCCGATAAATACACTAAAGTTATCGAAGCGGGTTATGTGGCCTGCATCACTGACAACCCGATGGGCATGCTCAGCTTTCAAGCGACAGAGGTCATTCCCGAGTTTGACCTTCCCGTCGAGCCCGAGCAACTCGTCATCCATCTCAACACGTTCCACACCCGCAAGGGACTTGATGAAATCCTCACCAACGCTGCTAACATGGGAGCCAAATATTTACTGACAATTTCAGGGGATGGCAGCGAGCGACTCCCAAAGCTGACACCGGAGAGTATTGGTCTCGATTGCAATACCGTCACCTCTGTCGAGTTGATGAAATACATCAACCGCGAGTACCCCGGACAGTTTAGCTGTGGGGTCGCATTCAATCCCTATGAGCCGGCAGAGCACGAACTGGAACGCATGAAGCGCAAACTCGATGCCGGAGCAGAATACATCATCACACAGCCCGTCATCGGCAAAGACCCTGCTATTGAGGATCTGAAGCCGTTTAACATTCCAATCATTATCGACGCTTGGATGTCGAAAAAACTCCATCTCCTCTCTGAATGTGTCGGCTACGAAATTCCAGAAGACACTCCCTACGACCCACTAGAAAACCTTAAATCATTACAGAACAACTATCCTGGCTCTGGACTTTACCTTGCGCTGCTAGGCTTCAAAACGCAGTACCCGATTCTCAAAGACCTCTGGCAGTAGTCAACCTCGAAAGAACATAGACCATGAAACTAGATCCCACAAAACTCGAAGACTGGGAGATTGCCGAGGCTGCTGAAACCACGATGATCCCTTTGCAGCAACTGGCCAAAGACGCAGGGCTGATGGTCGACGAGTTGATCCCGATGGGACGACAACTCGGAAAAGTCGATTACATGCGCGTGCTTGAGCGCCTCAAGGACAAACCCAACGGAAAGTACATCGACGTCACGGCAATCACCCCCACCCCGCTCGGAGAAGGTAAGACCACGACGACGATGGGGCTAGTTGAGGGCCTCGGGCGCCTTGGCAAGCGTGTCATCGGAGCCATTCGCCAACCGAGCGGTGGTCCCACATTTAACATCAAAGGTTCTGCCGCTGGCGGTGGCCTTGCCCAATGCATTCCTCTAGCACCATTCTCACTGGGTCTCACCGGCGATATCAATGCCATCACCAATGCCCACAACCTTGCAATGGTCGCTCTGACTGCCCGCATGCAGCATGAGTTCAATTATGATGATGAACGCCTCGCCAAGAGTGGGCTCAAGCGGCTGGACATTGACTCAAATGCCGTAGAGATGAAGTGGGTCATGGACTTCTGCGCACAGTCCCTGCGCAATATCACCATCGGCAAGGGCGGGAAAATGGACGGATTCGAAATGGAATCTGGATTCACCATTGCCGTCGCAAGTGAACTCATGGCCATCCTGGCTGTGACAACGAGCCTTAAAGATATGCGCGAACGCATCTCGCGCATTGTGGTTGCAAAAAGCAAACAGGGCAATGATATCACAACAGCCGACCTTGAAGTCGACGGTGCCATGACAGCGTGGATGGTAGACGCGCTCAACCCAACGCTACTCCAGACGGTTGAAGGGCAACCTATCCTCGTGCATGCAGGACCCTTTGCAAACATTGCCATTGGGCAGAGTTCAATTATTGCCGACCTCGTGGGCACAAAACTCGCTGACTACCATGTCACCGAGAGTGGGTTTGGCGCGGATATTGGATTCGAGAAATTCTGGAATCTAAAATGTCGTTGTTCCGGATTGAAACCTGATGCCATCGTCTTGGTTGCAACCGTGCGCGCACTCAAAATGCACGGAGGCGGACCCGCGGTTAAGCCTGGTGCAAAGCTAGACAAGGCCTACATAGAGGAAAATATCGAGCTTGTTGAAAAGGGGTGCTCTAACCTTGTTGCCCATATCGAGACCGTGCTCAAAACAGGGATACGTCCTGTTGTCTGCATTAACAGTTTCTACACCGACACACCCAATGAGATTGCCTGCATTCGCAAGATTGCAGAGTCGCACGGAGCACGCGTTGCCGTCTCCGAGCACTGGCTCAAAGGTGGCGAAGGCGCAGAAGAGCTGGCCAAGATTGTCATGGACGCTTGCGAAGACGAAAATGATTTCAAGTTTCTCTATGACCTTGAAATGCCGCTTCGCGAACGTATTAAAACGATTGCCCACGAGGTCTATGGCGCCGATGGGGTTACCTACTCCAATATTGCAGTAGAGAAACTCAGGCTTATTGAAGCAGACCCTGCCACAAAGAAAATGGGGACCTGTATGGTCAAGACACACCTCAGCCTTTCCCACGACCCGGAGTTGAAGGGACGTCCCAAAGGCTGGGAACTCCCGGTACGCGATATTCTCGTCTACAAAGGAGCTGGATTTGTGGTGCCGGTGGCAGGCGCCATCAAGCTTATGCCCGGAACCGCATCCAACCCCGCCTATCGAGGGATTGACGTAGACGTTCAGACAGGTAAAGTGACGGGGCTGTTTTAGTCTAGTTAGACATTATCTGAAAAGGTAGTGAAAGCTAGAGAATGCAAGGAAACTAGGTGAATAGCCCGGAAAATGAGGGCCCCTTGTTCCTTTGTCGCGACAAAGATTAGTGAATTTGAGAGTCTGGTGCCGCGAACCTTTTCAGATAACATCTAGATAAAAATGAACAATACGATTCAGAAAGGATAGTCTCATGGCAGCAACAATCATTGACGGCAAACAGGTTGCCGCAGATATGCGGGCAGAAATCAAGACCGAGGTCTCACAACTTGCCACCAAAGACATCATTCCTGGCTTGGGCGTCATTCTCGTGGGCGAGGATCCCGCATCGCAATCCTACGTCGGCGCAAAAGAAAAAGCCTGTGCCGAAGCGGGCATCTATTCCGATGACAATCGCCTGCCAGCCGACACAACGCAGGAAGCTCTGATTGCCCTTGTTGAACAGATGAATACGGATCCCAAAATCCATGGCATTCTCGTACAACTTCCACTACCCAAGCACATTGATGAATCTGCCGTTATTGGCACCATCCACCCCGAAAAAGATGTCGACGGGTTCACCCCAGGCAATGTTGGCAGACTCGTTATTGGAGAACCATGCTTCCTCCCTTGCACACCCCATGGCGTTGTTCAGCTACTGGCTAGAAGCGGTGTCGAAATTTCCGGTGCACACGCCGTCGTTGTAGGGCGCAGTAATATTGTCGGCAAGCCCATCGCAAACATGCTGTTGCAGAAGAAGGAAAACGCCAACGCCACGGTCACAATCTGCCACACCGGAACAAAGGACATGGCATCCTTCACACGCCAGGCAGATATCCTTATCGTAGCCGCCGGATGGCCCAACACCATTACCGCCGACATGGTGAAAAAGGGGGCGGCAGTCATCGACGTCGGGGTAAACCGTGTTGAAGACGCCACACGCAAAAGAGGATACCGCCTCGTTGGCGATGTGGATTTTGAAGGCGTTAAGGAAAAAGCGTCCGTCATTACCCCCGTTCCCGGCGGCGTCGGCCCCATGACCATTACCATGCTCATGGTCAACACCGTAGAATCTGCCAAACGCCATGCAGAAAAAGGTTAGGCCCTATATTTTCGATTCTTTGAGTAGATGAGTCGAATATTTCAGCTGCGTCTCGGCTGTTTAGTGGCGGCTTGAGTGTTCGGGGTTCAGAGTTCCGCGTTGTACACGGGCCATACAAAAGAAACTGTTGTCATTCCGAGCTTGCCGAGGAATCTCGAGCATTACTGGCGGCCTGAGATCCCTCGACAAGCTCGGGATGACAGATTCTGCAATCTTTGCGTACGTCCCACTCTCCACCTCCCTCCTCCCACCTCAGAACCCAGAACTCGGAACTCTAAACTCTGAACCCCAGCCCACTTCCCTCTTCCCACTTCCCACTTGCCCTGCTATCTTCTCACAAATGCGTATTTTAATCATTAAGCTCAGCTCGATTGGGGATCTCTTCCATGCTCTTCCGGCAGTCCACAATCTTAAAGTGGGCCTGAACGCCGACATCGACTGGGTGACCACGACCGCCTATGTCGATCTGGTTCGCTGTTTTGACGATGTCGACCGCGTGATTGGCTTCCCTCGCAAACACTTCTTTCAGAACTTCAAAACGTTCGCGGCATCCCTTCGCGAAGACCGATATGACATGATTGTCGATCTGCAAGGCCTTCTCAAGAGCGCCATCGTTGGACGACTAGCTCACGGAGCGCAACGCATCGGCCCCTCCTTCCAGCGCGAAGGTGCACGATGCTTCTACACCAGCGTGGCTGGAGTACGGAATAAAAATCGACACGCCGTCCTTGAGAATCTCGACATTATCCGCCACCTCGGTATTGAAGAAATTCCACACACATTCCCCGTTTCCTTCCCGGAGTACAAGACGGAGACACAACACCCACGTGTCGGCATATGCCCTAGCTCACGTTGGCCCAGCAAAAACTGGCCTGTCGAACGCTTCGCAGAAGTCGCCAATGCGCTGCAAACCTCAGCCGGAGCATCCATTACCCTGCTCGGGGGGCCTGAAGATGGAGACGTTTGCCAAATAATCGAATCCAAACTGGATCACCCCTGCGAGAATCTGGCAGGTAAAACCACACTGCCCGAAATAGGCGGCATTCTAAATACAATGGATCTGCTCATTGCAAACGACTCTGGCCCCATACATATGGCCGCTGCTGTGGGAACCCCCGCACTGGCAATCTTTGGCCCCACAAATCCAAATCGTACAGGCCCCTTTGGTGATATTCACCGCGTTATCAAAACCGCGTACCCTTGCCCCCCCTGTCACCACCGCACCTTCCAGCACCCCAACATCCCCTGCATCACTGGCGTTAAAATCTACAGCGTACTCGACGCTGCACAGCAGATGTTATCAAGCCATTGATAAATTATCAGACATAACTTGATGATAGATTCGTCATGAACACTTTAAGTTGTTTATATAAAACAACTTACAATATCAAGCAACCTGTTGATAACTTATCCTTGATGCCTGGTGATGGTTAGCCGATAATGCTCCTGTCTTGATAACTCCCAAGTGGATGGAACCCTAATGGAAACATCATCAGCCCAAGAAGCACACCGTCAACTGTCGACAGCCAGACGTGCCAAAGGAATGACGCAATCAGCACTTGCTCAGCAAGTAGGCTGCAAGCAATCTGCGATCAGCATGATGGAACAGGGGCGAGAATCCGCATTAGCCCAGAAGCATATCACGGCAATTGCAAAAATTCTGGAAGTCGATATGGGTTCCCTAAGCATTGAAGATCATGCTTCCCATACTCAACAGGGGCAACGCTACTGCCCCACATTTGACTGCCCATCCAACACCGTCTATGCCGTAAACGGAACGCTCTATGCGATGCCACGGGAATCCGCACACAATGGGAGTTCAGACTCCAAACACTGCAGCTACTGCGGAGAACTACTGGAAGCGCAATGTCCAGAATGTCGGGCGAGTGCGACGCCAGGAGCCTGTTGTACGCAATGCGGAACAGCTTACATCGCAACGCCAGACGCCCTTCCAGATGGGGCCGACACGTGGGCTCAATCCCAGCGGAAACGCCTACAAGAGCTTGGAATTATCTGAAACCAGACCGTGTTCCTTCGCTTGTTCTTTGTTCAAACCCGGCAGAACCCAAATGTATTTCCAGTTTTCGATTTCCAGATTTACTCCCCTAGTCCAGCGTATGCACAAGCAGACCTGAGCGGAGTTTCGGTTCAAACCACGTGCTCTTGGGGGGCATGATGCGATCAGCATCGGCAATGTCCATCATCTGATCAACCGAAACCGGGTGCATCGCAAAGGCAACAGCCGCCCGACCCGAATCCACAATCTGTTCGAGCTCATCCGTGCCGCGAATACCGCCTACAAATGATATCCGCTCACTGGTACGCGGATCCTCAATCCCCAGAACCGGTGAAAGCAATTTATCCTGAAGATACGAAACATCCAAAGCCGCCACAGGATCACCTCCCTCGGGGGCATCCCAACTCAATCCATACCACCTTCCGCCCATATACATGCTGACGTGACACGCCCCAGCGGGCGAAGACGTCGCAGAATCCAAAACCCGAAATTGCCGACGAAGTTCAACCAGAAACGCCGCTTCGGTCAATCCGTTCAGATCATGAACACAGCGATTGTATGGAAGAATCTGGAGCTGAGTGGAAGGAAACAGAACGGAAAGAAACCAATTATATTCCTCGGTTCCCGTATGATTCGAATTGGCAGCCGCCAGCTCACGAGCCGTCCGCGCCGCCGCCGCCGAACGATGATGACCATCCGCAATGTACACACACGGAATCGACTCAAAAGCCTTCTGTAATCCAGCGCCATCAGCAACCGTCCAAACCGTATGAATCACCCCATCGGGGGATGTGATATGATACAGCGGCTCCTGGCTTTCAACATCAGCCACAATGGCATCAATGACATCACTATCCCGATACGTGAGAAAAATGGGACCCGCATTGGCCCGCAGAGCCTTAACATGCAAAGTCCGGTCATCTTCCTTATCCTGACGTGTTTTCTCATGCTTCAGGATCTGATTCTGATCGTAAGCTTCCACGTGACAGCAAGCCACGATTCCACGCTGAATGTGCTCTCCCATCTGCTGGCGATAGAGATACAGAGTCGGGCTCTCTTCACGGAGCAAAACCCCTTCATCCTGAAAGCGCTGAAAACTCTCTGCAGCCTTAGCATAGACAGAAGCATCATGAACATCACAATCCGGAGCCAAGTCAATCTCAGGGCGAATCACATGCAAGAAACTCCAGGGCTTTCCATCTGCAAGTTCACGCGCTTCATCCGTGTTGATGGTATCATAAGGAACCGACGCCACCTCATTCACTTTGGAAGGGGCGGGGCGCAATGCTCTAAAGGCTTGGATTTTCAATATATATCTCCGGTTATATTTAGGGATTCAGAAAAGAATTTCGAGGATCTTGACGCCTATCTCTTGTGACTGTCAATTTCTCGACTTTTCCCACTCTCCACAGTCTACTCTTCACACCCCACGCGCTCTACGCTCCGGTTTCCCCTTTCAGAGCATCAAGTTCCTCCTGAAGCGTCGCATTCTTCTGCAGCAAGTCAGTTGTGCGTGCCTCAACGCGTGCCTCAAGCTCGGAATGAGCCGCCTCCAATGCATTCTCGGCCTGTTTGTGCAGCGTAATATCTGCTAACGAAAACACAATACCGTGAGCCTCCCCATCCGCGCCACGACTACAAGTGGCAGAGATCTGGATGAAAAGCGAAAGCGCATCGCCATTGATAATTTCCACCTCGCTCATCCAAGTTTGGTCATCACTGAGCGCGCTTTCGATCAAATCGTTTACGGTATCGGGGGAACCAAACACCTCTCGGATGTCTTCATGTAGCAACGCATCCGTATCGGCACCCAGCAATTGAGCAAAGGCAGGATTCGCATACCCCAACAAGCCCGAGATATCTGCGATTGCAATACCACTCCCACACGTTTGTATAGCAGTATGTTCAGTACGCAACATTTCTTCGGTTTGACGGCGAACCGAAATATCACGGATAAAAAAGCAAAGCCGCACCTTATCCGCACTCAATCGACTGACTGCAATTTCCGCAGGAAACGAGGAGCCATCACAGCGACGGCAATAGGCCTGAAGCAGGGCAAAACGCTCATGATCGAGCGTGTCGGCAATGCTCTTCATGAGCGTCTCATCGGCCCCCTCAAGCACATCTGAAAAAACCATCTCGCATAGCGTCGAGCGTTCATACCGCAAAAACTCAACCGCGCGACCATTTACCTCCAAAATACGACCGGAAATACTCGTAATCACGGCAGCATCGTAAACGCTCTGGAGAAGATCTTCATAGCGTGAACGTGTTGCCGCAGCGGCAGCGGCAGTTTGCCGCTTTCGTGTGGACCAGTTGGCACGCTCTAAATGATCACGACGCGACGCGTCACTTCCAGAAAGAAGGGAGTCGCCCTCGCCTCCGGGCATCAAATCAATACGAACTGTTTTCGAAAATGACTCTTCAGACATAACCATGTACTCCTGTTGGAGTAACGTAGCGCTATAAAATGAGTTTTGTCAACGATTCAGCTCCCTGTTCAGCGGTTCCAAATAGGCGGCAATGCCGGGGGTCTGATCCTGTCGCGAGGAAA
>CAZNWT010000007.1:0-62262 GCA_964576795.1 uncultured Victivallales bacterium
TGCTGCGCTGCCGTTCACGAAGGTGTGCTTCGATCTGATCCTGATGCTCCAGAAGCTTGTCGCTGATTCGATAGAAGCGATCATCACCCGCGCCACGGAGATGGTTGCTCATCAGCTCGGGTAGCGCCGTGCACCGATACCAGTCCAGTAAACGATGCTCACTGATCGGATCAATCAACCGATTCAGTACCGAAATTGCTGCAGCATCGCTCTGTGCACGATTGAAGCCCAGCGTGGCCAGAAGCCCTGGCATATTCAATTGCTGCCATACGTGCCATCCGACAAGAACGGGCCCCAGTGTCGCCGTTGCCGTGTGTGAGACCTTATCGGCAAGTACCCCGTCGATCACCGGCCCGGTATGATCTATCGCTCTTGCTGCCGACCAGCGACCTTCACTGGCGACCTGCCGTACGATACGATCCACCCATTCCCGCGCATCAGTACACAGCTCACGATCAATAAGGTCAACGCGCCCATATAGCCGGTCCTCTACAGTCTTGGCTATGACCTTCCAGTGTTCGCGCTCCAAAGTGGCATCACCTAAAGAGGCAACGGTCCGGTGCCGGGGCACGGAGGCCTCGTCGCGATAGGATTCGATCAGTTTGAGCACCTGACCCGATTTCGTCTGTTTCAGTCGGAAGAACATGAACACATCAAACCAGAACTCAGACAGAAAATCAATATATAAATAAAGTTATGGGCACTACAAACAGACCAAAGAGCTCCCATCAACGACTTACAACGAAAATCGACCCGTTTTTAGACATTTTTAGCCGATTTCAAACCATGCCTGCGAAACTCGGGCTAATGATAGGGGTAGCAATTGGAGTTACTGCTGGGGCGCTTATGGGGTACTACGGAAAATGCACATCAGGGGCTTGTCCCCTAACCGCCAACCCCTATCGGGGCGCTATCTAGGGGGGGCTCATGGGCGTGCTTTTCACGCTTTCAATGGGGGGTGGCGTTTCGGGAAAGAGTGTGCAACTGCCCGATGGAGAGCAAAAGGCCGTTCACATTGTTTCGGTCGAAGCGTTCGAGCAAAAGGTCATTAACGGGGGTGCGCCAACTCTAGTCGATTTCTACTCTAACCGCTGTGGACCATGCCATCGGCTGGCCCCGACGGTTGAAGCGCTGGCCCGTGCTTACGAAGGTCAGGCCACGGTCTGCAAGGTTGACGTCGGTGCCCTGTCGGAAGTCACGGCGCGCTACGGCATCCGTGGTGTCCCCGCCGTGCTCTTTTTCCAGAAGGGCAGAGAAGTCGACCGTCTTGTTGGGCTTCGGAAGCAGCAGAAATATGAGGGTATTCTTGATCGTTTGACCGAAGGCACCGGCAGTACAAAAGAGGATGACTTAAAATGAGCAAATTCTAGAGCCCTATACCTTTCCTATGGCCGCCGTCACAACCGTTATGCTGGTTATGGAGCAGCATACCAAGTGGTCCGCATAGTTGATCATCTCACCTCGACACGTGCGTCGTTAGCATGGCATTTCCGGATGGTGCGAGGTCTAGTCATGATGTGATCCTGGGTGGGTTTTTGGCCATAGCCATACTTTTGAGGGTTGGGAGTAAGCTCTCGGTTCCTGTATAGGGATAGCTGTCGGCTTCCCACGTGGTGTCTTTGGTCGACCACCAGCTCTTATCGCAAGCGTCCAGCAGCGGCTGCAAGTCGCCGACGGATGTGGGATCGCAGCCACTGGCGCTGAAGGCACCGGCAACTTGCATGATACGGGCGGTGAGGACATAGTCGTTCAGGCGCGTGGCGTGGCTGGTTGCTTTGGCAACCAGCGGCTCGAGGATCTTTTCCACGGATGTAGCTTCGGCTGCCATGACTTGGAACCAGCGCTGATCTTCGCGGGTGAGTGTCTCGGGGGTTTCGATCAAGTGGCCATAACGGAGGCGATCTGGGGCTGCGGCGTGGAGCCGCCAGATGGTCTCGGCGCAGCGTTCGGCATCGGCACCGGTGAGTTCGTAGAACTGCTCAACAAAATCGACTACAAAACGGTCGCTTTCCTCCGCGTGGCTGAAGAGGTGGCCACCGAGTGCCATCGGCAGATCCATGACACCACTGAGGTAACGCCACGGGCACCAGACGGTGTTAACCATGCCGGCGCAGCCCTGATCGCGCACGAGCATGGCATTGGCAGAGAATTCGCGCAGGTTTCGGAATTGCGTTTGAACCGTGGGTAGAATTTTCTGATCCCACTGCATGGACGCCGGGCAGCCCCAGACTTCAAATCCGTGCTCGATGAAGAAGCGTAAAGATTGGGGATCGAAAGGTGCGCCGTAGTGCCAATCGAAAATCAGAACATCCTTCCCGAACATGTCGGCCATCTCCGGGCTGTGAAGCACGTGATCGCCCCACATGGCAGGTCTTCGGCCGAGCGTGCGCACCGCCTCGTGGACCCACTGGGCGTGGTTCGCAAAGGCCTTCCATTGTTCGGCGCGGGAAAGCGATTTGTAGGCGGGTAGGTTGCTCATATCGACTTCGTCGAGACCGACATGGATAATCTGGGACGGAAAGATCTCAACGATGTCCTTCAGCAGATCGCTCAGCAGATTTCGTACCTTTGGATTCTCCGGGTCGAGAGAGTTGAACTCGGTGAACTGTCCTTGTGCTCCGCCGAGTTCGCTGTAATCGGGGTGCCGGGTGATGAATTGGGTATGCCCGAGGCTCTCGAGTTCGGGAATGACCGTTAATCCGTATTCGCCGGCTTTGGCAATGAATGCCTTCATTTCGTCTGCCGTGAACGCTCCAGGCGAGGCCAACTCGGGATGCGAGGGGAAGACCAGTGCGCAGCTTGTATCGTCGGTGAAATGAAAGTGCAGCGTGTTGTAGCCCCACTTCTGGAACCAGGGCAAAAGTTCATAGTAGTAGTCGCGCTTCTCCAGCAATCGTGCCGGATCGAGCATGATTCCGCGATTCTTGAATACGGTCATTGTCTAATCTCCTTTTTAAATTTTACTTACGGAAGTTTATGATTCCAGTCAAGCCCCAACACCCTGATAATAGTTCAAGAGCCTGCCATGTTAGGAGACGTTTCACTGCGGAGTTTCTAGATCCCATTGCTTCATCTTGCGCCAGACGGTGGTGCGGTCGATGTTAAGGCGGCGAGCGGTTTCGGATTGATTTCCGTTACAAGCTTGGAGTGTTTCCAAGAGTTTCTCGCGGGTGAGGGGTGTTGAGGGTTCAGGCGCAAGTGGTAGGGGGCTTCCACCGCGTTCCCTGCATTCAATTGCTCTTTGGCTTGCGCTGCGAATCTCGAACGGGATGTCGTCAAGCCCAATGGTGTCAGTATTGCACGTGACGAAGGCGTGCTCAATGGCGTTTTCAAGTTCCCTGACGTTGCCGGGCCAGCAGTAGTCCATGAAGCCGTGGATGACTTCCGGAGAAAGGGCTGAGATTTGTTTTCCAGTGCTCGCCTTCAGCTTTCGTATGAAGGCACTGCATAGCAGGGGAATGTCTTCCTTGTGTACACGGAGCGCTGGCATCGGCACAGAGAAGACTCGAATGCGATAGTAAAAATCCTCGCGAAAGTTGCCTTCATTGACGCGCTGCTTGAGGTCGCGATGGGTGGCCGCAATGAAACGCACATCTGCTTTTCGCGGGGTAGATTCTCCGACACGCTCATATTCATGTTCCTGTAGCACACGCAACAACTTCAGTTGGATCAGCGGACTGACATCGCCGATTTCGTCAAGAAAGAGTGTGCCGCCTTCGGCCATCTCGATCCGTCCGACCTTGTCCTTTACGGCCCCGGTGAAGGCTCCCTTGACATGCCCGAAGAGCTCGCTCTCCAACAGGTTTTCGGACAATGCCGAACAGTTTACCTTAACCAGTGGTTTGTCCTTGCGTGCACTCATAGCATGGATAGCCTCAGCTGCCAGTTCTTTGCCCGTCCCCGTTTCTCCCTCAATCAAAACCGTGACCTCGGAATCCCCAGCCGGTGTAATGCGATCATAGACGTTTTGCATCGGCGTGCTGCCTCCCACCAATCGCCCCAATCCCCGGACGGGCATCGCCTCGTGACGCATGATGGCGAGATCCTCTTCCAGTCGGCGCAAAGGTCTGAGATCTGTCAGGGTGACGACGACTCCGGTTGGCGTTTCATTATCGTCCAAAAGCACGCGAGCGTTCTTCAATACCGGAACTGTCTCGTCTGTGGACGTTCTTACCTTGCACTCAACCTGACTCACGGCCAGCTTTCCATCGACATGCTTCAGCAAGGCGCAATCCAAGGTGGGTTTCATGCCATTGGCATCGGCCCCTGCGTTGACCGAGCAGATCAGATCTGTACACGACTTGCCGATCATCGCGTCCGCACGCCAGCCTGTCATGTCCGTCATGGCTCTGTTCCACAACGAGATGGAGCACGTTGCGTCCAGCACAAAGACGCCTTCCGCCATCGTGTCCATAACCCGCGCGAGTGGTATGTCGTTTGTTGTCGTCATGATAATTCAACGTTCATCCGACGCTCCTTAATTGTGGTCATTTGTACGGAGGGTTTTATCGGGGTTCCTCCATTCCAGCTTTATTCAATTCCCCGGCAGTAATTATAGCCCAGCACATTATTCGTCAACTCCTAATTGGGTATAAGAGGCAAGCACCTCACTTCGGGTGATTCGTTTGAATAGAGCTTCGCTCGTCGGGGGATGGAAAGGCAGTACGTCGGAGTAGCCAGGGATAATGATCTGTACGACAGGGAAGCCGATTTCGGGATCCGTGAAGTCAACAACGATGTAGTCTTTGCCTAGCGTCTGGCATACTTCTTTTGCGCGTTCAATGTCGTCGAGGCAATCTTCGTAGTGTACGCCCTTGTTAAACGGAACGATGTCGCCTGCGGTCAAAAAGTCTGCATTCCGGTAGGGCACGAAACCGAACATGAAGGTGGATAGAAAGTTATCGCAGGAGTCTGGCTGTGTTTTGAGGCTTCGGAAGTCGTAATTCAGGATGCGATCCTGCTCGTCTTTGCTGCCGTCAATAAACTCATCACGTTTTCGCCCCTGGGTGTATTCGGTGAAGGTGCGAATCAGGGCATCTTCCATGCTGAATGAGGCTCCCACTTTGAAAAAGTGACGGAACTGATAATCTTCAGGGATATTGGGATCCACGAAGTAGGCCCCGATGCAGGGAAGATTGCCGTCAAATGAGAGATCCTTAAGCGTGATCTCGATTCCTTTGTTCTGTAGGAATGCGATGTGCTCAAGAATCAAAGGGTGCGTGATTGTCGACATGTCGATCGTGGGGACAACCATTCGGTTCTTTAGTACCGTGATGTGGGCACGCCGCTCAAACACCTCGTTCGTGGCATGCACGATGGCTTCTTCAATCTCGTTGCCCGCTGCCTTGCCATTGGGGCCGCTAATGAGCTGTACATAGTTGATCGGTACCTTGATGTTGCGACCGTCCAACAACGAACTGCCGTCTACCCAGAACTGCGCGTCTGGCGAATGCTTGATGGCCGCCAGTGTCGACTCTGAAAGGTCCACATGAGAAAGAAGCGTTTCGATTTCCAGTGCATCTTCAATCTCGTCCTGGTGCCCCTCAATGTATCCCGGAAGTCCTTCTATGTTTAGCGCTGTTAGAAATTCAGCGCCTTCGGCCAGAGCGCCAGCCTTGCTGAAGAGCTGCGAAATTCCCTTCCCCATCGCACGAAAATCCAGTCCCTCGATAAACATCGCAGCCCAGTAGAGGTGCTGTGCAACTTCTTCTTCCCACATCCAATAGTCATACTTTTCGCTGAGAACACCCTCCAAGCGCGCGATGGTGACCTCTGGAGGCACGCAACGTCCACATTCAAGTTTTTTGCAGCTTTTCAGGTTCATAGCATATTGTCCGGGCAAGATTGACAGAATTGTTCAATCGCCTTCGCAACCTGCATGCCTTCAGCAATACATTGGGCAACGGAGGCACCGCCGTTGATTATGCTTCCTGCGGCAAAGACGCCGTCAAGAGCAGTTGAGAATGCAGGATCGTCAAGGGTCCTGACAAGGCCTATCTCAGTGAAGTCAATTCTGGTAAGTGATTCGCGTACGCAATCGGCAACGCGCAACCCCATAGCCTCGATAACCATGCCAACCGGAAGCTCGAATCCAGCGTCTCCCGTAATGTCAGTGCGGTGGCATTTCACACCCGTGATTGTCCCTTTGGCGTCAATCGAGTAGCCAATGGGTTCCGTCATCGTCATCAGGTTTACGCCTTCGGATGCCGTCCATGCCTCATCCATGTGCCAATGCATCTCCGAACGCTGTCCGCCAAAAATGATGGTGATCTCGGAAGCGCCAAGTCGCTGGGCTTCGCGAGCGGCGTCCATGGCGCTGTCACCCCCGCAGAGAATGACCACGCGTGGCGGCACCGGCCCCCGAAGGCCCTGCTTCGTTTCGGCGAGAAACGTCAAGGCTCCAATAACGCCGTTGGGACGTTCTGCCACAAGTGCGTGCTCTTGCCAAAGTCCGGTGGTTAGCAATACCGCGTCATATTTTTCGCGAAGCGGGTCAAGCTCCAGGTTGACGCCGAGCTCCCTTCCATAGTTGATCTTGATCCGCCCCGCTTCAAGCGCAGGCCGGAGTCTTGCTTCAATTTCCATTTGTGCACCGGGGTAGCGCGATGCCGGGATGACAGATTCGGGAGTGCCTCCGAGCCGGACCCCTCGCTCGAACAGCACGATATGATGGCCCTTTCCGGAGAGCATCGCAGCTGCACTCAATCCGGCAGGTCCTGCGCCGATCACGGCGATCTGTTTGCCCGTCGCTTCCGACGGAATCGGTATACCAATATCGGTCTCTTCGCGCGCTAGCCAGGAGACAACGTACTGGATGTCTCGGATGGGAATGGGTCTCCCCGTGAGCGTCTTTTCAATACAGGCACCCTCGCATAGTAACCAGGCGGGGCAGAGATGTGAGCACATCTCTGGCAGAACATTGTTTCGCTGCAAGACGGCATACGCTTCTGAAATATGATCGCTCTCGAAGGCTTTGATAAAGGCAGGCACATCAATCCCGTTTGGACACGCTGCACGGCACGTGGCGGCTTCGCAGTTATGACAGCGTTGCGCTTCGTGCTTGAGATAATCCAGCGAGAACTGTCGTTGATGTCGGTATTCGGGGCCGTAAACTGCCGGGTCGCGGATGACGCAGCCTGTTGGTGTGCCGCTGCGCAGAAGCTCGATGCAGGCTCCACACAGCATGCAAGTCTTCTCGGGGACCAGTTTGCCCGCTTTGAGTATATCGGCCATCGCATCGGGATAGGCTAACGCCAGTCGGCCCAAACCCATGACGGTCGCTCCGCCCCCGTTTATGATGCCCGCAGCCACTTGGGGCGCGAATTGCCGGAACCCGCTTATGTCGCCGCCTACTACGATGGTGTCCGGTACGGCTTCCTGAATAGCCTGGGTGATGGCAATTTTGCGTCCGATCTCGTTCATAGCAGCATCAGCGGGGGAGGCTTCATTCGCGTGTTTTGAGGTCGGTTGTCGTGGGGCAGTCGAACTGACATTCAAAACATCGACGCCAACATCCACCAGCCGTTTCGCAAACGTTCGGGGTTCATCGAGATCTGCTTCCTGCGGGTTTGTGGGAGCCCCGCCAAAACCATATGGGAACGCATTGGCGTCGTAACCGCTCATCCGCGTCGAGAGTAGGAGTTCCGGTTTGCATTCGTGGATTCCCGCGAAGACGTCAAGTACGAGGCGCGTACGGTTTTCAAAGCTTCCGCCATAGGCCCCGTCTCGCGTACGAGCGCCAAGAAGTTCGCTGAGCAGGTCGTTGTGGCACGTTTTGACATCAACGCCGTCGAAACCCGCCGTAGCGGCATGTTGAGCGGCTGCAATGAATTCATCCCGGATCCGCTCTAGGTCAGCGTCGGTGGCCAGCGGGGTTGAGGCGTCTATGTCGCTCTCCACGTCGAGCACGGGGTTGTGATGAACGAGGACGGGATCGGGATTACACAGGCGGCCACCGTGTGCAAGCTGTAGGATGATTATGACATCATGCTCCCAGCGACGTGCAGCCGCTTTCCGCATGGACGTCACGAGGTCTGCAAATGCTTCAATGTTTCCCGCGTGAAGGCAGAGTTGTCCCGCTCTGGTGCTAGCGCCGGGCACAACAGCGGTGGCTTCCATCCAGATCAGTCCTGAACCCCCCTCCGCGTAGCGACTGTATCGTCGCCGTGTTAGCGGGCCGGGAGAACCGTTGGCCGTAGCATCGCAGCCTTCCATGGGCTGCACACAGAGTCGATTTGGGAGTTTCTGCCGGTAGCCAACGGCTAGCGGAACTGTGAGAATCGAGATATCTTCGCTTACTGGGATATTCAATTTCAGACTAGCAAGTTTAGCCTTAAGTTGAGCGATGTCGCTAATCGTGAACTTCTGGTAGTTGGGTATTTCCATGGTCATAGGCTCACTCTGTTGTATTTGCTGAAAAAACCACCCCTAGCCCCTCCCGGGAAGGGAACAAGACCTGTGTTCTTTCCACTAGATCCCCTCCTATAGTTGAGCCATTTGGCATTTCTGAATACGAAAAGACCGCGTGATCTGTCATCCCGAGCTTGTCGAGGCATCTCAGGCCGCCAGTAATGCTTGAGATTCCTCGGCAAGCTTGGAATGACAACCGCCGCTTTTGTTTGCCCGTGTTCACGACCTTTCAATGCCATATGGCAAAAGCTGGGAGAGGCTAGGGGTGGGTAGAATGCACCAAAATTGCACCATAGACATAGCATTACTGTTTCTTCGCTTTCCCGACGGTGGCCATGTAGATGGTAAATTCGTCTTTGCCATCGACCCTGATCAGGGCATCCATGTGTTTCTGAGAATATCCCAGCAGCGCACAGGCTCCGGCATTGATGGATTCGGCGGCAAGATAGAGATTTTGGCAAAGGTGGCCCGCCTCGATGGCAATCATGCGATGTGCAATATAGCCATACTTCCATTCCGTGCGATAGGGAACCGCCGTCCAGACGAAAACTACGGCGGCATCCCCAACGCATGGCTGTCCGTAACATGCAGCCTGTACCTGACCCGGCAGGTCATTGGCTTCGTGCAGCAGGCAGAGCTTGTGGCCGAAGGGCAAGAATCGGTAGAGGCCGGGCGCTATGCCTTCTACGTGATTGATAATGAGATACGTTTCAAAAGGGTTGCGTCCGCCCCCAGAGGGGACATTGCGGAACTGTTTGACGATGTTGCCGTCCCCGTCCTGTTCGAAGGACGAGACTCCTTGTGTACACCAGAGTAGGAAGCTGAGCTCTTCGTTTTTCAGTGGGGTAGCCGAATACTCTCGAAGGCTTCTGCGTTGCCGGACCAGTTGGGCGAGCGGGAGTTCACCAAGCGAGATGGCGTCAGGCGGGACTAAGTCAATGATGGCCGCGTCTTCAGGAATAGGTTGCTGTACGGGTGGCGCGGGCACGCCGCGGTTTTGGTCTGTATCGCCTCGCCAATCGCCTGTATAGCCCTTGATAACAGTGCGAAGTTGCTCGATAGAGAATTTATTTAGCGATTGTGGCTGCGCGTGCTGTTGGCAGCCGCAGAGGAAGATGATGGCTACGAGAAAAGCGAACATCGAACATCGAACATTGAACACTGAACATTGAAGTAAGCTTGGGATGCAAGCACTCCGCAGTGTGAATATTTCTCTCCGTTCGATGTTCGATGTTGGACGTTCCGCTTGAAGTTTCATGTCAGAGAGTTTCATTCAATCGCTTGTAGTAGTCGGCAACTAAATTCCGGTATTTTTCAGGAGCGAGATCTGGGCCGCTGTCCATGACGTTCCCCAGTACACCGGGGGAGGACTCGACCGCGAAGCCCGCTGCGGGCCCCGCCGTGAGTTGTGCTTGTGCCTGCTGCAAGGAGGCGATGGCAAGCTTTCGGAATTCCTTCACCTGCCGAATATTGCCCTTGGCCACGGCATCAGAGGACTGTCGCAAGTGGTGCGCGGCATCTTGCAAAGAATCCACGCGAATGTTTTTCATTGAGGCCTTTGCGAACACGGCATCAGCCTGACGAGCCATCAGCGAAGCCATACCCTCCCAAGAGCCAGCCTCATTCGAATCCATGCGTTTCACGCCGCCGCTCATGCCAAGATCGTCAGCTTTGCCGGTCGCCAGTTTGCCACCGCCGGTCGCCTTCGTGTCGGCTTCACCATCAAGGTTAACCTGGCCACTTTGTGTTGGATCGGCCGTCCGCCGCTCTTCAATATTTTTGTCACCCTCACCAATGGTACCGGAGCCTGCGGCAGTCTCACCCACCGCCATGCCCTGCCGACCCACGTTCGAGCGCCCATCCTGCTCTTTGTGGTCGGGGGTCTCGTTGCCGGCCTTACCTTTTGCCCCGAAGGATGATATATTGCCCTCCATGACATCCCAGCCGCTTTCCCAATCTCCCATAGCATGCGTTGTGGCACCATCGTCGGCTTCGGCCGCCTCCTCTTCATCTTCTTCCAGCAATTCACCAATCAGGTCTTCCACTTGCGCGGCGAGGGCTCCGAGCGCTATGCCTTCTTCCGGCATTTCTTCCCGATCCAGCGTCTCGGTGGTGACTTTTACGTCGTCTGGCTTGTCACGGAGCCACATTTCCATATCGTCCAAGCGGTCTTCGGCCTCCTCCATCATGTCGAGCAGCGCTTCTTCTTTCGCATACGCTTCTTCCCTGGCTTTGAAGTCTCCGTCCGGAGCAGCATCACTCTCTTTCTTGTCAAAAGCCTGCTCGACCTCCTGAAACACCCCAAAGACATCCTCTACGATGTCATTTGCCACGTTAAGATCCATGAACACATGCAGGTCTGTGGGGACTTCCAGTAACGATTCTTTTGTGTTCTTTATTATCTCCGTGAACTCCTCTTCCATCATATCGAAGCGCTCGTCATCGCTCTTATCTTTCTGATCGCGTACAAGCTCCATCGCCTCCAGCATGCGCTTGTGCAATTCCTTGATTCGATTCAGCTTTTCTTTCGCCTGCTGAACACCTTCGACCATGGCCTCATGCTCGGCTTGCATCTCCTGCGTCTCAACTGCGTTCAGGAATGCATCGAGCGCCTTAAGTTTGGCAAGGGCCGACGTTTCCAGGGGCGCCGCATCAGTCGCTTGGTTTTCGTCTAAACGTTCTGCCGCCATGATCATGTCTTCACGAATGGTTTCGCTCTTACAGCGCTCTGCGATCTCGGTGAGTACAGCCGCATACGTGGCGTCGTTGGCCTGGACTTCGCCCGACTCACGGCGACAGGCGGCGGTGAATTCGGTGAGGTCGGCCGCCAGGTCGTCCTGCGCATCGATCAGGGCACTGCCCGGGGTGGCATGCTGTTCGATGACGCTGCCGGTTTGCTTCAGGACCCTTGCCTCGCCATCGATGAGCTTCTGAAGCATAGCCATTAGACCGGACATGCGGCGCTCCACTTTTGCATTGGAGGCGGCGCTTCCGGCTCGTGTGAGCTGGCGAAGGATACTCTCTTCGATAATCAGCGCACGCGAGGCGTGTTGACTCTTTTGGGCCACGAGAGCTCGTGGAATTGCAGAGAGACGCGTAATGGCCTCAGCCATCTCGTTGAGGTAGAGCTTCTTGATAGAGGACGTGAGGGTCCCGAGTGGATTGACAGGGTTCGTCAAAAGCGTCTTAGTGAGGTCGCGTATCTTCTGTTGTTGGGAGGCCGTCTCGTCCCAGAATGCGGCCGGAACTCCCTTGAAGTCGGAACGTCCGCGCTTCGTCTGACTAACATTCTGACGCTGGAGCTCGACAACCTTGTTCAAACTCTCGAACGCCTGGGCTTCAAGCGCGTTGCGTTTATCAGCGGCTGTCTTGTGTGTGTCGGCATTGAAAATGATCATGACGGAGCGTGCGGTCTGCGGCTCGCCGGGGCGATTGTCGCTGGCCACGATGCGATAGACGAGTGTCTCCTCCTTCTGGGCGGAGCCCTTCCATACACCGTCGAACAAGAGCGTGTTTTCGGGGTGCCAGCGCTTTTGCATATCCCCGGCCGTATCCTTGCTGCTACCAACCTTCACCTGTTCGACCCTTACATCGGCTATCCCATGGTCGTCGACGACGCTAAACTCAATTTTAGGGGCTACTCCGGGCGCAAGGATGGTAAGACCGGCTGGCTCAAGGATTTCGATGACGGGAGGGGCATCCGGTTTGCAAGCGTAGCTGATTGTCTGCACAAGGGTGTCGCCGTAGAGATCTTCTGCCGTCAGTCGTAGTGTGTGCCCTCCGGAGATGGTCAGTATTGCCTGCCATGCACCGGAGGCATCCGTTTGGCGAAGGGGGAGGGGATCGGCACTATCACTTTGCAGCGCGAGCGATTTAAGAGGAACGTTGCACACGGCGGCAACGTTTGCCGTCGATCCCTGTAGAATGTTAATAGCTTCATCCCAACCGCTGACGACCTGTCGTTTGCCGCGCGTATAAGACGGGGGGGTGATGCTGAGCTTGATATCGGTGAATGCCGAAGGGGGACGGGTGTCGACCGTATGCCAATTACCCTCTGGGGCATCACCGGCTCGAAAACGGTATCGTAACGGGGTTGTCACCCGCGGGATACGGTGTGAGAACGTGAGCGGCTCACCTGTGCTAATATGTCCTAATGTGTAGATAGATTTATCAGCATCCGCAAGATCGACATCAACCCAGACTTCGTGGTCCCGGCGGCCCTGAACCCTGCAAATGAGAAGAACCGGGCCACCCTGCACGACGGTCGTGTTGCCGGGCGTTACCTCAAGGATTCGCGTGAGGCTGGCTGGCGGTGTGTTCGTGAATGGGTTCACGGATCGCCAGAGCGCGACGCCCCATGAACGCCCCATGAAGATCGTGGGACTGACGAGTAGAAGTAGCACGGCCGCAAGGATCGACTGGCTTATGATATGCGCCTTGCGGTTCTTCATTCGGCGCAGCTTCAGTTTGCGATATTGCTGGGGCTGTGCACCTCCCACATATGCTTTCTTGAATGGATTGTCTGAGGTGTCACGCGAGAACTGAATGTAGTTGATCAGATGGTTGTCGAGCTCCGGAAAGGCACGTTCCAGAGATGCCGCCACGCCCTCGGCAGTCACACGCTGCGCCATCGCTTTGCGCAGGAAATAGACCGTTCCCACGACAAGCGCCAGAAGAATAGCCGCAGATAAGAACCGTGTTACCCGGCTGTATTGGCAGACAATATCGAATAGCGCCAGGATCCAGGCCATGCCGAGAATGGCGGCAATACCCGAAACGAGGGCAAGCTTGGCCCGCCACCATTTAAGGGTGTTTCCAATGCGCTGAAGCTCTGTGTCCAATGCTGCCATTACATCTTATTGAAGCTGCTGTCTTTCACCCGTGTGATCACAACGTCATCAAGGTGGAGTTCGCCTACGGTCCACGCATAGAGGGTGATGAACCGGATAACCTTCATGTGCTTATAGGCCAGGGGGGTCACCTTCACGCCAGGAATCTCCAACGTAATGGTCTGCCAACTCTTCCCTATTGTCGTATGGGCCTTGCTCTTGTAAATGGTTCGAAGATCGGCGATTGGCGGATCCGCATAGGGTCGAATTCCCGGCTTCCACTTGTATCCAGCAAAGTAGAGTCTGGCCATACTGCCATCGAGTTTGGCTTTCAGCCTGCAGGTATAGTGGTAACCAAGCTCAAAAGGAATGGGCTTGCACTCGATCTTGGCTCCGGCATCATTCGTCGATGTGAGTCGAACAACGCGAGACCGCCCGCCGCCACTCGCCTCTGCGAACACCTTTTTATGGTTATCCATATAGTGCTTGTTGTTCAACCATTGGTAGTCATAGGTCCACCCTTCCAGCGGGTCTGAGTGATCAAACGATCCGTTGAAACACAAGTTCTCCACATTGTTCGCGCTACCGGCAACGATGCCTGCGCATACCACTACTGTAAAACCAAAGCGACGACTCATATGACACCACTCCTTTATAATGCTTCCCGTATCGTAGCATAAACAATGTAAGAGGCAAGGGGGGTGGACTGCGTTAAGCGGCAATTCTCATTAGGGTCGAACCCCACGCGGTTTACCTGTCTCTCTAAAAGGGAATCACGCTAAAGCGTGGACTACAAACGGGGTGGTTGATGAGACGAGCGTTTGTAGTGCAGGCTGCTCGTGGCCATAATGAGAATGGCTGTGTGTTAAGTGGGCGCATCTGCGATTTCTTTTGTATGTCAGTCCTTGAAGTTGCGTTTCCTGTGAGGGTAAAAAGCGGGAACCATGGGAAGTAGCTTTGCTGTAAGCAGTATGGCGATGGTGTAGACAAAAAAGAGGGTCTGGTAGGTCGTCATCTCCATGCCGGCCAAGTGCCAGCGACTGGCCAGCACGCCCGATCCGAGGACCAGTGAAGTGATCAATCGGGCTCCACCAGCGCCGCCATAGGTGAGCGCCCCGCTGACGGCCATGGACATGATCTTGTTTCCTTCGTTCGCCATGGCCATCATCTCGGATGAGATGACAATCGAAGCCAGTGCGATCATGAAACCGTAGAGAAAGAGCAGGGTAGCGACGATCAGGTAGGAGATCGTGCCGCTGCTGGATACGAAAGCCAAGCCCAGGTTTGTCAACGCGAAGGTCACGTGAATCCCCAGAATGGCCCTCTTTACATGGAAGCGGGCGAGTATCCTGTTGGCGAACAGATAGCCCAGAAGCATTCCAGTCAGCGCAAGCGCGGAGATGAGCACAACGGTGTCGGCAGAGGCTCCAAACTGCCGTCGCAACGTAAGCATTGCCAAGGGAACGGTTCCAAAGGCCGCAAGATTCAGGACGAACCAGTAGATGGAGAACCCCACCAGCGGTCTGTTCTTCAAGACGGCAAGCAATCCGCGTTTCAAACTGGCTGACGTCTCCCGGCGTTGGCCGGCGGTTGGAAGGCGGGCGACGAAGAAGGCCCGTCCGCTGAAGATAATCGCCCCGAGAAGAAGTACGACCTGAAGTTTCCAGATGGGCGGCTCATCGCCGATAGCCAGCCCAACGAGAAAGAGAAACACAACCGCCGTAACCTGGTGACAGAAGCGCATACGACCGAAGAAAGCCGGCCGTCGGTCGCTTCTGACAAAACCGTCGAGCAAAGGGAACCAACTGGCGATAAAGCCGGTCAGCGAGAATGCAAAGAGAATGATCATTGAAATCAGGACGGGCACGGCAAACCGGCCCCAGCATGGCGTCGATACAGCGAAGAAATACGCAATTGAGGCGAGCAGGCAACAGCTTACGTTTAGCCTGCGATTTCCCGCCATCGCAGCCAGCCAGGCCATGGGGATCACGAAAAGACCGTTGGAGAGGGGCAGCAGGGAGGTGGTTGCCATGGTGAACATGTCTCCGGCTCCCAGCATGTCGGCAAAGAGAATAATGACCGCGCTGTCGGTCAAGGTCACCTCTCCCAAAAAGCCGCAACAGGACGAAAGAATCGCATTTCTCTCCGCTACTGCACATTCTACGTGCTTAATCATGACTAGATATCACCACCAATGAGCGGGCGGGCAATGTAATCGTGTAGCCCTCCTGACTGTTGCGGCATAGCGATACTCGATTTGACGACGGCAGCGACAACTTGATCATACGGTCTCCGCGATCGAAACCACCGAATCGGATCTGCACTTCCGCAGAAGTGTCGTTGAAGTTCTCGATGACTTCGGAGCGCCTTTCACCAGAGCGGAAAAGGTGGAGAGAAACCTTGGCCGGGGCATGAAATTCGAGTTCCAGAGGCCTGAGCAGGCGGTTACGAAGCGTGTCGATCTCTGCAGAATCAAGCGTCATCAACTCCCACAGGTCTTTTGGACATTGTAGCAGGCTCAGCGTATCAGTCAGGTGCAGTATCTCTGGCGCGCGTCTGTTGCTCCGCCGCGACTTCCAGGCCTCGGCCAACGGCCGCGGGAGATCCTTTCCCTGCTCGCCCATGATATCCAGAAGACCTTGAGTGACAACCAGAGGCGTCCCCTTGCAACAGGCATCGGCAATGCTGTCTGCCAGTTCGTCAAGCCCGTTCGCTTGGACACCAAAGAAGGCGGCCACGTATGCACTCAGAGATCCTGATGCGACGCTGGGAATGCCCAGCATCCCCACAAACCCAGACAAGTAGGCTTCGTCATTCCCCTCCTGTATTTGGTTTGGGGCCTTGGGAACCAGCACACCGTAGGGCTCCATGTCGCCAATCATTCCAGCCAGAGCTTGCAGATCTCCTGCCTCTTGACGAAACGCCTCAGCATCAGCCAAGCCGTCTTGAACCTCCTGATCTTTGTCGTGGAGAGCGATCCCAGGCGTTGTGGTCCCGAGATAGTCATAGCAGTGCAGAAGGCTCTCTTTCGCGCCTCCGATGATTGTCTGGCGCGCCTGCTCCAGAAAGGTATGGGGGCTTGTGTTAATGGGATCGTACCAACCGCCGCCGCATTTGCCGGAACCGATGTCATTCATCCAGCCCTGAATCCAGGAGGCCGCGGTCTGAGGGCGGCAGCCGGCCTCTGGGCTGTCCGGGTCGCGTGTCTCCGTTCCGATCCAGATGGCATCATAAAGATCGGTTTCGCGAATCACGTCGTACCCTTGCGCATTATAGGTTTCGTACCATAGAGGGTATTTGATGATGACCTTCACGTTGGGATTCACCCTGCGGGCAGGAGTGAGAACACGTTCTTTGCTGATCCGCAGCATGAGATCACACCGATAGTCTTGCCAGGTCATGTCGCCCTTGGCCGCCTTACAACGGGCACACGCACAGTTGGTGAACATAAAATCATCCAGGATAAAGAAGTCGAAAAGGCGGGCCGTCAATTCCACGATTTCCTGGAGCGTTTCCACTGCAGAAGGGTCGCTGAAACAGGTGACAAAGTCATTGAAGCACGCGTTAGTGGTTTGACCTTTTCGCTCGTTCAGACAGGTGGGCGTGATACACCCTCCTACCTCAAAGCCGGCTTCCACAAAATCATCGCGTATGGCCCGCAAGCGTGCTTCCGGCACCAGGCGACCATGGCGGTAGGATTCAATATAGAGTTTGGTGATCGAATGATCCCGGAACCAGCGGATCGCTCTGTCCCGTTCCGATTTCTTGCCAAACCGATCAATTGCCGATTCGGCTTTGCAGGTCATAGAAAAAATATGCATCACAGTCCGTCTCCGTCGTTACGTGCTCTATTAATGGTAGTACCTTTGTGCAATAGAAAATCCGACACAACCCGCTTTGCTTCTGGTGCCGTTGGCAGGGATAGGAGCCTGATAATTTGGTTCACCTGTGTTGTGTTATCAGGGAACAGCCGGGTGACATCCGGGGTGAATGCGTAACTCGGCAGATCCGGGGTGAAACTGATAAGTGAAACATCGTTTGGAATGGACACATTCAGCGTGTGCGCGCAGTAGAGGAACTGGCGGCACATCTTTTCGTCACTGCAAATCCAGGCCGTATGCCTACCGCTCTTGAGTTGCTTGCGAAGATAACGGAGTTCGCTGAAGCAGTCGCTCACCGCACTTTCCTTTAGCGAAAAGTCCGGTGCGGCTTCGCAAATTCCGATCAGTAATTGTCGAACAAAATGTATGTTCACCTCTTCTAGAGAGCACAGTTCCTCACGAATCCCCATTCCCCCCAGAAACCCGATTCTCTTGTGCCCGGCTTTATGCAGGAGTTCGACGGCTCGCTTGGCCCCGGCGATAGGGTCTGGGAAGACCAGGGGACAGGCGGCGTGCTTACACTCTCCCAGGGCTATCACATGCGTGCCGCCCGAAACGAGATTTTCAACCAAAGGCGCCTGGTAGTCGCTGACGCCGGCCAACACGACCGCATAGGGCCTAGCCCCAATCGCACGTTCAAGATTCTCGCGACAGCATCCATAGTAGACCGTCGGCGAAAGACCTTCGCCCGGCAACACCTCCATGAGCAAACGTAGGAGTTCGGTATTGAATCGGCTCTCGAACGTTGAAGTCGGCGCAATGAAGATCACAGGCCGCCCTTCTGTAGGCAATTGGAACCGCAACTCAATACTGTTACACCGCCAGCCAATCTCTTCAATGTAGTTCAGGACCTTCCGCCGCACATTTTCTTTGACGCCTGGCTTGCCGTTGATTGCCCGCGAGGCTGTACCCAACCCGACCCCGCACTCCCTTGCAATATCCGTGATGGAGACTCTCTTCTTCATCACTGTACTACCCCCTTTTCTCACTGGATGGAAATATTTCCAGACAGAATGTAGCGCATGCTTGAGATGTGCGCAAGAAGGATTTGGAAATATTTCCAGCGCAGGGCGAAAGTCGCTCTTTGAGCGAGTGGCGTCACGTTTCCACACTACCTACAGTTCTAAAGACGGTTTCCTGGATATCTGCGCAATATTCTTATTCTTCTCCAACTTCTGTTCAAATAAGTTCAATGTCAGCCATATTCAACCAACGGCCATGCTTTGAGTGCAACCTGGGTCTGCAATCAGGGTCAGACGGCGGCTTGACGCCGTCACCATGGCTCGTTGTGGCCGCAGGGCCGTTGGGGGCTGAGTCCCAGGAAAGCGTCAACGGTAAATTCTGATTTAATTGGAGACAAGAATTCTCCTGTCCCTTTTGACCCGCTATTTTCAAACTGAGTCGCGAGGGTATTTCGTATCTCTTGCTGAGCATGCGAGCTGTTCGAATCTATGGCAGCGGAGGTGCGGTGTAGCTGGTGGCGAACACGCGTGCGCATGTTGCGATACGGCCCATTTTGAGAAGGAGCACAGTTGCCACGCCGGTTAGATTGGCGAGGAAGGCGTTGATGTCTGATGTTGGTGAGATGGAATTGAAGGTGCCGGTTGTGCTGGCGTTGGCTTTTGAGGCTATGAGGGCTGTAGAGGTGTAAAGCTGTTTCATCTGCTGTTTCAGCAATCGGGTTTCCTTATTGAGTCTAATAGAAGGAGTCTCTTCGCAAAGAATCGCCGTCGGACTCCGCCGAAGGGGCCGCCCGAGGGCTTCTCTTTTATTAGCAGCCTGGACGCATAAGGCAGAAGGGATCTGATTGGGGCGAACGGTGAAATCAATAAATCGCGTAGTTTTTCGAAGACAGACAGGCTGCTAGGTGAAAAACAAAAGAGAATCTAATCCTGAAAGGGCGGGATATACGGACCGAACATGAACACATTTCCATATCCCGCCCTTTCAGGGCTGATGTGCTTATCTCGCTGCGACCCAGGGCGCTGCCCTGGGCTGGTATATCAAGCCCTTTCAGGGCAAAAGCTTTTTGGACGACGTCTCACTCAGAGTGACAACCTATTTCAGGACGGGATCTGTCCTCCTGACACCCGACACTTGACAGCTGCGCCCTCCGTTACGTTACGAGACTCAGGACGCGGTCATCCTCTTCGAATAACCAGGCGCGTCTGCGAAATGTGTCCAGCACGGGGGCGGCAGTGGGCCCAAACGCATGCTGTAGTTGCGCCGTGGTTTGCGGGTGGTCGAGCGCGTCAAGCATACGCTTCTCGGCGTTGCTGATTTCTGTTTCCACTTCCTCGCCGGCACGAGAATCATAGACTGCCCAGCTCTCGTCGTCCGAGGCGAAGCATAACCGTGCCTGTGGCTTGTCGTCCGTTCCAAGCCAACGATAGGTCCATTGTTCGATGGCACTATCGAGCCGGTCCAACCAGGCCTTGATGCGTGCGTTGTCGGCATTGCCGTCAACGAAGTGATAGGCCAGGTTCGTTACGGACTGTTCATCGTACGGGTATGTCAGTGCATAGAAGTCCTTAGGGGTGAGCTCAAGATTATGGGCTGCCGGATCCTCAAAGTACCGGCTGAAGCGTACGAAACCCACAGGATAGGCCCCGGAGGGAGGGGCGAGATGGGCAAGCAAGGGAATGGTTTGCAGGGCGTTCTCTCGAACGGCCTCTGCCTCACCTGGAGAGAAGAGGAGTAGGTTCCAGTCGGTGCGTACGGGATGGGCGCTGCAGTTCTTGAGAAACATGATATTCTGAAAAGCAGAGATGCCTTTGTTCATCAGCTTGAGTGATGAAGTGGAGAGGGATTCGATGCCGGGTTGAAAGGCCCGTACGCCTGCATCGACAAGAATCTGAATTTCCTCCTTGGTGATGTCAGGCCTCAGCTCATAGAACAGGTTCATTTTTGTCGGTGGGGAGAGATGTGGAAACACGTCATGCATAAAGTTTTTTGGAAGGGAGGTGTCGACACCCATAAAGATCCGGCAGCTCGGGACGTACTGATACAGCGATTCAATGTGGGCGATGGCGTTCTCCGCGGTCATGACCTGGTGGTGCATATGAAGGCCATCGAGCCCGCAGAAGGTACACGCCTTCTTCTGTGCCCACCAGCACCCGCGCGACGTTTCGAAGAGCAACGTCGGCTGTATGTCGTCATTTGGGAAAGCGGCTTTGAGATCATTGAGAAAGGAATCGTAATTTAGCGGAATGTGATCGTTGATGTCTGATGCATCACCCAGGATGCCAATCGGCGACGTGTTCCCCCTGCCTGGCCAACGATTATGGTTGGTTTGGGTGAATACCCCGTTGATAGCATCACAGGCGGCGTGATCCCCCTTGAGCAGATGGTCTACAAAGGTTGGAAAGCTCTTCAGGGCCGGGCCGGAGAACACGGCGTCAAGCACGGGAACGTGCGCGGCCAGCTCCATTCCCATCACAGCGTCACAGGTCGGCCCGCCGATTATGGTCCGTACGGTCGGATTGCGTTCTTTCAGGAGACGGGCCATCGCGATGGACGCCAAGGTTTGCGAGAAGAGTGACGTAAACCCAATAAGGTCAACGTCGAGCAGCCCGTGTCGGTCTATCAGGCGGTCAAAGCAGGAGTCGACACCGGTCCGTTTCTCTTTCAGCCTCTGAAAGATTGCCTGGGTGGTATTGTCCTGCGAGAGGTAATAACGGGCGTAGTAGGCCTCCGTATTGTCGTCCGCTTGCGGAAAAGCAGACTGGCGGAAGAACCACTCGCCAATCCCGGTCATGAATGCGGTAGAGGAATGGGTGTGATCGTAGAGCGGTTGGTCACCGAGGACTTGTAGAAAGTCAAGGTTCAGGTAATGGATTGAGACCTCGACCGCAGCCCCGAACTGTTGCTGCAATATGGCGGAGAGCTGCGTGAGTGCGATCGACGGCATCGACAACCGGGCGAACGGCATGTTGATGAGTGCGATACGGTACGGTGCAGCGGTCATGGACAATCCCAAATTATGGCATGTTCTGCCATTTTCGGATACCCCAGATTGTGGTGAGAAGCGTCATCATAAGAATTACGATAAACCAAGTCTGCCACAAACTTACAAATTTAACAGTTTTCTCTTCAATGGCGTTGGTAGAGAGCACTTCGAGGGCACGGTTAAGTTGACTTAGCGTCTCAAAATAGCGTCCGCCGCTGCTCTTGGCAATCGCCTGTAAGGCGGTCGTATTCACGGGGCGTGGCATGGACTCGGGAGTAAAGGGCTTGACGAAGAATGAGATAGGTTCTGAAGCGATGGTCTGATCATTTTCGCCCGCAACGGCCGTTGCTGTGTAAAGCCCAGGGGCATCTGCAGTATAGGACATCGCGTAACCGGGGTAGGTCTTACCACTCGGCGTGGTCACAGGTTGGGCCAACATGGCATAAGGGACCTCGCGCTTGTCTGGCAGGACTAGCATACATTTAACGCGATTCTCCGACTTTAAGGTGTCTTCGTCAATGTGTACACTGAGCTCGATCGTTTCCCCAAGGAAAAGCCCCTCATGATTGGCGAATAGCACAATGCCCTGGGTATCGAGTTCGTCTTCGGCTGGGAGCAACCACGAAATGAGCTGATCCCAGAAACGCTGATAGGGCTTGCTCTCAATCTCATCGGACGTGAGCTGCCACTTCCAGAGCGAGTCTGTAAGAATGACAACCACCTTACCATCGCCGTAGCGATGTGAGATCACGACGGGGTGCATGCCGTCGTCGGCGTCGACCTGGACCAGAGCCTGGGCACCGGCCGACAGCACGGCCCCGGGGACGAAGGTTAGAATGGGTGGGACGGAGGTCCAGTAGTCCGCATCGCCAGCAAAGGCAGGATGTGCCTTGCCGGCATCGGCGATGTGGACGGCGTATGGTTTGTCGCCCTGAACGAGTTTCGTCGCATGTTTGCTTATGGGCAAGACAGCCCGCAATGCCGTTGTAGAGAGTCCGGCGGAGCCCCAGGCATCGGTTCCTCCCAGTAGCACGAGGCTTCCTCCGGCTTCGACAAACGCGACCAGGTTACGCGCACGGGCCTCGGTGAGGGCTTTTGCGTTAAGGTTGCCGATGACGACAACCTTAAGCATAGCCAGCTCGGCCTCGGTCATATCAGAGGTCATGTTACCGACAGGCACACCACCGTAAGGCTTCCCGTCAAAACCGGCATAGAAAATAATGGGGGTGATCTGGTGATTGGCGATCAGCGCTCGCCTGAGGAACTTGTACTCCCAGCGCGGCGGGCCTTCCATATAGAGCAGTCGGTTCTTGGCATCGGCAACGGTGACAGAGATGACATAGTCGTTGTCATTCGTATTGGATTCGCCCGCCAACGGGGGCACGTGCACGCGATAGTTGAACACGCCAATATCAGGATGTTCCAGCTCGAACGTGGTCTTGCGCGGACCGCCCCCTTCGGGGAGTTGGGTTGGTTTTTCCTGGTGGAGGACATTGTCTCTAAAGAGCTGAACATTGACGGGGTCTCCACTGGAGCCCTGCCCTGAGATCACGGTTGTGAACTCTGTCTTCCAGCCCACGGTGGTACGGCGTGGGGTGCTGGCGGAGTCAATGTGCAGATCCGGATCAACAGACCCGTCGACATCGGGCTCCAGCCGCAGGGTATAAATGGGAAATGGTCGGGGATCAAAGGCCCACGCGTCTGTGGCCTCACGGGTGTCAACACCGTCGCTGAGCAATAGAACCCCGGCAACCTTTGTGCCGGCATAGCGGCGGGTGAGTTCCTGAAGATTGTCGCGGAGCCGTGTGAATTTACCCTCAGGTGTGAGCTGCTCCATCTCTTCGGGGGAGAGACGTTTTGTGAGCGTCTCGCTGAACGCGAAATGCTCGATGGTGCAGTCAGCCGCAATTGAATTGACCCAGGGCATGGTAATGGCTTCGAGCGCGGTGCCCCAGCGTGTGGGCACTTCATCGGATGCTCGTGTCAGCATGCTGCGGGAGGTATCCAGGGCGACGATGAAACGGGGTTTGAGTTTCTCGATTTCGACGTCTCGCCGACCGGGCAGAAGTAAGCACCACGTCATTAGCATAAGGAAGATAGCGTAGATTGCGCCAATCACGGTGTTGATCGTTCGCTTGGGCATGAAGCGCCAGATGCTGTATGCGCCACCGATCAGGCAGATCGCGATGCCGAGCCAGATCACGGGGGTCGCGGTGTTGTGCGCAAAGATGATCATAACGTTCCACCTTTAGCGAGTCCACCGCCCGTACGTGGCGTGTGCCCACTCACTTTTCCGGATGGCTTAATCTGGAGAAGGTCGCCGAGTTTTGGACGATCCTTCACCAGCATATTGGCATAGACAAACTCAGCCAGCGCTAACAACAGCACTACCCATAACAGATGTTCACCAAAAGTTCTGCCAATCCGCAATTCCTCGATCATCTTGATCAAGGTCTCCTTGTCAGTCGCAATCTGAAGGTTCTTGATATTAAGTAGCTGAGGGAGATCTTCCGGTGGTATGGGGGTCAGGTTAGATTCACGGCGGTCGATGTTGATGGCAATGGCAGGTGCTGCTTTCTGTCCCGGTTGGGTTAGCGTGTAGATGCCTGGATGTGTTAGTCCCTCGGCATGTAGCACGATGCGTCCCTCGATGATGGAGCTTCCGATCGGTACGGTGTTGCCGTCTGGACCGCTGATGCGGGATTTGCTTGTGGCTTCGGGAATATGATCTTCGAGCGAGAGCGTTGCACAGCTCCATAGATAGGGATCGTAAGCGCCGCTGCCGGCACCGTATTCAATGATCTGTCGGATGATGGGCAGATAGAAAGGCGAGAGCGGAAAGTCGCTCCAGGATCGGTCAGCAGGAACCCCGAACATGAGAACGCGTCCGCGCCCGTAGGGGCGATCGAGCAGAAACGGTGTACCGTTGCCAAGCGTGACGAGTGCTTCGGTTTCTGCTTCAAGAGCATCCCAGGTGAGGTGCCTTTGTATGCTCACCACCGGAGGAGCCACACTGTCCTGCAGGGCAAGGAGTAACGGGTGCCTCGGTTTCTCCCATGTCAGCATCCGTTTGCGATGCGTTCGGCGAACTTCAGTGGAACCGGTTGGGATGCCGGGCAGGCTTTGCCATGCCTGATAATCTGTGGGCGATGCGGATGCTCCAGGAAAGATTGCCAGTAGACCTCCATTTCTGACGTGTTGCTCCAGCACGGTCGACGACTGTCCCGGCATGGGGATGGCGTTGCAGAGAAAAATGGACGCAAACGTGTGGAGGGGTTCTGTTGTTAACGCCTCGGGCCCGATCCATTTGGCCTTGTTTTCGTGGGCATTGTTGGCCGTTGCCTGCAAAGCGGCACGCAGGAAGAATGTGTCTTTCTTTGATCCTACGCAGAGGGTTGGCAGCGTTTTCTTCACGCGTACTAGGAAATGAAATGTGTTGTCGATTGGCAGGTTGTCATCAGGCGTTTCAACGCTGACCGCATACGTGCCTGCCGGGAGCGCGGGGATTGTGAATGAAGGGCTGCTCTCCGCTTCTGCGCCGACGCGCGTGGCACGTCGGCTGATCTCTTTTCCATTCATGTGAAGGGTAACAACAGTTTCCTTTGTGTTTCCGGTTCCCGTGAGCAGTGTTGTAATGTTGGGGTCTGAGCCCTCGAGCAAGATGGGGGGGGTGAGTATCACTTTTGCGGGGGCAATATTTTTGGGAGCCGAGGCGCCAAGCAAGGCGACAAAGACGATTGTCTTCTCATCAATGTAGGTGGGATCCCATGATGCGGGCTCTGAGAATGCATGATCTTCAGTCTCCCCAGCCCCGCTTCTAAATCCGTTCCATGGTAGAGCTTGGCCGTCGGTTAGAATGTAGATCTCCTTCTCCCGGCGACCGCGATCCGACTTCAGGGCATCGTTAGCGGCGATCAGCGTGGGTGCCAATGTGGAATCCGTGAAGCCGCGTTTGATTCCTTTGAGTCGGTTGAGGCCGTCTTCTCTATCTGCTGTAGGCTCGGCAATGACGGGGTCAGGTTGGTCTCGCGCCACGTAGAGGCAGAAGCGGTCATTCTCTCCCAGACTCTGGATGACCGCACTTGCCACGTCGAGTGCCTTGTTCCAGACCGTCTGGCGCCCCAGATTATAGTCCATGCTGTAGGAGGCGTCGATGATGATGGCGACATTACGAGGTGTATTCCCTAACCAGGCAAAGTTGCGGGTGCGTAGCATTGGCATGGCAAAGGCGAGTCCGAGAAAAATCATAATGAGGGTACGCAGAAGCCACAATAAGATATTCTCCATCTTGAGGCGTCTCGACGATTGCTGCACCGCAAGCTGAAGAAAACGGAGCGTTGGAAACAGAACCCGTGCCGAGTTATTCTTTTGCATTAAATGCAGCACCAACGGAACCGTGGCCCCAACGGCTGCTGCGATTAGAAATAGTGGCGTTGCGAACATAATTTATTTCGACAGTCTCCGGCGCTCTTCGAGATATGCACGCACGAAGGATTCGAGATCCTGGTCGGTTCTTGCCATCCGGTAGTCAATTTTGAGTCCGGCACAGGTTTTCTGGAAGCGTTCCAGAAAGGCGCCAAACACTTTCTGGTATTCGGCGACCATGGAGCGGGGGTTAACGGTCAGGTGCTCGCCGGACTCCAGGTCTTCGAACTCGCAGGCCTGTTTCATTGACAGATCAATCTCCATGGGGTCAAGCACGTGGAAGACGATGACGTCATGACGCTGCTTGCGCAGATGCGCGAGGGCAATGGCAATCGCTTCTTCGTCTCCCAGCAGATCTGAGATGACGACGATTAGTGCGCGACGACGGACAGAGCCCGCAATTTGGTGCAGGGTCTCGGCAATCCCCGTTTTAGATTCCGGTTCGAGTTCCTGAACCCGTTTAAGTAAATTGTTCAAGTGCAGGAAGGAGTTGCGTGCATCCATCTGAATGTCCACTTTGTCGGAATGCAGAAAGAGGCCGACGGAGTCTCTGTTCTTGACTGTGATGTAGCCCAGCGCGGCGGCCAGATGACAGGCAAATTCGTACTTCGTGATGTCGCCACTTCCGTACTTCATCGACTTGCTGCGATCAAGGGAGAGATAGACGCGCAGATTGGTTTCATCTTCATATCGTTTGATGTAGTACTTGTCGGTTCGCGCCAGGACGCGCCAGTCAATGTGCTTCGGGTCATCGCCGATACCATAGGCTTTGTGATCCGCAAACTCCGAGCTCGCTCCCTTCATGGGGCTGCGATGGGCTCCAGCCATCGACCCTTCGACCACGTACCGTGAGAGCAGGGAGATTCTCCCTAGTTTGTGCATCTCTGCAGGATTCAGAAATCCCGAAATGCCCTCTTTTCGTGGCACTGAAGGCTTTTCTTGAAGTTTGTCCTTCTTTTTTATTAATGCGTTCATGTTTTGCACGACGGATGGGTTTGGAGTTTTGACAGAATCATTTACAGCAGAATCATTTCTTTCTCGTCGTCTGCGGGGAAAAGAGAAGACAGAACTATTTACAGAAGAATCATCTTCTTGGGAATTGGGTAGGGAGAGCATCATTTGCTTAGAGTTGTGAGTTCTATGTTTCGTTGGTTGATATTGATCCAGTGGATTTTTTGCAATCGTGTGTGATTCAAAAGGCGAAGGATGTGGGTCTTGTATGACTGCAAATGCCGTTTGGCTGCGGATATGTGCCAAGCTGTGTTCGCATTCAAGAGGCACATCTTCTGCGTGCCGACATTTCGTCCGGCGACCTTGACATCTACAGGCGAAACGCCAGCTCCGGGGCTATTCGTGAAGTGCAGGAGTGCCTCGCGGTAGAGAGCTATATCAAGAAAGGAACCCCAGTCTTCAAGTAGTGAACGAAGGCACTCGCGAAGCTGGCGGCTTGCATCGTCATTTTCGAGCCACAACCTGTCGTTCAGCTTGAATGCTCTGCGATCATCTATGCGCAGACTAGTTGATACAAATCGCGACTCAAGGGATCCAGGGCGAAAGTTGACAAGTTTTCCGTGGAAGAGACTTGCCAGCAGGAGGTAGTTGATGAGCTGTTTCTGATGGCTGTGATTGAGCTTTTCTGCGGCTTTCAGCTCGTAGATCGCGCCATGCTGCACAAGCATGTCTAGGTAATAAGACTTGGAAAAGTTCTGGTGCACAACACGCAGAAGGACTTCGCGATCCACACGGAAGCCACTGTCTCTGCACCGTTGAGCCAACTCGTCCTGATAGATCCGCTTGTCGCAAAAGCGCCCCATGGTGTTATGGATATCGAACGCATGTCGCATTATCTCTCTATCGACCTCATGGAACTGCTCTTGTTCTATCGACTTTATTTCAATGCTACATTCGACCGGCATTCAATATCCCTCTCTTCCCTGCACCCAACGAGCTAGTGATTCTCAGAATCTACCGTGGTTTGGGGAGCACCTTCCAGTGATTGTGATCGCAAACGATGATCAGTTTTGAACCGACATAGGCCAAGAATATATCTCCTGTTATTCTGTCAACACCAAGCTGGACGCGCTGACCCTGTTCGCGCCCATTATGCCATGTTGCGAGCTCCACAATAGATCGGCCTCCTTGAATCGTCGTGATGCCGGTGGCGCGTACATTGATGCTTCCCGCATAGGGAAGAGCAAGGCCGTCGTTAATATTAGAGGAGTCTGCGAGCTTTGTGCATGCAATCGAGTAGTGTTGGTTTCGAAATCCGGGCGTGCTCTTGAGTCCGGTAAGGCGGTAGCTCCAGGGTCGATTCCAGCGGTCGGTCAGCGAATATTTCAGGGTGGGGGGGGTGCCGGGATGCCCAGTCAGGTCATCAAGCCTCTCCGGATAGCCCACTTCCTTGCGGTAGTATAGCTGAAGGGCTTGCTTGACGTCTTCGAGGTCGAGTCGACTTAGCCAGGCCTTTGCGAGAATGGCGGCGCCGGCATCCGGTCCCCTTTCACCGTTTGAGAGATGCGATTGCAGCAGAGCGATGGCGTCCTTTTCCTGGCCGGATTTCAGCAGGTGCCAGGCTTCAACGCCCTGCACGACCTTAATCAATTCATCCACACGGTTCTTTGTGACGAAGTCCCGGCAGGCTTCAACCACCTCGGCGTGTTGGTCCGGTTGCTTCATGTGCAGTTGCCACAGCTTCAAAAAGTCGGTCTCGTTGGCTGCATTGGCACCCGAACAGAGCAGGCACAGGAATAGCGTAACCGCGACGTATTTGAATATGGCCAGGTGCTTCAAAAGATAAATCACGGCTTGCCCTCCGCACCGCGTACCGCGCTACGCTTGGCAACCTCTGCCGTGAGGAAATCGGCCCATCCCTGCTTTCCTCGCTGGGCCAGAATCCTGTCTTTGTGCTTCAACAGGTCACGATCTTTATAGGTCAGATTTATGACGTGGTTCCCGCCGGTATAAGAGTAGAACGTGGCGCGTGGATCGACTTCGCACAGCAACTCTTTGCCGCGCTTGGGGCTGAGACGATCTTTATGTCGAACGATTGTGGACTCTAACAATATTGTGTTGGCGTCCTTGCTGGCGCCTTTGACGATACCTGTCACCGCAATGGCATCGCCAATTTTGGACACGGGGTCTTCCTTCAAGATGTGCAGTGAGGCAGACTTGGTAACAGTAAAGTGGACATCCAGGTAAGAAGCCGGTTCAAAGGCCACAATGCGTATGCCCTTGCGTCCTTCTTTATGTACTGTTTCCATCTCCATAATTTGAAGGTAGCGAAAAAAATGGGGTCGACCAATCGCCTTTCCCACGAGTGCTTTCTCCTCATTTACTGTCGGCGTTTCGATTAGGAAGAGCGCGAAATCATTGCCGTTTGAGGTTCTGCCGGACCCCAACGCGGAAGTGGTTGCGGCGAAGAGGAGGAAGAATGCGAACGTCGAATATCGAACACCGAACATCCAACATCGAAGTAGGGACAGGGGCGGACATCGAACGTTCAACATCCAACATCCAACATTCAACATCGAACGTTCAACGGAGAGTGAGGAACGGTCTATACTTCGATGTTCAGTGTTCGATGTTCGGTGTTCGATGTTCATATCCCAGCCTTCTCTCTACTGTGTTACGGCATACATAAGGATATTCTGCCCCGTCTTGAGTGATCCGACGTCGTTGTATCCTCGGGCATACGGGCTTTGTGACATCTCCCATCCGCCGGCCATTCCGAAGCGACTGTAAATCACAGCACAGTGACCATCGACAACAATCTCCTCCAGTACAGGTTGGGTACTGGCTACCCCCATATCCTGCATCAGTGTGGGGGTGACGCCAACGTTAGTCACCTCATTTGGGTACTTGAATACCTGTGACGTGGGGGACATTCGATGAAGTGGATTGGCTGGAAATAGGGATCGGATCAACTTGCGGAATGCCAGATCAAAACCCTTGCGGCCACAGCAGGATTCTGCAAACAGGAAGCCGCCGTTCTCCAGGTAGCGTTTCAGCCCCACCTTCTCCTGGGGCGAGAGGGTGAACGCTTCATGCCCTGTAAGGTATATGAGTGGCGCATTAAAGATGCGTTGATCGGTGAGGCGCATTTCGATGAGGTTGAACTTGACGGGCACGTGCGTCTTGCGGTTGAACGTCTGTAGAAGGACAGAAATGCCGGCATGTCGCGTTTTCCAGACGCCGTCATAGACCACTTGCACGATTGACACCCTGTCGGCGGTCGTCGTGTCCGGGTCAACAAACGTCATGGCCTGAGCGGCGTTCTTAGCCCAAGCCCGCATGGCGGACGCATAAGCGAAAATGTTGATTCCGAGCCGCACGGCAGATTGTGGCTGGTAAGCCTGGTATTCATCCTTCACGTCGCCTTGCCAGCCGACGGCAAGCCCCCAACGGGAGACCAGCGCTACGACACGGCAGTTAATCTCGATCGCATCGACCCAGGGCTCGTTTCCACGATAGCCGGTCTGCCGCACGGCGGGCGTATACTCGACATGGTCGACGTCATAGTAGGAATGGAATATGGGATGGTCCGATGAGAGCCGTTGTGCCGGTTGCTCTGGAAAAATCAATTTCAGTTCGTTCATCACCGAACGGTAGAACGGCATGGAACCAAGGCCTGTGTTGTAGATGATCATGCCGCCGGCTAGCAAATACTTGCGAAGCTTTTGACGTTCTGTTGGAGTATAGGAAAAATTGTAATGTCCGGATCGATAGAGGATGGGATTCTTCTCGGGATCGGTATCGACTTCAGCAAGGGTGCGGATTTCCATGTGATAGTCTGCGTCAACCTGCGCCTTCATTCCTTTGAGCAGGTTGTTCACGTCATTCGGAGTGGCGTTCCAGTAGACATCTCGCCCATAGACCTCCGCCGCCGATTTCTGAGCGTGAGCACTGGAGCACAGCAGCGCTGCTGTGAAAAGCCTGATAAGTAAGCGTTGGTGCCGTTGGTCCATGAGATTTCTATTGCTCCGCAATGCTTAGATTCAATGAACTACCTCTTGATCCTAGTGCATCGTGCTGGCATGATAAAGGGCAAATGAAAATAGCATGTAAGAAGAGTCTGACAACTGCGCTGGCCGCAACGTTATGCGTGGGAACTGTACTTGCTGGTGGCGAGGGTGAGGGCGCGGACGAGCCCGGGTTCGTGCCGCCACCGCGTGAGCGAAAGAAACCGCCTGCTCCACCGCGTACATCCTCGTCGGCGGAGACGTTGCTTGCTTGCTGCTGCTGTCCGGTGACTCCAATGTCTCGGACTGAAGCAAAGAAGCCACCCAAGCCTCCTGTTCTTGTAACAAAGATCAAGGATGAGAGAGGCGTCGGCGGGAAATGACCCTACGCTTTGCACACCTGGGAATGGGGGCGCTCCTCCCGATCGTGCTGTTAGTAGGGTTGGCGATGGTTTCACATGCTGTAGAGTGGCACGTTCCGAATGCGCCGTTGCGGTTTACGCTTGAGCTGACGACCCCGCCTACGCATGCTGCGGCCGGTTACTTTGTGCACCTTCCGGATGGGGGGGTGTTGCCGAATACAAAGTCCTTTACACAGGTTGTCGCAGAAGACGGGACCCCCGTTGAGAGCGCTCAACTCTGGCGCAACCGGCTCGGAGGTCTGGCCCTTGTCTTTGCGCCCCCTTTGCGCGGAACAACGGTCTATGTCTACATGAGTCGAGCCAGGCGTCCAAATCTCTGGACACCCAATTCCAGCATTCACCCGAGTGCAATCCTTTGCGTCGACCCCACAACCGACCGCATGCAGACGGCCAAATCGCTATCAACATTTGGAACCGTCGGCCCCGCTGTGCATTACGACGATCTCGTGGGGTACAAGAAGGCCAGTTATTGTATTGGCGGTGACCTCTCGGGGCACCCGCGTCCCTGCGCGTTCTACTTGCTTTCGCATCTGGTAACCAAGGCCCCGGGAAAAACATGGATATCCTATTTTACATTGGATGGGACAACAGAGATACGGGTAAACGGACGTGTGATCGTGCAAGAGAAGCGGATCGACAAATGGGGAGGTACGGGGGCCTATGTTGAGCTCAAGAAGGGACTGAACCGTTTCGAAGTTTTCCAGACAGCAAGCGGCACTGGCGGCTTTGACACCCGGAAGACAGGTGGCCTCATGTACCTGACCTGGCGCACGCCGAATGCAACAATGCACGAACTCGGTGGGGTGCGATCTGCGAAAGTTCCCATGTCGGGAACGTCACGGATGGAGACGCGCACGGTGCGCAATGATGAAATTGCCCGTTCCGGGAAATGCCGCTTATTGGGGCTGCGTTCGCGTGATGGCCTTCCGCTGGCTGCCGCAAGCGCCACGGCCAGACATCTATTTTGGCTTGGTGATGAAAAACCGATTTTGATGTACAAGCTCGACGCCTTCACGCGCGGAAATGCGGATGAAACTGAATATAGCTGGCAATTTAACAACGAAGGTACGGCTGTAAGCGGCACGAAACTGAACTGGATTTTCCCTGGGCTGGTGGATAACCAGGTGAAGCTGACCGCCTCACTGGGTAACCGTCGATCACAGAGCATGCTTTCCTTTTACAGTTACGGACATATTTCGACCGACCTTAATGATGCCGCTACCCGAAAAGACTTTCTCGATGCATCGCTAACCATGTTCAGGGCGGCCCCTCGGAGCGTGGACCCCATGGCAAGCTGCGGTAGCGCCTATTGGCGCATGCTTTCACATGTGGTGACGATCGGGGAAGGCTACGAATTGTTCACACACCTGATCAGCGAACGGTTGCCGTTGCTCAGTAAACATCTCCCTGCTGGTGAAATCGAGTGCCTGCAGGATGTCGTTCTGGATGCAGCTCCCTGTCGCGATGTAGGACAGGCGGTTGCGTGGATCCATGCTCAGCGGAAACAGACATCGAACCGATCTTACTTGAACAAACTGGCACTGTCTGAAGCTGAAATACGAATGCACTATCTGGGTGAAAGCAACACCGTCAACAGATTGCTGGGCACACTTATGTCGCAATCCGGAGAAAGCGCAGAGATTGCGCGCATCCGGCATGGAGATCTTGCATTCATATCGGGTGATCTTAATCGCGCCACGGCGATGTATGCAGATGTTCAGAACCGCGTCCGACATCACCGCAACGCTGGACAACCGTCTGGCCTCCGTGGCGTCGGACTCGGGGGCGGACACGTCGACAACTGGAAGCTGACCGCATTTCTGGGGGTCTCAGCGTCCGAAACAGTGAAGAGTCTAATCGACCAAGGCCAGTTAATGAAAGCCAGGGAGACTCTACAGGCATGGGAACGGCAGTTTCCCTTGAGCAAGGTTAGCGGGGACTTCGTGCTTCAAGAAGCCCGCTACTATATGGCCCTCAAGGATTGGGTACGGGCGCGTAGCATGCTTGAGCCGTATTGCAATATGATCGACGCCTCCAGCTACATTCCCGATGCATCGCTTGCTCTTCTGACCTGTATGGTTAATATGAAGGCACCTCAGGAAGAAATTCGCACTTTTTGTGAGCAGATGAGTGAGCGACTGGAGTTTCACCCGGCCGGTAAGACATTTCGGTCCTATCTCGGGAGACCTTGATTGTGATGACGAAGACATACATGTCACGATACATGAGAGTGGCTTCTGGCGTTCTGCTGGGAAGTATGCTTTGGGGAGCAATGGTATTGGCTGTACCGGCACCACCAGACCGACATCGGCTCTACACGAAACCTGACTCTGGATGTTTAGGTGGAATCGAAGGAAGTATTGCCTATCCTGGAGAGGAAATTGAGCAAATCCTTGCCATTCCTCCCGATGAACCCAGGCTCGTTTACGAGGGCACCGTTACCGGATCGGATCGATGTGAGTTCCGATTTTCGGGGTTGCCCATGCGGAAGTATGACCTGATTGTGATCTATAAGAATCGTTTTTATGAAGGGCTTCAGCTGCATCGTGACGATGACACCCTGACTGCAGATGACCGCGCACAGATCAATGCCACGATTCAGAAGTGTGAGCCCTTCTTCACGGCAAAAATCATACATCGCCTTGAAGGCACCACCGGGCGCGGAAATCTGGCCCGTTGTATCTGTACGTTTGTGCGCGAGAAAAAATCCGACACATGGCTGGCCGAGGCATCTGGAAGCGGCGCCCGCCGCACGTTCAAGGTGGTCATGCTTAAGCAGGTGGGGCCAGGGTGGCAGATCGCGCGGACGCGAGACCTCTATCCGATTTGGGCTCGACCGAGTCAGACACGCCCGATGCACACGTATAGCCGCACCCTTTCACGTATACGCGTATCGGATTGCATCAAGACGCTGTCACCTTTGAATTTGAAAAACTAACACTTACGGTTATTGCAGGTTGGCACCTCCTACTCTGGATCACATGCCTCCTGTGAAATTGCAGAAATGGAGATGTTGAGCATGCCAGTACTATCTTATAGAACAGGCGCCCTTTTCGGTCAGGAATTTAAGATTGGTCAGGCCCCCGTTATTATTGGACGCGGGCAGGGCGCTGACCTTGTTCTGGACGACAGTATGGCGTCCACTCTCCACGCTAAGATTGTTGCCGAGAACGGTGGTTGGAGGCTTGATGACCTGGACAGCTCGAACGGCACCGAGATCAACGGCATCCTCATCTCAAGTCAGCTTCTGACCGATCGCGATGTGGTGATGATCGGCGATACTCAGTTCATGTTCTTGCTTGGCAGCGCAGATGCCGTTACCGCCCCCGGACCGATACCCACCCCCCCAGCGCCTATTGCCTGCGCTGACGATTTGGCGATTGTCGAACAGATGAGTCACCGTGCCGATCTCATCCGCAAAGAAATCGGAAAGACAATTGTGGGGCAGCTCGAAGTGATTGATCAGGTGCTGATGTGCATCCTGGCCAGTGGACATGCGCTTCTTATTGGGCTTCCCGGTATGGCGAAGACGCTGCTTGTGAGCACCCTGGCCACGGTGCTCGACCTTCACTTTAAACGCGTCCAGTTTACGCCCGACCTAATGCCCTCTGATATCATCGGGACGGACGTTCTGGAGACAAACCGGGATACGGGGGAAAAGGAGTTTCGGTTCATTCGGGGCCCAATCTTCTGCAACCTTTTATTGGCCGATGAAATCAACAGAACGCCACCCAAAACGCAGGCGGCTCTACTGGAGGCTATGCAGGAGAAGCGGGTTACTGCCGGTAATGAAACCTTTACGCTGGATGCACCGTTCTTTGTTCTGGCCACGCAAAACCCCATCGAGCAAGAGGGAACCTACCCATTGCCCGAGGCCCAGCTTGACCGATTCATGTTCAACATCTGGGTCGATTATCCCGAGCAGCACGAGGAGGAAGCGATTGTCAGTGCAACAACGATGGGACAGCGCGAAGAGCCGCAGGCCGTTCTGACAAAACAAGATCTCCTCCAACTTCAGGAAGTCGTCCGCAAAGTACCCGTATCGGAACACGTCATCAAGTACGCGATTCGTCTGGTGCGGGCGACACGCCCAAGTAACGCTGATGCGCCTGAGGTCACGAAGACCTATGTGTCGACGGGAGCCGGCCCGCGAGCCGGACAATACTTGGTGCTTGCGGCCAAGGCCATGGCAGTTCTGGATGGGCGTATCCATGTTGGATGCAGTGACATCAGACGAGCGGCGCCGCCGGTGTTGCGACATCGCCTACTGACAAACTTCGCCGCCGATTCCGAAGGACTGGCCTCAATCGATATCGTCAACCGCATCCTCGAAGCTGTCCAGGAACCGGGCGCCGAAGCCTATGCCGCTAGAGGGTAGCAGACTGTGGTGAGATGAACAGAGTCAGCAGAACCCACCCCTGGCCCCTCGAATCGTTGTGACATTTGGCATCTCGGAATACGCAAGGACGCGAGATCTCAAACAAGGGAGCGTATTAGGCTTCCGCTGCTTTTGAAATGGCGTCCTTAACCTGCTGTGTGATTACGGACCACTGTTTGTCTGCAATCTGTTGTTTGGTTGCTAGCCAGGAACCGCCAATGGAGCTGACCACGGGAAGTGCCAGGTAATCATTCATGTTGTCGATATTAAGGCCACCCGTCGGGCAGAACGTTACCCCGAGAGAGGAATAGGGTGCCGCCATGTTCTTGAGCATATTGGGTCCACCCGCTGCACCGGCAGGAAAGAATTTGAGCATCTTCAAGCCAAGAGAGAGCCCCTGTTCAATTTCCGATGGTGTCATGATGCCAGGAATGAAGAGTGTGTCATTGTCCTGAAAATACCGAACGGTACTTGGGTTCAATCCTGGAGCAAGCCCGAATCTAACGCCGACGTTAATGCACATCTTGGCGTGATCCGGAGTGACGACGGTGCCTGCGCCTACAAGCATGTTTGGAAAGGCTTTGATGATTCGTGCCAGAGCCTCAGGTCCAGCTGGAGTCCGACATGTGACTTCAATGATGTCCATGCCGCCGGCAAGCAGCGCCTCTGCCAGAGGCTCTGCATCGTTGGCATCGTTGATTACAATGACGGGAATTATCGGTCGTTTTAAGAGTTCGTTAAGCATATTCATTTTCATCTCCTGTTCTTTACTGGGTGTCAATTGTGGTGAGTTATACCATCTTCAGCTTGGCTTTGGTGCACAAACAGTAGGGACGTATCTCCGAGACGTGCTCATGTTGTGCGCCTCGGAGATGCGCACGTACTTCCAAATAGATGCCATAACCAAACAGAAATTGGCATTATCGGTCAACGCGGGCTCCGGCTCCAGCCACCAGCTTTTCGACTTCGGCGAGTGAGGCCATTGTCGTGTCGCCTGGTGTGGTCATGGCGAGTGCACCATGTGCGGCACCATATTCAATGGCCTTTGCGGGATCCTGTAGGATCATCATTCCATAGATAAAGCCCGAGGCAAAGCTGTCCCCGCCGCCCACGCGATCCATGATCTCTAATTCGGGGCGATGTGTCGCCGTATAGAAACTGCCATCGACCCAGCACATGGCCCCCCAGTCGTTCACCGTGGCGGTTTTGACTCCACGCAGGGTGGTGGCGGTGGCTTTGAAATTCGGAAACGCTGCCACGGCTCTTTTGATCATGCTCTGGAACGAACCGACATCGAGATCAGTTAGATTCTCATCGGCTCCTTCAATTTCAAAACCAAGGCAGGCTGTGAAGTCTTCCTCGTTCCCGATCATAACGTCAACATACTTGGCAATCTCGCGATTGATTTCGCGGCATTTTTCGATTCCACCGAAGCCTTTCCATAGGGAAGGGCGGTAGTTGAGGTCATAGGAAACGATGGTTCCGTGTTTCTTTGCAGCCTTTGCGGCTTCGATCACAACTGCTCCGGTGGTTTCGGATAGTGCGGCAAAAATGCCCCCTGTGTGAAACCAGCGTACGCCGAGCGTGCCAAAGATATGCTCCCAGTCAATGTCGCCAACCTGGAGTTGGGACGCGGCGGTATTTCCGCGATCGGAGCATCCGACGGCCCCCCTGATTCCGAAGCCTCGTTCGGTGAAGTTCATGCCGTTACGAACGGTACGGCCAATGCCGTCGTAGTCCACCCATTTGATAAGTGAGGTGTCTACTCCGCCCTGAAGGATAAAGTCCTCCATCAGAAGTCCGATGTCATTTTTGGCGAAAGCAGTGACTACTGCCGCCCGTTGCCCGAAGCAGCGGCGCAATCCGCGCGCAACATTGTACTCGCCGCCGCCTTCCCATGCTTGGAAATTACGTGTAGTGCGAATGCGTCCCTCGCCGGGATCCAGCCGCAGCATGACTTCACCCAAGGAGAGGATGTCATAGCGGCAATCGCTTTCAGGTTTCAAAGGTAGGCTCATTTGTAGATTTCTCCATTTCTGTAGTCGGCCCATGCGGTTTCAAACCAAAGGTTACTCTCTGGAATCGGACGCCGTTTTACCCATTTGTGTTTGATGTGTCCATCCGCAACGACCGTTTCCTGAACTTTGGCACGGAAGGATTCATTCTCGGGCAGAAAGCTCCACTCCTCTGCATCAAGTTGTTTGTGGGCTCTTTGTCCGGATGCATCGCGAACCAATGCGGATCCGCGTGATCCAACACCGCTCTTTACGTGATACAGCGTGGCTGCAAGATAGACCCAGTGCGCGAAGCACAGCTGCCGGTTGCGCAGGGCTTGAACGGCATCGACGGCATTGGTGACCTTACATCCCTCGGTTTCAAGCACGTCGATCTGCGCTTTGGCCTCTGCAACGGCTTTCTTCAGTCCCTCAAGCGATCGGATATGCGCGCCTGCTCTGCTCATCCGGTCCTGCAACTCCGCACGGGTGGTGCGCCAACTCACGTCGGACTGATCGCAGCTAGCCAGGAACGTGGAGATCTCCTTGAACGCCCCCTTCGCGGCTTTGTTGAAGTCGCTCATCTTTAGTTTGTTTTTTGTATAGCAGTTGCCGATATATTCGGCGGCACGGAATGATCCGACTTGTCCTGAGTTCAGTGCCGACCCTCCGGGGCGAGCAACACCGTGTGAGCCGTTAACTTCTCCGACAGGGAATAGATGCTTGATGTTGGTTGATTCCCACCAGTGGTTGCCCGCCAACCCTCCGTTGTTGTGTTGGGCGCAGACAGCGACCTCCAACATTTCTTTTGTGATGTCTATGCCGCGATCTTTGTATAGGGCTATCGCCCCCGGATTCATGTGTTTCAGTCGGGCAATGGGCGTCTTCTGGAATGCTTTTGAGTTTTCCAGATAGCTGTAGGCTTCCTTGTCTAAAGACTTGAAGTCGAAGTCTGCTGGGTTTTTGCGGTAGTCGAGAAACACACGGCGCCCTTTAAGCGCGGTCTCAATATAGACAAGGATATCAACAATCGAGGAGCCGCCGACAACTTTCTTTGAGTCGAATGGCCACTGGTAGCCTTTGAGGAATACCATGGAGAACATTTTTCCAAGCTTTGGGAAATAGTCGCGCATGAATTCTCGAGGGTTGCTCTTGCCATCTTTGTCGGTAGACACAAATCGGGGCACAACTTGCATGTAGGTGCCAGAAACGTTCCAGCGAAACTTGGTTGAGGCGAGTCCGTACTGCGCCTCGGGAAGCCCTTGCGCCCTTGCGCCAGCTTTTAGCGCTACGCCGATTGATCCGGTGTGTATTACGGGATAAACGCTGGTCTTGTAGAGTCCGCCCGGTCCTCCGACTGCAAATACAACATTCTCGGCTGCGAATGCAACGAGATGGCCTTCGGCGTTGACAGCCAGCGCCCCGCATGTGCGCTTCTGCTTGCCTTCACCTGAAGTCAGCAGGCTGACGACATTGATATGTTCCTGTACGGGGATGTTACGTCGCTTCACGTCGGCAATAAGAGCACGGCACATGTCACGTGACGTATAGGGGCCCACGGATGTGCCGCGTTGCGCTGGATCGTGATCGGTCTTATAGCCGATGAACTGCCCAAAGGAATCTTGAGGAAACTTGACGCCAAGATTGACGAGATTCAAAAATCCGCGGGCTGAAACAGCCGCTTCGATGAGGGCGAGATCTCCGTGCATGCTGCCGGGAGTAAAGAAGTTCTTAGCCATCGCCAAAGGTGCATCGAGATCGTTGCCGCACATCGCGCTCTTGTAATAGGTCTGCTTGTCCGAGCCCGTGTTGATTGACGTGCCCATCTTGAGCCCTTCTGTCACAATCAACACATCGTCGATGCCTTGATTACGCAGCTGGACGGCCGCATTCAACCCCGCCGCTCCCGAGCCGATTACAAGTGTATGAACGCGTGTTACTGCGAGCGTCATGTTCTTTCCAACAGTGAGTTCTGATTGCTTCATTTTTCCGTTCCCCGATAGCGGTGAATTAAAGGCGTTGCAAGGTGAAGCCGCCATTAACCGAAATGATTTGTCCGGTCGAGTAGGCGATGTCACCGCGCACCATCATGGCCGCTGTTTTCGCAATATCCTGCGGCAGCCCCCACCGGCTCTGAACTAGAATGCCTTCTTCAAAAATCAACTTGTCATATTTATCGGTCACAACTGCTGTCATATCTGTTTTGATGATGCCTGGGCGGATTTCGTAGACGGGAATGTTGTACTCACCAAGGCGTACTGCAAAGAGTTGGGTCATCATGCTTACGCCTGCTTTTGAGACGCAGTACTCTCCGCGGCTGGGGGAGGCTACCCCCGAGGACATGGATGCAATGTTGACGATGCAACCCTTGAATGTATCGTCGGCTTGTTGTTGCTCGATCATCCAATTGGCCGCGGCCTGTGTCAGAAAGTAAGGGCCTTGCAGATTTATCTTCATGACCCATTCGAAGCTCTCTTCGGTTGACTCGAGAATATCAGCACGCACACGGGGAGCCACACCCGCATTGTTCACGAGAACATCGAGACGCCCGAATTTCTTTTTGATCGCATCCAGAGTCCGTGACCGGTCTTCGGCTGAGGATACATCGGCGCGGCAGTACAGCACCTCAGCCCCTTTTGCTTCAATCTGTTTCAGGGCCTTGGCAACCACAGCGTCCTCGTGGATATCCATGATGGCAATGTTGTGATTTTCAGTAGCCAGGTGTTCGGCAATGGCCAATCCAATTCCACGTCCTGCTCCGGTGATTAGTGCGGTTTGTCTCATCTTATTTTTCCTTTTGTTTTCTCTCTAAATGTCATTTCTTAAAAAGGGTATCGGTTTGGATGACGTCTCGCCCATTCTCTACTCTTAATTGATACCTTAAACGTACTCTTGCTCGCCACTCTTACTGTTATGTAGCCCTTAATCGCCTAACTTCGTCCGCCTGTAGTCCGTCCTTCTTGTAGAGTCGTTAGTCGCTGCTGTCGCTGGCATCTCGATCACTCTTTGTTCCTCAACGATTAAGCAGTTCGGTTAAGCGTATTCGTAAGGGTGGGGGTTAAGTGTACGTTTAAGTGTGGAAGTAAGTGTCTCCTCGTTATCCGTTCTCGTCGCCCGTTCTCGTCAACCGATTGCCAGCTTTCACTAAAACCGTTTCTGTTTGTGGATGTGTTGAATGATGATCTTGCAGTCTTTAAGGACCTCATAGGTGTGTTCAAAGAGCGCATCAAATTGCAGGCAGTCACCTGCGCTTAGAATATGGGTTTCATACGGCAATACCACTTTGAGGGTGCCTTGAAGCACCCAGCACGTTTCATACTCATCCCGATGCGCATCGGGATTCGAGCGATTGGCTCCTTTCGGTGCCTCTGCATAGAAGCAGCGTGAGTTGGCAAATTCAATTTGGCGGAAGTGAAAGTCCTCGACGATCCGATCACTCTCACGCTTGCACTGTGCCGTTCGTGATTCTACCAACGCTAGAAGCTCGGAGGCGGTTACACCAAAGGCCCGCGCCAGTCTGAAGAGCGTTTTGAGTTCGGCGACTGTCTTATTACGTTCCAACTTCGAGATGACAGCAGGGGATATGCCCGACTTTTTTGAAAGTTCTGCAATCGTGAGTCCATCCCGCTTACGTAGGCCACGCAAGACGCTGAAATTGTACATGACACCATTGTCGCTGTCGTTGCCATCCATAATGAAAGTCCTTTAGAGAGCTGCATGTTAATCATACAGTAGTTTCGATGGCAATATATTTATATCACTTTTATATTGCCTGCGAATGTATGGTGCGGCATTATCGTATCTTCATAAGGCAAATCACGAAAATAGATACTCGCCTCAAACTTAGCGACTTGCAGAGGGTGGGGCATATCCTAAGTTCTCTCTATAAAAGCGGTATTTGTAACGAAAGGTTAAGGACATGATTATTGGAGATCTTGCTGAAATCAAAGGGCGCACGTATCCCGCGCGACGACTGACGCAGAACCTTGTGGGCGGTGCCTCGCCGGTGCAGTGTGAGAATTTCTCTATGGGCTATGTGACGCTGGAGCCCAACGGAGGACAGGTTCCGTGGCACAATCAGGAGTCCGAGGAAGTGTACTTTGTGATCTCTGGAAAAACAGAGATGTGCCTTGGTGATGAGCGACTCGAAATGACCGCGGGGCAGATCGTCCAGATTCCTCTGGGCGTCTATCACCAGATGACAAACATTGGTGACGACCCCGCGCACTTTATCTACTGCTACGGCCCTGCGGGCGACGTTGCGCACTGGCGTCAGGAACTGGCTGGCACGCTGCCGAAGGAAGGCGTTGATGTTCCCGCGCTCCCCGAAGATGCCCAACCACAATGTGTTGAGATGCCCGAAGGCGGGCCGGTTATCATTTAGAATCTGTTACTGAAATTCTGTAATTTGAAAGGAAATTGAATCATGGAAGTTAAGAGAATTGGCATCATCATGAACGGCGTGACCGGGCGCATGGGAACCAACCAGCACCTGGCTCGCTCTATCAGCGAGATCATCAAGCAGGGCGGTATTAAGGTTGGTAATGACCTGATTATCATGCCCGATCCTATCCTGACCGGGCGGCGTGACTACGCGCTGAAGGAACTTGCCGAAAAATATGGCAATGACGCTCGTGGCGAAGCCTATAAATATACGACGGATGTACAGGGCGCCCTCGATGGAAAATTTGGCGACTACGAAATATTCTTTGACGCATCCGGTACGCTGCAGCGCGCGGGTTTTGTCGAAGCCGCTGTTAAGGTTGGAAAAGCAATCTACTGTGAAAAACCGACTGCTGTAGAAACCAAGGAAGCCGTTCGCATTGCGAAGCTCGTTGAAGGTGCAGGCCTTAAAAATGGCGTCGTTCAGGACAAGCTTTGGCTGCCCGGATTCCGAAAACTTAAAATGCTCAAGGAGCAGGGCTTCTTTGGAAAAATTCTATCCGTCAAGGGCGACTTTGGATACTGGGTATTCACAGGGATGGACTATGATCAACCCGCCCAGCGGCCGAGCTGGAACTATCGCGCCGGAGATGGTGGCGGTATGATGATCGACATGTTCTGCCACTGGCGCTATGTCATCGATAACGTGTTCGGCCCCGTCAAGAGTCTTGTAGCCTATGGCTCAACCGACTTGCCGGAACGTCGAGCCGAAGACGGCACTCCGTTCCCCTCTACGGCTGATGACTCCGCCTATGCCATGTTCGTTCTCGAAGACGGCACGATGGTTCAGTTTAACAGCTCTTGGTGCACCCGCGTTCGCCGTGACGATTTGCTGACCGTCCACGTGGACGGCGTCAAGGGCTCCGCTGTGGCCGGCTTACGCGAAGTCAAGACCCAGAGCGCGGCCAATACGCCTAAGCCTGTGTGGAACCCCGACATCAAGCAGCCGATCGACTTCCTCGGCGGCTGGACTGACGTGCCGAACAACGTTGACTATGACAACGCCTTCAAGATCCAATGGGAAATGTTCATTAGGCACGTTGTGCTGGACGAAGCCTGGAGCTATTCGCTTATGGAAGGTGCCAAAGGCGTCCAGCTTGCAGAGCTTGGCATGCAGAGCTGGAAAGAGCGCAAGTGGGTTGATGTTCCCGAATTGGCATAGTGTGATTCTCCGCGTCTCGTAGCCCTGGGCCGTCCCGGTCCGAGGGCAGATTGCCGCCATTCTTACACTCTGACCGTTTTTCATTCTGTCAGAACATCACCATGGCGACTAACTTGCGGAGATTGTCGTGACCAAGTGTAATGCCCTGCAGGACGTCCTCCATGCCTTCGAACTCAATTGAAAGCACGCCCGCATAGCCAGCGCCGTGCATGATGCGCAGACAGTGCAACACGTCCACGTTTCCGTGGCCGATGATTGCACCTCGCAGATAATTGCCGCCGCGCGTCTTGAACCATCCTGGACCGGGGAAGACTCCGTTTCCGGACTTGACATGAAAATCCTTGGCGTGGCAATGCGTTGCATAGGGCATCAACCGAGCCACAGCATCGGGTGGGTTCTCGTCGGCGCACAGAAAATTACCCATGTCTACGAGAACACCAAAGTTCGGGTGATCTACGGCGGTCACGAGTGTCTCCACACGCACGCTGTCCTGACAGAAGAAACCATGGTTTTCGACCATGGTCTTGATGCCCTTTTGCGCCGCATACTCCGTTACCGCTTTGCAGCCTTCGGCAAGGCGAGGAACGGCTGCCGCAAAACTTTTCGGCCCCACATGTGCAGCGGGCCAGCCCTGCGTGGCATCGTGACGCATGTGCGGTGCCCCGAGAATCTCGGCCACATCGACTTCTCCCTTGAGCCGTTCAATTTCGGCCTGCAGGTCGCCGTTGGAGCCAGCGAGGAAATCCGCTCCGATTGTATAGTTGGCGATCGCCAATCCGACCCGGTCAGCTTCCTTGCGCAACTCATGGGCGAAGGACGGCAAATCCGACCCGTCCGGTACTGCAATGGTTGAGAACTCGATGACATCGAAGCCAATCTTCTTGGCCTCTTCAATAACGGCAATCTGCGCCAGTTTCCCAGCTGAGACAAGACGCGCGAAGCTGTACGAACTAACTCCAATTTTCATGGTCGACTCCCTCAATCTTTCAGTGTTTAGATACGCGACCGCTTTAAACGGGCACTTCGCGATTCTTCTTCGCGGAGAGATAGAAGGCATCCAGAATCTTCTGTGTGCCGATCACGGAGTTGATATCTGAACGGGACTTACGCCCTGTCCGAGCGCACTGCAGGAAATCATCGATTTCATTCTGGAACATGTTGTTTTGCGGTACGGATGGCTTCGTCTCGAAGAGCACGCCATCCTTGTGGCTATACACCACAAAGTCTCCTCCGTACTGCAAACGGACGCCGCCCAAAGTGCCCAGAAAGTCGATATACGTTTCGGTTACGCCGATGTTCCGCGCCCAAGCACCCTCCATCGAAATATTGGGCCCTGCGGTTCGCAGGAGTGCCGTGAAGGACTCTTCTACGTCACAGACGCCGTCATAGTTGGGTGGTCCTGCCCACATCGAAGTAAACGCATAGTCTTTCATGTTGCGTGCCAGCTTTGCATACGCAGCTCCCGAGATGCTCTTCGCTTTCGGAAAACCCAGACAGTACAGAATTAGATCGATGTAATGCACCCCACAGTCAATCATGACTCCCCCTCCAGACTTGCGTTTGGTGGTGAACCAGCCCCCCAGGCCCGGAATACTCCGGTGTGCGCGGAGCGAGGCAAAGACGTGATAGACCTCTCCCAGTTCCCCCCGGTTTATCATGCCCTTGATGTAGTTGATATTGTCGTGGAAGCGATTGACCACGCCGATGGCAAGCAGCTTCTTGTTGCGTTTTGCTGCCGCCTGCATATTGGCCGCCTGCTTCATGTTGAGCGCGATCGGTTTTTCGCACAGCACATGCTTACCGGCATTGAGACAGGCAATGCTGACCGACTCATGCAGATGATTCGGCAGGCAGACACTCACCGTGTCAATCGTGTCGTCGGCAAGGATGGCTTTATACCCTTTTACCGCCGTGGGAACATTGTACTTGGCAGCAAAGGCTGTCGCCTTGTCTTTGATGATATCACATACCGTTACCAGGTCTCCGTGCGGACTGGCCGCGTAATGGGTGGCGTGTGTGTTTCCAATTGTTCCGCAGCCAACGATGGCGCATCTCATCTTCTTGCTCATGGTACTCTCCTTGTGTCGTGTTAGTTGATCTTCCCGCGAAGAAATTGAACCGCTTTGCGGATGTCATCAGTTGGGTTCTGGCCAACCTCTCGTTCGATCGTGAGAAAGCCGTTGAAGCCGATCTCACGGAGGGCTCCGAGATAGGTATCCCAGTCCACGCTTCCTTCGCCCAGCGGAACTTCCGAAAACAGTTTGCCGGTCTGTGCCTCCAGTTCGCCGAATCCACCATCGGCAAATGCACCATAGACTGCAGCCGGGTTGCAAGGTTGGTGTTGTATTCCGTCCTTGGCATGGGTGTGAACGATGTGGTCACCCAGAGTAAAAACGGCCGCCACAGGATCGTCCGCACAGACCATGACAAGATTGGCCGGGTCCATGTTGACGCCGATTCCGGGGTTACCGACCTCGTCAATAAAGCCCTTCAGGACGGACGCGGGTTCGGGTCCCGTTTCAATGGCGAATGTGATGTTGCGTTGCGCGGCGTATGCACCAAGGGTCCGGCAGGCCTTGAGCATTGTGTCACGTGTTGCGGATGCTTCAGCAGGTACGACGCCAATGTGGGTGGTAACAACACGGGTTCCAAGATCCACGGCCAAGTCCACAATGGCCTTGGATCGCTCCACCTTCATAATATTCTCGTCTTCGCGCTGGAATCCATGCCCTCCTAGATCACCGCATAGCGCCGCGATCGTCAGTCCCAGGTCGGCGCAGAAATCACGGAAGTCATCACGCGCTGCTGGGTCCATGGCTTCCGGACAGATCTCACCGGCAACGGCATAGATCTGTAGTCCGTCCGCCCCGATCTCCTTCGCCTTTCGAATGCCATCGCGGGGCGACAATCCAAACCGATCACTGATGACGCCAATTTTGAATGGACTCATGTCTTTCTCCTGGTTAGCTGATATCTTTAAAGTTTAACGAATGCCCCGATTGCGGCCGGGTCTTCTGCACGGTCGAGAATGTGGCGTATGATCAAGCTCTCGTGTCGGTCAATCTGCGCCTTGCCCGCATCGAAAAAAGAAAATATGGCGTCGGCCATGTCTACGAATAGCGAGTTGCCGTCGACGGGCACATGACGGGTTTCGGTTGTCGTTGAAATACTCGCCGCGTATGGAGTGTTGGCCTTGATGAAGGTGTTCACCACGGCTGTACGACCACGCGGAAATTCGAGCAGCAGTTGTGTCTGCGTTTTCGTTCCCCGACGCATGACGCGCGTGACGTGGGGTCCCATGCAACTGATCGCGAGCTCGAGCGGGTGAATCCCATATTCCGCGAAACTGGATCCACCGCCCCATGTCACGATGTGCCGAACGGCCTCTGTCCCTCCCATGTCTGCAACCGTGTCTTGGACATTCGTGTATCGCAACGCACTGGTTGTCTGTACTGCGGTTCCGGTGCGGTCTGCCAGCGCGAAGATGGCTTTGGCCGTTCGGGTATCCGGGGCAAACGTCTTATCCACGTAAGTGGGTTTTCCGAAGGGGATGACGCGCTGGCAGAGCTCAAGGTGTGCCTCGGGATTCGACGGTGCGAGCACGGCAAAGTAGTCAACATGCTCGTTGAGTTCCGCGGGATCGGAATAGTAGTCCAGGTTATTGGCCGCAGCCCACGCACGACTGGGTTTTTCCCTCAGCGCGTGGCACCCCACGACGGAAAATCCGCGTTCGCGCAGTTTCCCTTTGCACGCGGCGAGATACATATTGGCATGATAGTTATCTGCGTGGTAATCAACAAATCCGATTCGTTTTCTCTTCTGTGCCATAATCAACCTTCTTACGATGGTGATGCGTTAACTCAACGACAGAACCTTCCGCCGGGCGCGTTTGAGCCAAGCCTCCTTCTTAAGGAAATCTCTAAAAGGGGTGCAATTCTGCAAGCAATGCGGGTAGATTGTAAAGTTAAATTCTGTATGTAGTATTTCATCTATGAGATTGCTTTGAGTTTGTTTATGAGTAGCCCCTTCGGGGTTACCAGTTCCCTCGCTAATTTCATGGAGCAATATCTCTTGTTGGAGCGCCAACGGAAGTGATTCGAGAATTTAATCTGGGGGTGCCGTTCAAATGTTGACGCCTGAAAAGACTTCAGCACGCGAGTCAATCGCAATGTGGCGAATGTTGGCGATAGGATCAGGGAGATTGACCTGTCTTGTTTCGGAACAGTCGACTAAAGGCTTGTGGCGATCCGAACCCTGTTTCTTCTGCAATCTCGGAGATCGGCAAATCGTCAGTGCGCAGGAGAGCCATGGCGCGGTTGAGCCGGTAGTTCTGAAGGTAGCTTCCCAGTGGAACTCCTGCTGCGGCATTTTATTTTGCACTTTTCCAAAGTTAAATTTAAACTTGTTTTCACCGTGCGAAGTGTGATCTTATTTTTTTCAATTAGTTACACTGTTTCTTTTGCTCCACGCTACCAAGCTTGGATGTATAGCAATGACGAACTGGAGGATCCAATTGAATAAAGCGATGATTTCTGCAGTGGTGGCAATGGCGTGTGTAGGGTTGGCGGGTGGGGCGTTGGCAGTGCCATTGTCCATCACCTATCAAGGGGTCCTGAGCGAAGAGGTCGCCGGCGTGGTGACTAATATGAGTGCCCCCACCGCGACGTTGGAAGTGCGATTATACAATGCGGCCTCCGGTGGAACGGCACTCTGGGGGCACGAAATCTCGGTGACGCTGGACGACGGCGCGTTCAACATGATCATCAGCGACGCGGCCGGCTCGGCAGTCGCCCCGCCAGCGGTGTCTGCGGTGCTGGAGGACGTGATCCAAGACGCGCCGGGACCGATGTACATCGGATTGACGGTGTCGGGCGGCTCGGAAATCACACCGCGCCAACAGATGCTGAGTGCACCGTATGCGGTGGCGGCGAAGAGCGCGGAAAAATCCGCGGGATCGTTCGAGGTGGGCTCCAACTTGAACGTTTCCGGCAATGCCGTTGTGGAACAACAACTGGAAGTGGTGGGCAGCAGCTCTCTCAGTGGCAACTTGGCTGTGGTCGCGCCGGGAATAATTTTGGGCTACGGAACCATCCCCCTCGGGGGCATCATCATGTGGTCGGGGGGGGCTGTTCCGGATGGTTGGGCGCTGTGCGACGGCACCACCGTCAACGGGAACGTCACGCCGGACTTGCGGGGACGTTTCGTCTTGGGCTCCGGCAGCGGGGACGGCTTGACCCCCCGGACTATCGGCGCGACAAGCGGCGACGAGACGGTTACGTTGAAAGAGACGCAGATGCCGCCGCATACGCATAATGTCGACCCCTTCGCATTCAACACCGGCTCAACGGGATCGCATACGCACTCTATTGGGGCCCGGACGTCTTGGCAAGGCGATGGAGGAACATGCGTGAAAGGGGATGGAAACTCGATCAATGGTTCGGTTGCGACATATAGTGGCGGCGACCACATACATGTCATTGACGTTCCGAATACGATTTCCACGTCAGCCGGTTCGGGGCTGCCGCACAACAACATGCCGCCGTACTACGTTTTGGCGTACATCATGCGGGTGAACTAGGGTCATGAGCGGAACCCGGCGGTCCAGATCAGGAGTGCGGCCCTGGCACCGGAAAGCGGCCAGTGCCGCCACGGGGCGTCGTTTTTGGCGAAGCGGTTCACAGTCCTGAGAAAACGGTTTGATCAATGAGCATCCCTCAAGGGAGTAAGCCATGAGTGGAAAAACGGATGACGGATGGAAGCGGTTCGGGCGGTGGGCCTGGATGGGAATCATCTTCGCGATGGCGGGCAGCGCCTTCGGAACGGACTATACCATCTCCGAATACAAGAGCTACCGGAAACTGTACACCACCAATGCCTTCGTCAAGTTGATGCCGAACCAGCAGGCGTGGGCGACCTCTAACGCGAACATGGAATGGACGGGCGGTGCGCTGGAGCCCATGCGGGATGCTTCCACCAACTTGGTCTATCCGCGCTCGCCGGAGGTGCTGGGCAAGAAAATACATCAGCTCGATGCCAACCTTTACGGCTATCCCTTCGAGCGCATTCGTCCGGATTATTATCTGGGTGATGCCGTGGATGTGCCGCCCGACGTGGATTGGGCGGCGACGTATTTGGCGTTCATGAATGCCTGCGCGGCCGAATCGAATCTGGCCTCGCAGATTTTCTTTGATCAGACCACACCGGCTATCTATTTCGCGGCGGGTGGCGGCTATCAACTGGAGTGGTGTTTTACCGACGAAACCACCAGCACGCAGTCCTACAACATCGCGTCCACGTCGGATTCCCGGCCGTACCGCATTTTTTGGACGAGCCATCCCTACAACGCGGCGCCGGTGGATTTGTCCGGCAAATCCGTCAAGCTGTTAGGCAACCCGGGGCTGTTTGAAATCCAGGAAGGAGCGGTGACTAATTATTCTTCGCTGGGCGGCGTGATGGTGTCGACGCAGATCGTTTCCGGCGTCTATCTGGACACGTCCCTGCAGCAGCTGCATGCGGCTGGACAGCTGGCCGGGCAGTTTCTCCTAGTCTACTACGATTCGGGAAATTACGAGCGTGTGCTGGACGTGATCGTGGTGGAAGTGTGCGCGCCAGTGATCAAGCAGAAGGATGCGTATGTGGGCGACCAGCTCTTTCCGTCCGGCGACGGCTATGCCCCCGATGGCCTGCATGTCTATCAATATAGTTCTACGGCCCTGAGCGATGGCTTTGGCCCGTACCTTTACCAGCATCAAGGACAGTATCCCTATAGTGCCAAGAATATGGGGATTTTCTCGATCCGTCCGACCCAGCCTACGACGGTTTCCCTGGCTGAGGTGTATTGGGCGGAAACGGATTCGCAGAACGTGAGCTGGCCGTTCGAATGCAATCATTACCTGAGCACCTGGTCGCCGGCCACGCCCCGGTTTGTTCGCGGGAATAAGGCTGCCCGTGGCGGCGCACCCATCTACGTGTCGCAAGACTACGTGGTGGAACTGATGACGTATCAGGAGCCGGACAATGCGCGGTTCGATGCGGTCTCCAAATCCGTCTATGCGATCAATGCGGGCTATTCGCTTCTGAAGCTGCAGGCCAACGACAACATCTGGTTCCAACCGATCCGGTCGGTCATGAATACCGAAGGGCTGCCCGACGTCTACACGTGGCCTATCGGTCAGGAGCTGCGTCCGACGGCGGCGATCGCTAACGTCATTACGGCGGACATACCGGCCTATCTGTACGCGGAAGGGTCCAGTTTGAACTACAATCCGAACATTTATATTGCGCCATCGGCGGAACCGGATGGCAGCCTGCCGAAATCCGCGCTCTATTTCGTGAATACGAATGGGAACATGTCGACGCCGTTGCTGGAGGCGTGGTGGTACAAGCGCGTTCAGCAGGAAGGGATGCCCACACCGCTGGATATCCCGTCTCGTCCGGCCTGGTATTCCGCCGTCTGGCCGGAGACGAACGCGACGCTGCAGATCGTTTTGGCCAGTCAGCTGGGCGGCTTGGGCAAGTCGTTGCTGCTGGATGCCGAAAGCGGCCTGACAAATGCGGTGCTAAACGCAGCGATCCTCGCCGACGAAACGCCGATCATCTATGCGCAGAACCATTCCGAGGTCGTTGGCTACAATCCGAACGAAGAACATGCCCTCATCCGCAGCGGCGGCGGCGGCTACGTGCCGTGGGCGATCCGGTGTGATTTGAACCTCGACAGCTCTTCCAAGTCAGCGGTGCTGACGCAGTACGTGCAGGACAACCAGTATAAGATGACCATGCACTACGTCGTGCTGACGAACGCGCTGTATCCCGCGCTGGGCGCGGACATGGTCGCCGGGACGGTGCTGCCGGGACCCCATCCGCTGGATTTTCTGGCGACCCCGTGGCAGTCAGAAACCGACTGGGACAACCGAGGCCCGGGAAATCCGGCTTTCCGTGATCGCAAGGGCGTGGTGTGGGCGCGGTGCGAAGGCCAGATCGATATCCGGATGTTCTATCCCATGCAAAGCGGATTCTGGTTCCCGAGCCTGGTCGCGGCGTCGCAACCTGCTATCGGTGAAGCCGTTCCGTGGCTGGCCCGCGTGACCAATGCCGCGGCGGACGTGCTCACCAACTCCACCCCATCATGGACCTGGAACGTGCAATGGCCCGCCGACGTGCCGGAGATGAAGATCGGCCAGACGCTGACGACGGCCGCTGCCGGGTTGCCGGAAGTCTGGGGTGCCAAGAGTTTGGGCGTGGTCTATCCGAATCCCACTACGAATCCCGTCGATGCTGATCAAACGGCCATGCTGTACGATCCGACGGTCATTCAAACCTCTGGGTTCAGCGGGGGCAATCCCTTGGCGGATTTTGGGTTTGACCTGGGCGACAACGGCAACGTGCTCGTGCGCGAGGGCAAGTATTATTTCCGCGACTTGCCGCCTTCGATCAGTGGCCGGTTCTATTACGATCCGGGCGTAGCTCTCGACCAGTGTCTGTGTCTGATGGGCAAGCTGGAGGCAAGCGAGGCGGGTGCCGACATCCTCTACGTGAACGTGTTGGACGATGCCGAACGGCAGGCGCTGAAGGACATCGTTCCTGACGGGGCGGACAACAAGTCGCAATGGGACGTGGCCATTGATGCGTTGGCGACGGTGCCGGTGCTGCCCAGTGCAGCCTCATTGCCGACCGACGGCGAACTGGCCATTGAGTATTTGCCGGTCGATCACTACGCGTTGACGGCGATGGGTGGCACGAATTATGTCGTGCTGGTCGAAAATGATGCGACGAACCCGCAGACCGGGGTACAGGAAGGTGATGCTATTTCCATGCACCTCTTTCAGGTACAGCCGCAACTCTACGCAGGGCGGGTCGTGACGCGCGAAGATCCGAACAACTTACTCTCGCAGCGGCTGGACATCCTCTACACGGAAATGCTCGGCGGCATGGCCGGGGACTTCATCTTCGAGTGGAAAATGGCGCCGCCCAATGCCAACGGCACGATCCCGATGGACTACGTAAACGTCTTCACGGGTTATGTCGCGCCCACTCAGGGGTTGACCCGTATTACGCTGGGCGGGCAGGGGAGCACGCTGGCCGACTTGGTGAACACGTATTACGTGATGCGCTACCAGGCGAGAACTGGGACGGTGGCTTATGCCTCCGTTGGCGACGAATGGAGCACCTGGTGCGGCCCGGCGCTGGCCGAGGGCTGGGTGCAGCGCGTCCTCAACGCCATCACGCCCTTTGCGCAGCGGATGCAGGATTTGTACGAGAATCCCGCGGAGACGGCAATTTCCATGCTGGCGCAGATTGGTGGCCCGTATGAGGGCGACGTCGTGCTCAACCAGGACAACCTGACGAGCGTCGGGCTGATCCAGCTTTATAAAACGGTGCTGAACAAGGCCGAATCGCTAAGCCTGCTCCTGGGGATCGACAACGGTGAGGCCAACAAGCAATTGCTGTTGGCGGTGGAGCGCCTGGCCGATCTCTACATGGTGCTTGGCAACGAAGCGTATGTCGACGCGATGAACCCGACGGTTGGCATCGGCAACGACTTTGTCTACGGCAGCGTGGACTATGGCGCGCTGTCGTCGTCGCTCTATTGCTTCCAGAACCAGCAGGATTCGCTGCTGGACGAGGAACTGTCGCTGCTGCGCGGGCGCTCGCTGGTGAATGCACCTGACAACCACCAATCGCCCTATTTCAACCGCTTGCTGTGGAACTTTACCACGGGCATCACGGCGGGCGAAGTCGCCTATGTGGTGAACTACGGCATCGACGAGAAGACCGGCGACGCGGTCCTCGACGCCAACGATGCCGCTCGGATGTATCCGCAGGGCCACGGCGACGCCTGGGGTCACTACTTGAGCGCGCTGAAGGGCTACTACCGCCTGCTTCGCAACCCGAACTTCTCGTGGGGCGAGATCAGCATGGGCGAGATGAATCTCGCGGACGTACCGGTCAACGTGGACTATGACGACGAGTCGCGGTTTGCACAGGCGGCGGCGGCACTGGCGAAGACCGGCGCGGACATCGTGGATCGCACCGCGCGAAAAGCTTGGGCCGACGGAGGGGCAAGCGGTTCCGGCTATCTGGACACAGATGCCAACCGCGCCTTCGGCTACGGCGACTGGGGCACGCGCTCCGGCCTGGGCGCCTTCTACAACTGGGCGGTGGCCAACAGCATCCTCCCGCCGGCGCCGGTTTCCACCAATGGCCTCGGTGGGGACTTCGACGACGACGGGTTGCTGAACATCCACCGTGGCAGCGTACTTGAATTGTCCGCGCTGGCGACGTACCACGATGCCCTGCAGATAAAGGTGGACCGGCTCGACCGGGGCCAGAATCCGCTGGGCTTCTCCGACCATGCCATTCCCTTCGACATTTCCGCGGAGGGCATAGAGGACGGCTCGTCCAGCCACTTCGAGCAGATCCTGGGCCGCGCCGAAGTCGCGCTGAAAAACGCCCACGTCATCCTGGACCGCGCGCAAACGCTTGGCAATGCGCTGCGCCAACTGCAGGACACGGAAGCCTCCTACGAGGACGCTCTTGACAACCAGGAGCAGGGGTACCAGGAGCAGTTGATTTCCATCTTCGGCTATCCGTTTGCCGGCGACATCGGCCCCTCCGGCACGTATGTGCAGGGATACGACGGCCCGGACCTCTATCACTATATGTGGATGGACTTGAGCCCCTACGGTTTCTCGGAACTCGACTTAGCGACCGTCACGACCAATATCATATTCGTGGCGAGCAACACCGTGTTCGATGCCGCCCACGAGTTGAATTTCGTGACCAACGAGATTGGGACCGTGGCCGTTCTGCCGTACCGGATTTCCGCGAGTGGCCTCTTGGTCAAGCCGGCGAAAATTACCGGTTTCCGCCGGGCCTCCGGCCGGGTCCAGGGCGCCTATCGGGATTTCTTGCCGGCCTACGTGAACGTCAAGAATAAGCTGGACGCAAACAACCGCACCTATGACGCCATGATCAGCGCCTTGGATCTGGCGGCTTGCGCGGTCGCCCAGGAGGATTGGGAGAAAGTCAACCAAAGCCTTGAACTGACCCGTCTGCTGAAAATCGGCATGTTTGCTTTCAAGAACGTGACCACGGGGATCAAGTTGGCAGCGGAAATCAACGAAGCCATGAGCTCCGTATTTGACGGAGGCCCCTTTTTGGTGGCGGCCAAAGCGGCCTTTGCCGCGTTGAAGGCCACCTTGAGTGCCAGCGAGAATGCGGCAACGATGGCTGCCAATTATCAGGAATTTTCGGTGACGCTCGACTCCCTGACAGCCGAGATGGACGCTGCGCTGAGTGGATACGGCGATGCGGTCTCCGGGCTGGCGGCCACGGCCCGCGCGGCGATCCAGGCCCATGCCGAATCCGCCTATGAATTGAACAACGCCTGGGGGGCCTTACAGGAACCCCTCGAACAGATGAATACGATCTTGGCCGAAGGCGAGCGCCTCCTTGAGGCGCGCGCCAAGACGCGGACGCAGGCCGTGTCCATTCTCACCAAGGCCCGCTACAGCGACATGTTCTTCCGCCTGAACCAGAATGAGTCGCTGGCCCGCTACGGCATGGGCTTCGACCTGGCGCAACAGTACACATGGCTGGCGGCCAAGGCCTACGATTACGAGACGGGGCGGCTGACGGCCGATGCCGCGGCTGGTGCCGATTTCCTCGGATCCATTGTCGCGTCCCGCTCGCTGGGCGTCCTGAACGGCGACGAACCGATGTTGGGCGGGGAAACCGGCGATCCGGGCTTGTCCGACATCCTAGCCCGCATGAAGGCGAACTGGCTGGTACTGAAGCCGCGCCTTGGCATCAACAATCCGCAGCCATACACCACGTGGTTCTCGCTGCGCCAGGGACTGTTCCGCATCCTGCCAGGCGCGGCGGGCGATGCGGCGTGGAGCCTGGAACTCTCGAAACATTGGGTGGACGATCTGCTCGCCTTGCCCGAATTCAAACGCTACTGTCAGGCGTTTAGCCCAACGCAGGCGAAGGAACCGGGACTGGTCATACCGTTCTCCACGACGATCGAAGCCGCCAGGAACCTCTTCGGGTTGGATCTGGCGGGCGGTGATTCGGCCTACGACTCGACCTATTTCGCCACCAAAATCGCGGCGGCTGGCATCCAATTCGTGGATTACAACGCCTTGTCAACGGATTATGACGGTACGCCAGCTTTGTCGCAGACGCCGGTGGTCTATCTGATGCCGCTGGGTACGGACCGCATGCGCGATCCAGGCGACCTGGGCACCGTATTGGACTACCATGTGATGGATCAGGTCATGCCGGTGCCTTTCGCCATCGGCAGTCAGAGCCTGGCAAGCGCCGACTGGACGTCGATCTACAACAGTCTGACGGGCGTCACCAATGGGGTTATCACCATTCGCCGCTATCCGTCCTTCCGCGCCTCCATAGCAGCATCGGATGGCGACGACATCAAGGCTGCCAGCAAGCGGCTCATCGGGCGCTCGGTGTGGAATACACACTGGGTCCTGATCATTCCCGCCGTGGCCCTGGGCACCGACCGCGAGTCCGCGCTGACGACCTTTATCCGAGGCCGGGATTTCAACCGCGACGGAAGTCTGGATCAACTGCCCGTCCGCGACGTCCAGATCGGCTTGAGGACCTATTCCAATTCGGGAAATTGACAACGCATTAAGTGCATGGAGCAGGAGCAAGAAATGAAGAAAATACTGGTCTTGGTTCTTATTGTTGCAATCGGCCCGGGCGTGGTCTTCGCGAATACCGTGGCCATGCCCCCGTTCACTTATGCCGGGCGCGTCATGAATTATATGCGCGTTCCGTATGCCAGCGGCGTGACGGTGTATGCCCGCAACACCAACAGCGTGCTGCTGGCCCGTGCCTCCGTTATCACCTCGGAGAGTTCTTCCCGAAATTACGTGCTTCCCGTGCCGATGGCTTCCGTCCGGACGGCGCAGACGGCGGTCGCCGGCGACCCGATCCTCATCGAGGTGGACGACGGGAGAATGTTGTGGACGGGGCTACAGATCACCCCGCAGGAGCCGGTTGGCAATCCCGGCACCGTGACCATGGCCGACATCGTGCTGGCCTACGACTCGAACGAGAACGGTGTGGCCGACGAGTATGAGTCGATGATTGAATCCCTGCGGTTCGAGAGCGAGGGCGTTTACAGCCCGTATGGCCCCGCGTCAGACTATGATGGTGACGGCGTCTCCAACTACGCTGAATACATCGCGGGCACTGATCCGCTGAGCGCCGCCGAGGTTTTTGCAATCAATTTTATGGACGACCTTGGGCCGACCATTGACATCCAGGGCAGCCGCGTGGTCATCCGGTTCTACGCCATGCGGGGGCGCACCTATTCGGTGGCGGTCGTCGACGACTTGACCGGAGACCCCCAATGGGAAAATCAAGCGTTCCGTCTGGTGGATGCGCCGGATGTGCCGGTATCCAAAACCTATATTTCACCCACGGCAGTGGAGGAGGAAGGCAATGTCACGCTGTATTTGGACGCCGGCACCAGGATGCGCACTTACTTCCGGCTGCGCGTGCAATAGGGAATGGTCAGGAGAGCGAGAGGGTTGCTTATGAAAAAATATATAATTATGATGGGGCTGCTATTCATGGCTGTAACCACCAAAGCCCAGGTGATCTCCCAGACGATCAATCTGGTTGCGGGCTGGAATGCGTTCTATCTCCACGTGGATCCCGGAACGACGGCAAACGCGTTTTTCGCCGCTTGGCCCGTGGATGACGTGAGCCTGTATGACAGTGCGTCCTTCCTGCGGACGGCACAGTATTCGACGGACGTGTCCACCGAGCCCACGCTTTCCGCCGCCTATCTGGTCTGGCATCGCGATCTCGACGACGTGTCGACGCTGAAGAACATGGCCGGCGACCGGATCTACGTGTGCTTTGCCAGTGCGCCCTACGTCTCCACGGTTTATGGAACCCCATGCGTGCAGCGAATGGCATGGCGCCAAGCCACAGTGGGTCTAAGCGAGACGTCGCTGAATTTCTTCGGTGTTTCCATGTCCGAGGGGACGTCGATTTCCACCGCCGATTACCTAAAAGGGTTGACTAACGGCTATACGAGCGTCCAACGGATAACCGGAGGAAATCCTGCCAAAATGGGACTTCTGGATGCGGGAACCGTCAAGGATGGAGCCGTTTTGGTCATGGATTCGACCAAAATCGACGACTGGGCTGGACCGCTCTATCTTTCCCCGCTTGGCGGCGTGAATTTTGGTGAGGAATTCTCCATGGCTGACTTCAGTATACGCAATGATGCGTCGAGCAACCGCACGGTGTCTATCGCCTATAGGCGATCGCAAGGCCCGAATGTGGTTTTGGAGCCGCCGCTGCTGAAAATGCTCTATAAAACCTCGTCGAACACATGGGAAAGTGTGCCGTCGGTGATGACGAAGACTCTGGATGCGGGGGAGACCTGGGCACTGGTTCTGGCAATTGACCGCGCCCAATTCAGCGGCGTGGCGGGAGCCAAGCGTGCCGGCCTCCTCACGGTGAGCGATATGGATGGAGGGTCGTATTTCCGTGCGCGTGTCCCGGTGTCCGCCATCAGCGCCGAGATCGACCCGCTTGAAAAGGCGGCGTGGCCGGCGGGCCTCTGGCTGGCGGATCTGAAGATGAACCAGGTTAGCCAAGTCATATCCTACACCAATATCATCAGCGTGGCGTCCGGCGGCACGATGGCGTTACGCGCCATCCTGCACGTGGATTCGAATGGCGACATGATGCTGCTTCAACGGGTTTTGATCGCTACGTCGATAGATGGGGATGGCGCGGCGCATGTGGCCCTGCATCTGTCCGACGCTGCAATCCCGAGTGGTGCGAGCGTGATGCGCCTCAGCACGGTGGACATGGGTGTGGACAACCTTCAGGTGGCGCACGATTCAGGAACTTTCCGGCAGCAGGCGGAGTTTTCCTTCGTGGTCGCCGCCGGTGATCGCTCTAATCCTTTCCGTCATGCCTACCATCCTGATCACGACGGACTTCGATGGGATTTCACGACGTCGGCACCCGCCGGCGACAATCCAACCAACTACGTCGGCACTGTCAAACCGGAGACTTTTTCCGTGAGCAACGTCCTGTCCTTCGCGTGGTCCGGCGATGCGGCGGACATTGCCGTCTGGGATTCGTCCGAGAAGCTCCGCGGCACCTGCCGCTGGTCGCTCACTGGACTCCGGCGGGAAGTGACGATTCATGCTGACGGCAGCTTCACCATGCAACGTATCAGCACCGTCGGAGCGCTGACGCCATGATCAGGAACCGTGCCCGTATAATTCTGTCGGCAGCTCTTTTGGCGGCATTGGTTTCGTCCGGAATGGCCGGCGACGAATCCTACACCAACAGCACCGGCAAAGTGCTCGTCGGCACGGTGACCGGATTCACCAACAGCTTGGTTTCCATTCGCGCGGATCACGGCATGATCCGGACCGTTGCGTTGAATGCGTTCCCTGCGGCTGAGCAGGAGCGCTTGCTGCTTGCTGCCGGTAAACCGATCCCGTTGCCAGCCACTCTGGCCCAGCGGCTGGAATTTCTCCGCGACTCTGTCATCCGCGCCGAGCGCCTGAAAATGGCGGGGCTGCTGTCCGCTGAGGTGACGGTGGCGCGTCAGCAGGCGCTGCGCATCGCTTGGCGGCGCGGTCTCGATGATGCGCTCGCGCAAAACCGCATTTCCAGTGCCCTGCATGGCCAGTGGATCAACGCATTACCCTGATGGAACCTGTTATGGATGCCAAAATGAGAAACGGAGACGCAACGATGAAGGCAACAAGACCATGGATGATGACGATGGCAATGACCGTGGGCATGTTGTTCGCAGGCATCGCATGGGCGGGCACGAATGCACCGGCGCCGACGATGTATACGCTAGATGAGATCTACCAGAAACAGGTCGACACCGATTTGAAATTGGATACCATTTTGTCGGCTCAGACGCTTTCGTCCACGACAGCGGTAGTCAATGCTGGCTACTACGAGGCCACTACGCTGAGTGCTGTGGATGAGAATCTGGTTTCCGAGAACATCAGGAAGGATGTGGAAATATTCGGTGTGAATGGAACGTATGAGGCAACAGGAACGAACGCGGTACAAGACTATCTTGTCGTCGATCTTTCTGGAGGCGCTGACGCCACCAACTATCCCGTGGTCTATTATCGTAGTGCGAATGAGATACCAGGAAGCCTTTTTGATGACACATACAAGACCAACAGGTTGATCATGCGCCTGATCCCGGCGGGTACATTCATGATGGGCTCGCCGGCGGACGAACTGGCGCGGGAGAGCAACGAGACGCTGCGCGAAGTGACGCTGACGCAGGCCTACTATATGGGGGTTTTTCAAGTCACGCAGCGGCAGTGGGAGCTGGTGATGGGAAACAAACCGAGCTACTTTAATAACGCCAGTTACGACGCCAGCAGGCCGGTGGAGAAAGTCAGTTATCACGACATTAGGGAGGATGCGGACAGTAACGCACCGATCAGTACAAATTGGCCACAGTCGAGCGCTGTGGGGGCTGGTTCGTTTGTGGGTAAACTGCGTGCCAGGACGGGGCTTTCGGCACTGGACTTGCCGACGGAGGGGCAGTGGGAGTATGCCTGCCGGGCCGGAACAACGATGGCACTCAACCGTGGGAAGAACCTGACAGCCTCGGACGACTGCCCGAACATGTCGGAGGTGGGACGGTACTATTACAACCATCCTGGCGGCTATTCCTCGAATCCGGATGTCAGCACGGATGGCGGCACGGCCAAGATAGGCACGTGCCTGCCTAATGCGTGGGGGCTGCATGACATGCACGGCAATGTCTTTGAGTGGTGTCTGGACTGGTATACGGATGAGTCCCCTGGGGTGGAGGATCCCGTAGGTGCGGCGTCGGGTTCGTTCCGGGTGGCGCGGGGCGGGAGCTGGAACCACAGTGCCAGTTTTTGTCGTTCCGCCTATCGGTTCAGCCTCATCCCGTCGTCCCGCAACTATATCTGCGGGTTCCGCCTCTCCGGTTCCCTGCCATGAAGCATGCGCGGGAGTGCAGCGCGTCTGCTTCATCTGCGGTAGCGGAAATGGGGTAGACTGGATGGGAGGCCGTAGGGGTAGATACAATTTGGAGTAAGAAATGAGAAAGGAAGATCGGCATGTGTAAGGGGTATCGGTTTGGAATGGGAGCAATTCTCGCGGTTGTGCTGGCGGCTGGCGGGGTAGTGGCGGGCACTCTGACCCCTCCGGGGTCTCCGGGGGAGACGATGAAGACGCTGAAGGATATTTACGATAAGCAGGATGCGACCTATCAGTTGGTCGAAATGTATGTGTCGCCGCAGGCACTGTCAGCCACGACCACGGTGGTGAATGTAGGGTATTATCAGGCAACGGATCTGGTGCTTGTCGATTCTGACCTGGCAGCGTTGAACATCAGACAGGGTGTTGAGGTGTTCGGTGTGACGGGCACGGTTGTCGAGGCCGCGGGCAACGCGACGGCGGCGCTGGTATTGGCTGGTGCAACCTTCTCGAAGACGGGCGAAGCAGGCCTGACCGGTACGATGGCGGAGATCGGGCAGCAGAATGTGACGCCCGGGCCGACGGCGAAGACGATTACGCAGGGCTATCACGACGGCACGGGCAAGGTGAACGGGGACGCAACCCTTTTGGCGGGGAACATCAGGAAGGATGTTGAGATATTCGGTATAACGGGCACGCACGAAGGCGGGACACTCGTATATACCAACGCCACTGCTGGCGTGCCGAAGACGGGGCAGACGACGAGTTACCGGGCGGGGGACGACGGCGACTTGGAAAAAGGCGTCGCTTTGCCAAATCCGCGCTTCACGGACCACGGTGACGAGACGGTGACGGACAACCTGACGGGGTTGATGTGGACAAAGAATGCGAACCTGCCCGGAGGCACTCTGAACTGGAGCGCCGCGATCGACTACTGCACGAATATGAATTCGGTAGCGGGAACTTACGACTACACCGACTGGCGGCTGCCGAACGCCAAAGAACTGTATAGTCTGATCGACCTTGGGCGATCCAATCCCGCGCTGCCGACGGGGCATCCGTTCACGGGCGTCCAGTCGGAGATCTACTGGTCGGCATCTACGGACGTGTACGATACGGGTTTCGCGTGGACCGTGGCCCTGGACTTCAGCTACGTGTACTTCGCCCTTAAGGAAGGCACGCAGTATGTATGGCCCGTCCGCGGCGGACAATGAAGATGATTTGCCGATTATCGGGATGCGTATGACCTGGATGTATATATGGAAAAGGATGAGATCAATGACTGAACGCAAGATGAGGGTAGGATTATCCGCGACTTTGCTTGCATTGGCCTTTTTGGCTTTTCCCTGCGCGTGGGCGACTGGTAACATTGATCCGGCCAGCAAGTACGCCTGGGGCGAGAATATAGGCTGGGTCAACGCCGCGCCAACGAACGGTGGAATAACGGTGCATTTTGACGGTATCAGCGGCTACTTGACGGGCCATGCCTGGGGCGAGAACATCGGTTGGATCGTGATGGGTAGTGCCGGGGGCGGGCCCTACACGAGCACCACCAGCAACAATTGGGGTGTGAACGTGGCGGCGGACGGAAAGCTTTCGGGCTATGCCTGGGGCGAGAACGTGGGTTGGATCAACTTCGAGCAGGTGTACGGCCAACCGGCGATCAATTTCTCCAACGGAGAGTTTTCGGGTCATGCCTGGGGTGCGAATATTGGGTGGGTCACGTTAAGGGGAACTGATCCTGATTACGGTATAAAGACGCTAGTTTCCGAGGCAGCAGTTGTGCTAGGAAATTTGTCCCAGACTTATAACGGAACGGCTCGGAATGTCTCTGTTACGACTACGCCGACTGGGGTGTCGGTGGACATCACGTATGACGGTGTCACGAATGCCCCGGTTCTGGTGGGGAGCTATGCCGTCACCGGTACGGTCAACTACACCAACTACTATGGCACGGGAACTGGTACGCTCACGATAACCAAGGCCCCGCAGGCGATCAGCTTCGACAATCCGGGAACGCAGTTCTGGACGAATACGGTGGCGCTCTCAGCGACTGCCTCAAGTAGCGGTACGGTCACGTTCGCGGTGGTCAGCGGTCCGGCGAGTCTGACGAGTCCGACGAGTCTGTCGATGTCCGGCTACGGGATGGTAACTCTGACTGCGGACCAAGTTGGAAGCGCGGAATACGAGGTAGCCTCGACGGTGACCAACAGCTTTGCTGTGGTTGGCCCGCAGCTCGCCGTTCTCGGCACCAACGGTGCCGTTGTAGAAAGTAGCGCAAGTTTCCAGCTTGCCAACGGCACGCACTTCGGCGAGGCGCTCATTGGCCTCGATACGGTAACCAACGTTTTTGCCATCACCAACTCAGGCAACGCCACGCTGACGATGGGGACGTATGAGACCAATGGGATGCAGGCAAC
>CAZNWT010000007.1:62362-69808 GCA_964576795.1 uncultured Victivallales bacterium
ACCTTTGCGGGAGGAAACCCCGAGCCGCAGATGCTCGGCATGACCAACGTGGGCGACAGTGCCTTCGCCTGGACCAACACCATTGCCTACAGCGCGGGTGCCAGCAACTGGCTCAGTGTGCTGCCGGGCAGCGGCACCGTGCTGCTGGCGGGGACTGTGGCGATCCCCAACGTCGTTGATCTCTCCGGTGTTGCGGCTGGCATGCATTCAGCGCTGGTGACCCTTGCAGCCGATGCCACCAACTCGCCGCAGACCTACGTGGTCGCGCTGACCGTTGGCAGAGCCGAGGCAACAGTTGTGCTAGGGGATTTGTCCCAGACTTATAACGGAACGGCTCGGTATGCATCCGCCACGACAACGCCGGCCGGGCTGCCGGTGGACATCACATATGACGGTGTCACGAATGCCCCGGTTCTGGTTGACAGCTATGCCGTCACCGGTACGGTAAACCACGCCAATTACTCTGGCACAGGAACCGGTACGCTCACGATAACCAAGGCCTCGCAGGCGATTAGCTTCGACAATCCGGGAACGCAGTTCTGGACGAATACGGTGGCGCTCTCTGCGACGGCCTCGAGTGGTGGTACGGTCACGTTCGCGGTGTTCAGCGGTCCGGCGAATCTGACGAGTCCGACGAGTCTGACGATGTCCGGCTACGGGATGGTAACTCTGACTGCGGACCAAGCTGGAAGTTCGGACTACGAGGTAGCCCCGACGGTGACCAACAGCTTTGCTGTGGTTGGCCCGCAACTCGCCGTCCTCGGCACCAACGGTGCCGTTGTAGAAAGTAGCGCAAGTTTCCAGCTTGCCAACGGCACGCATTTTGGCCTCGATACGGCAACCAACGTTTTTGCCATCACCAACACAGGCAACGCCACGCTGACGATGGGGACGTATGAGACCAATGGGATGCAGGCAACGAGCTTTACGTTGCTGGATGTGCCATCGACCCTGGCCTCAGGCGCGGCTACGAACTTGACCGCGGTCTTCGACCCACAGCTGGGCGGCAGCAACACAGCCAGCTTCGTGTTCAGCTTTGACGGGACGAACTCGCCCTACACGGTTAACGTGGTTGGTATTGGCCTCGGCGGCGGCATCTCTCTGGCGACCAATGCGCTTAGCTTCACGGGTACCTTTGCGGGAGGAAACCCCGAGCCGCAGATGCTCGGCATGACCAACGTGGGCGTCAGTGCCTTTACTTGGACCAACACCATTGCCTACGGTGCGGGTGCCAGCAACTGGCTCAGCGTGCTGCCTAGCTGCGGCAGCGTGCCGCTGGCGGGGACTGTGGCGATCACCAACGCCGTCGATCTCTCCGGCATTGCGGCTGGCATGTACTCTGCGCTGGTGACCCTTGCAGCCAATGCCACCAACTCGCCACAGGTCTACGTGGTCGCGCTGACCGTTGGCAGGGCCGAGGCAACAGTTGTGCTAGGGGATTTGTCCCAGACTTATAACGGAACGGCTCGGTATGCATCCGCCACGACAACGCCGGCCGGGCTGCCGGTGGACATCACATATGACGGTGTCACGAATGCCCCGGTTCTGGTTGACAGCTATGCCGTCACCGGCACGGTAAACCATGCCAACTACTCTGGCACAGGAACCGGTACGCTGTTTATTGCCAAGGCTGATCAAGCGATCAGTTTCCCGGCGATCCCCCCCCAATCTGAGAACGCGACATACGGGCTTTCCGCGACTGGTGGTGGCTCGGGCAACGCCATCACGTTTGTTGTCGATGATGGCCCCGGGGAGATTTTCGGCGACACGAACCTGAGCTTTACCGGAGTCGGTGCCGTGGTGGTTGTGGCCTCGCAGGCTGGGGATGCCAATTATAACCCGGCGCCTGCTGCGACCAATGTCGTGAAGGTGTTCTGTGTGATCCCGGATAACGGTCCATATGCAGGTGGCAACAGTGTGGTGGTGAGCAACGGATTCTTCGGCACGATCACGAATGTGGTGGTGGCCGGGGTGGACGTTATGGACTTGGTGGACAGCGGGACGAACGGGTTCACGATTGTGATGTCTGCTGCCACGAACGTGGGGCTTGTGGATATTATCGTGCAGACCGACACCGGCGAGATCACGCTGTCGGACGCCTATACCTACAACCCGGCAGGAGAGATCAGCGGGCTGACGCCTGCCAGCGGTTCCTGGACCGGCAACTATGAGGTGGTCATCAGCGGCACGAACCTTGGAAATGGCGACATCACCAACGTGACGCTGGCAGGAGTGTCGGTGGATTTGATCGTCAGCCAGTCCATGTCGCAGGTCGTGGTAGTCGCCGGAGCTTCCAACTCCGGCTTGCTCGGTGACGTGCGGGTGTACTCCACGAGCTACGGCGAGACGGTGATGACCAATGCGTTTGAATACCTGCGCACGGCACAGGGCCCGCTGGTGTTTACGCCGGTTAGTCCGCAGGTCTATGGATCGGTCAATGCGTTGTCTGTAAGCGGTGGCAGCGGCACGGGCAGTGTCAGTTACGTGGTCAGTAGTGGCCTCGGGCAGATCGTGGGCAACACGAACCTGCTGGTGACCTCTGGCACGAGCACCGTAACCGTGGTGGCGACCAAGGCGCAGGACGATTTGTACTTCGCTACCTCGGCGACTGGCACGGTTCAAACAGCAAAAGCCTCGCAGACGATCACATTTCCGAACCCAGGGATGCAGATTGTGACCAACGAGACGCTAATCTCGGCGACCGCCTCGAGCGGGCTTCCGGTGTCTTTTTCTGTGGTTTCGGGGGGCGAGAGTGTGATCGGACCGATCGCGCCGATCAGTCCGATCATCCTGCGCTACGTCGCCCATGGCCTAGTGACCCTGGAGGCCACGCAGGCAGGCAATGCTGACTGGTTGGCGGCGTCTGCCGTGGAGGTTACCTTCCGTGTGCGTGCCGACCGCGTGCCCTATGCCGATTTTGACGGCGACGGGCGCAGCGACTTGACCGTTTACTTGCCCGAGGGGGGCTTATGGTATATCCGTGAGAGTACCACCTTTGAAATGCGCAAGCAGGCTTGGGGTTGGTTTGAGACCGTGCCGGTGCCTGGTGACTATGACGGCGATGGAATCACGGATATCGCTGTTTATTGGCCCCATGACGGTGTTAGGAATTGGTTTATTTTGCAAAGCTCCGATGGCCAGATGAAGTCTGGTGGTTCTGTGGACTGGGGATGGAGCGAAGTGGTTCCGGTGCCCGGTGACTATGACGGTGATGGTATGACCGATATTGCAGTCTACTGGCCCGGAGGCGGGAACTGGTATATTCGCTATAGTGGCGGAGGAACCCGCCAACAGAACTGGGGTTGGTCTGAGACTGTGCCGGTGCCTGGCGACTATGACGGTGATGGGATCACGGATATCGCTGTTTATTGGCCTAATGACGGTGTTAAGAATTGGTTTATTTTGCAAAGCTCCGATGGCCAGATGAAGTCTGGTGGTCCTGTGGACTGGGGATGGAGCGAAGTGGTTCCGGTGCCCGGTGACTATGACGGTGATGGTATGACCGATATTGCGGTCTACTGGCCCGAAGGCGGGAACTGGTATATTCGCTATAGTGGGGGGGGGACCTGCCAACTGAACTGGGGCTGGAACGAAACCATTCCGGTGCCCAGTGACTATGATGGCGATGGGATCACAGATATCGCTGTTTATTGGCCCCATGACGGTGTTAAGAATTGGTTTATTCTGAAAAGCTCCGATGGACAGATGCAGTTTGGTGGTCCTGTGGACTGGGGATGGAGTGGAGCATTCCCAACGCATGAGAGCTACTGGCTCCACTGGTTCTAGAGCTGTTTAAACAGTACTGTATCCATCACCACGGACAAGGCACGGGCTACAGTTTAGACAGCAGCACACAAAAAATTCTGGATGAGGTGCTCTTGCTCATATTCAGAAACCGTATCATGTCAACGACTTGGTTCCGCAGATAGAACAGGCGTTGGGCTGCTCGTCCTGACGAATGTCCGACTTACCCAATTGGCCAGTTAAGGATCAATATTTCTGGTTGAAGCGCCAGCGGAAGTGATTCGAGAATCTAACATGTGGGTGCCATTCAAACTGTTGACGCCTAAAAAGACTTTAGCATGCGGTCAATAGTAATGTGGCGCATTTTGGCGATAGGCGCGGGGAGATTGACCGATCTTATTTCGGAACAGTCGACTAAAGGCCTGTGGTGATCCGAACCCTGCTTCTTCTGCAATCTCTGAGATCGGTAAATCGCCGGTGCGCAGTAGTGCCATGGCGCGGTTGAGCCGGTAGTTCTGAAGGTAGCTGCCAAGCGGAATTCCTGCTGCGGCAATGAATTTGGCGCGTAGCCGGGACTCGGAGATGTTCATCTCGCCAGCAATGTCGGCGGTAACGATGGGGCGTCCGTGTCGCTCGGACATGAGGTGGTTTATTCTTCTCAGTAGTGTGTCGCGAGGCGCTGGTGGTAGATCCTGAGCCGAGCTCTGCACGTCCTGCTTAAGCGAGAGTAGGAACTGTAGCAGTGTTGACTGTAACTTCGTCTCCTGAATCTCCTCAGCCCAATCTGATGCCGTTCCGCGTATCCATGCAGCCACTAGCGAACGTTGATCATGCAGGGATTGATCGCCGACCGTAATGACGCGATTGCGCAACGGCTCAAGGAATGTGCTGGGGGTCAACTCGAATGTGCAGAATAGCCACTGCAACTCGGCGTGGGCAAGCTGGCTGAAGTGGTGGAATTGGTAAGGGAGAATCAACAATGCTTGTCCTGGAGCGAAAGGCAGGACCCGGTTGTCCGCATGTACATGCCCCTGCGTTGACAGGTTCAGGGCGAGAACGAAGCGGTGGTGAGAGCGATTCTGGAGTGCTTCCTGCTGAAGCGTGTGCCGTGTGGTTCGGAGAAAGAGAAGTATGTTGGTGGGAGTTGGCAGAGTGGTCTGGCCGATTCCGCGGAAATAGTCCTTGGGTTCTGGTAGTTTCAGGCTTTGTTCGGGTCCAGATTGGCTTGTCATGCAGTTGAGACTGTCAAATGCTTTGCTTTCAGTCAATAGTGTTAAGAAGTAGGCGGAAATGGTAAATTAATTACCTTTATGGTGAGTTGGACGTTCTCTACAGTATTTCAAAACATTGGAGATTTAGAGCCATGAAGATTGAGATCCTGATCCGCCCCATACTGGACCCTGAGTTTGTTCCTGCGGTGCTATGGAACCGTGCCTATCGAGAGCGGTGCGAAGCTGATGCCGAAAGCGAAGCTTTTGGCATCGCGCTTTCTCGACCTGATGGTTCTGTATATTCGATGAAAACGCGTGTTCTTTCACACACTGGAGAGAATGTGGGGCTCAATATTTGTTATGTCGAACGGTTGCTCAAGTTTATGTTGTGGAGTCGAGGGGGGAGTCAACTGACCCTCGCAGGAAATCCAGAGATTGCCGCTGAGATTGCTGAGATATATAGTGCCTCTGGTCGTAGAGCCTTCGACTATGACATTATGGGGCAACGGATGTTTCTTGAATCCATGACGGTTGTTTCATGCGCATTTGATGAGCTTCCTACTGCAAATGAGACCAACGTTGCATTGGGGCGTAACCTTGATGGATGCCGAATCGGGTTTGATTTGGGCGGTAGCGATCGTAAGTGTGCCGCGGTGATTGACGGCAAAGTGGTTTTCTCTGAAGAAGTGAAATGGGATCCCTACTTTGAAGCCGATCCCGAGTATCACTACACAGGGATTATGGATTCACTGAAACTGGCTGCCGAACATCTTCCACACGTGGATGCGATTGGAGGCAGCGCTGCAGGTGTCTATGTGAACAATGAACCGCGTGTGGCTTCGTTATTTCGTGGTGTTTCGGCGGAGGACTTTGACGCGACTGTGCGTCCGATGTTCCAGCGGGTCAAGGAAGCGTGGGACAATGTTCCCTTTGATGTTGTCAATGATGGTGAAGTCACGGCTCTTGCCGGTGCCATGTCACTGAATGATGGGGGCGTTCTCGGCATTGCCATGGGGACTAGTCTGGCAGGCGGATATTGTGACATAGACGGGCATATTACCTCATGGCTCAATGAACTTGCATTTTGTCCTGTCGACTATCGTGACGATGCGCCGGTGGACGAGTGGTCTGGTGATGGGGGGTGCGGGGTTCAGTACTTCTCTCAGCAGGCGGTTGCTCGACTGATGCCTTTGGCAGGTATTGAGGTCGATGATGCGATGCCGTTGCCCGCGCGGCTGGAGCACGTGCAGGCGCTTATGGTGGAAGGGGATCTGCGGGCGGCGAAAATTTATGAGACGATTGGGGTTTACTTTGGTTACAGCCTTGCTTGGTATGCCGAGTTTTATGAGATCAAGCAACTCCTGTTGCTGGGGCGTGTCACCTCGGGTGAGGGTGGTCAGATTATCATTCGTACTGCCGAGTCGGTTCTTGACGCTGCGTTTCCTCAGTTGTGTGAGCAGATTAATATCTCGATGCCAGATGAAAAGATGAAGCGACATGGGCAGGCTATTGCGGCGGCGAGTCTTCCGTCGTTAGGTTCAAACGTGTAAGGAGTTGTTGATATCATGATCGAATTCAAAAACAGTGATGCGGATTGTTTTGTGCCAGATGGGTGTGCACATCCGAAAGCGCTAGCCCGCACGACACACCTATGTATTGGTACCCATCAGGATGATCAGGAGTTTATGGCGTATCATGGCATTGCTGAGTGCTTTGGTCGCAAAGATCGCTGGTTTGCAGGAGTAGTCGTCACCAATGGTGCGGGCAGTTCTCGAACAGGGCTTTATGCTGATTATAGCAATGAAGACATGATGGCCACGCGTCGCCAAGAGCAGCGCAAGGCTGCGGTTATTGGTGAGTATGGCTGTCAGTTTCAATTAGGCTACCCCAGTTCGATTGTCAAAGATCCCTCTGAAGATTGCGTCGTTGCTGATTTGGTTAAAATTCTCAAAATAACGCAGCCTGAGGTCGTTTACCTCCACAATCCCGCTGATAAGCATGATACGCACGTCGCGGTCATGATGCGGTCTATACAAGCACTTCGGCAGCTTCCTGAAGCCCTTCGGCCCCGTCTGGTTCTTGGGTGCGAGATTTGGCGTTCGCTGGACTGGCTTTGTGATGAGGATAAGCAGGTGTTACCTGTTGATTCTCACCCTAATCTTGCGGCCGCACTTTCGGGTGTATTTGACTCACAAATCGTGGGTGGAAAGCGATATGATGCTGCTGTTATGGGGCGTCGTATGGCGAATGCAACATTTTATGAGTCCCATGCCGCTGACACATGTGAGGCGCTATCATGGGCAATGGATCTTACCCCGTTGGTGACGGGGGAGGCAGAGGATGTGGTGGCGTACACGATGACGTTTGTGGATCGCCTCCGAGATGATATAGTGGCGCGGCTGGAAAAACAATCTGGCAAGGTCGTTTAAACGTAATTGTAACCGTTCACGGGATCCAGTTCGACCTATGAACAAGCTCAGATTGTTCGAGG
>CAZNWT010000008.1:0-43893 GCA_964576795.1 uncultured Victivallales bacterium
AGAGAATGTCGATCTGAGGTAGTAAAGTGTCTTGACGGGGCTACATAACAGTAAGGGTGACGAGTAAGAAAGCGACAAAGTGTGCGATTAAATGTGGGAAAACGGGGGAGAATGGCGAATGTGTCGTAACTCCTATTAAGCAGAGTGTTAATGGTGTTAAGAGTGAAATGCTTTTGACAGAAACCCCGGCAGAAAAAGGAGAATTGTATGAATAGGAAATTAAAATGGACTGGAATAGCCACGTTAGCAATGGCGCTCGGAATGATCTCAGCAGGTGCGGGCCCTTTGGACGCCTTGAGCAATGCGGGAGTTGACATTCACGGGTTTGCAGAATATCGCCTTGGAACGCGAACGCAAACGGATCCCTTTGAGGACGATCTATCTCTCAATGAGCTCCGGCTTCAACTTGACTCCACTTGGAATCACGATCTCTTTACGGCAACGGTCAAAACCGATCTCCTCTATGATGATCTGACCGATAGCCTAGACTATGTGAATCTTACCACGGGGCACGGCTATTTCGATCTGCGTCTCGCTAACGTTCTATTTACGCCGTTGTCCTGGATGGACGTTAAGGTCGGGCGACAGGTGCTTACCTGGGGAACAGGCGATCTGGTTTTCATCAATGACCTCTTCCCAAAAGATTGGCAGTCTTTCTTTCTGGGCCGTGATGTTGAGTATCTGAAAGCGCCCTCTGATGCCCTGTTCGTTAGTCTGTTTCCATCATTTGCCAGCATTGATATTGCTTATGCGCCGCAATTCGATCCAGATCGTCATATCATGGGTGAACGCATCTCTTACTGGAACGGCCAATCCGTGGTGGGGCAGAACTCTGTTCTCGATGTAGATTGCCCGGACAGCGCTTTTGCAGATGATGAAATCGCAGCCCGGATCTATCGCAGCCTTGGTTCCTATGAGGTTGCCCTCTACGGTTACCGTGGATTCTGGAAGAGTCCGGGGGGTGTGAACCCGACGACCGGGCAATGGCTCTTCCCGGCACTAGCCGTCTATGGTGGCAGTGTGCGAGGTCCCCTTGGAAGTGGTATTGCAAACCTTGAAGTCGGCTACTACGACTCTCTCGATGACCGCGCCGGCGACGACCCCTTTATTAATAACAGTGAGGCTCGCGCGCTTGTGGGCTACGAGCAGGAGGTGGCGAACAATCTAACCGCAGGGGTACAATACTATATCGAACGCATGATGGATTACAGCGATGCCATCGACGCGATGGAGTCCATGCAGATGCCGACGGATACGGCCCGCGATGAAGATCGTCATACGGTGACGCTACGCATAACATACATGCTCATGAATCAGAATTTGATTCTGAGCTGCTTTACGCGCTATTCTCCTTCGGATGAGGATGTCTACGTAAAGCCTGTGGTGACCTACAAAATCTCAGATCGTTGGGAGAGCGCGATGGGGGGCAACTTCTTTGCGGGGAAGAACAGCTATACGTTCCTGGATCAGTTCGAAAACAACAGTAACCTGTATGCATCGCTTCGATGCAGCTTCTAAGGAGGACTCCAACATGACTGTAGATCGAGCGGTTCGCCTGATGGCAGGTGTTATGATTCTGATCAGCCTTGCGCTGACACACTGGGTTAACCCCCAATGGATTTGGTTCACAGTATTCATTGCCGTCAACCTACTCCAGTCGGCCTTTACGAACTGGTGTCCCGCCATATCGTTGTTCCGCAAACTTGGGCTGAAGGGATAAGAAATGAAGAAGTGTCCATTTTGTGCCGAGGAGATTCAGGACGAGGCGATTAAGTGTAAACATTGTGGCGAGTTTCTTGATGGATTCGCTCCACCATCTGTAGCCGAAGAGAAGGTGCCGTGGTACTTCCGTACGTCCTTCATTGTGATTTCCATTTTTTGCGTGGGTCCCTTAGCGTTGCCGCTGATATGGTGGCGACCGCAAACATCTCCGGCTTGGAAGATCGGACTGACAATTGCAATTCTTGTGCTCAGTTGGTTTTTGTGGCAGGTAACGCAGAAATCTATCGAAACGATCACCCAGTACTATGATCTAATCAATAGCTTCTAGTGCGGTTTGATGTCTTTGAGAAAGGCCGGAGATGTCTCGACTTCGCTCGGCATGACAAGAAGCGGAAACTGTCATCCCGAACGAAGTCGAGGGATCTCCTACGCTACCTACCGTCAAAAAATGGGGAATGTCCAGTCAGACTGTGCGTGTCAGGACTGTGCGATTGTTGACGCCATTCGGAAATCGTAGTAGCGTTTGAGCAACTTATCCATCTCGTCGGCAGGCAAGGCGTTTAACGATTTAAGAGGAATGCAGAGTTTATGATGAATGATCATGATAAAATGAAGTCAGCAGTGCGTCAGTTCGATTGTGGGTTCAACGCGAAGCGCATGCGTTGGTGGATACTGCTATTGGTTGTCTGTCTGGCAAGTTCGACGGTGCTGGCGGGTGTTGGGATCTCGGCGAAGGTCGGTACATTGGGGTGGGGGGCAGATCTCACGGTTGGCATCATTGACCAACTCAACGTGCGAGTGGGATACAATGCGTATTCGGATGACGCTGATTATGATGACGACGATGATAACAGTTATCTAGCAGAGTTCAGCCTGCAGACGATTCCAGTGATGCTGGATTGGCATCCTTTCTCTGGCAATTTCCGAATTTCTGCAGGCGTTGTACTGAACGATAACGAAGTGACGGCATCGGTGACCCCGGGCGAAGAGTTTGAGTTCAATGGCGTGGATTACGAGGTGGAGGATCTTTTTGGGGCGTTAACCTTCGATGATATGGCTACCTATGTGGGGATTGGATTTGGCAATGCGGCCAACTCCGGTGGCCGTTTTAACCTGACCCTTGATGTTGGGGCAATGTACCACGGTACGCCAGAGCTAACCGCCACCGCAACGGCGAGTAATGCGGCCCTACAAACGGAACTTAATAACAATCTTGCCATCGAGGTGGCTGATGCCAATGAGGATATTGAAAGCTTCAAGTGGTATCCTGTTGTCAGCATTGGGCTATCGTTCCGATTCTAAGCGTGGCTTCTGTTGCGCCCGAAGCAAGATCACGGTCGTGTGAGTTCGTATTGCGGAGAACCGTCTGAATGAGGCATCCATTGCAAGCGCTGGGCTACCTTGATGGGGTCCGTTTTTGTATGGTCTGCATGGATGTCTTGAATGCAGCCACTGAGACGGTGAAGCTGACCCCCATTCATGGCGTTGCGAAGATTATGCCAGACCGCCTTGTCGTTGAGGAACTCGGTGGCAACCAGATGGTGATCCCCGATTCGGCGCTTGCGTCTGTGCTGCCAAGTGATGGGACGGCGATGCTGGGGGATGCCGAATACTACGTTATTGTGAAGATGGGTGCTCTCGGTTGAGCTGTTACAACTGGAATTGGCCGGGACGGCCAATGCTACAGGGGAAAGTATGACGCGACGACTTTCCGTGATGAGAAACAGGATCATGTTCATGGCGTGAGTTCCATATGCAAGAGGGTATTGGAAGAATCATTGTGACAAAAAACGCTGATAAGCCATTAATTCTGGATGCCACCGTGCCCTGCCATTCCGGTCTCAAATGGGCCGTCATTGGGTTGGTAACGCTGGCCGCGATTATTGTGCCCTTTATGATATTTGGTCCGCAGATAGATGCGTGGACTGCGGCATTTCTAGAGGGTCCTCAACGGCACCCGGGAGTGGTGTCGCTTCTTCTGGGTGGGTTGCTGGGGTCTGACATTCTCCTGCCAGTACCCTCTAGTATTGTCAGTACGGCTTGTGGTCTGTTCCTTGGCTTTCTTCTGGGGTCCTTCGTCTCGTGGGCGGGGATGGTGGTGAGCTGTGTTATTGGTTACGTCCTTGCGGCAACACTTGGACGTCCCTTTGTGGCGCGCATGGTTGGCGACCGGTCTATGTCCCATTTTGAATCCCTACGTGAGCGGTATGGGGATTGGGTCATTATTCTGTCGCGTCCGATTCCCGTCATTGCCGAGATGTCTGTACTCTTTGCCGGGTTGGGCCGAATGTCCCGCTGGCGGTTCTTCTGGCTGACAACACTTTCGAATCTCGGCATCTCGATAGTCTATGCGGGTATTGGCGCATTTTCGGTCAACTTCAATGCGTTTTTGCCCGCATTTGCAGGGGCGATCCTGATACCGGGAATTGGTATGCTTTGGATACGGCGGCGCCATAGGCGTTGCGAAAGGGTTGCTAGAGCGGTTTGAGTAAAGCTGCACGCGCTCCCCGAATACGGGAAAGCACGTCCTGCAAGGTTGTGTTGTCTTGCGATGTTGTAGGACGGGCTTCCCCGGTATTCCGGGGAGCCCGTGACGATGGCTAAGTATTGTTTAAACCGTTCCAGTGTGGGGGGTGTTGTTATGAAAAACTGGGTTCGCAAATGGTTTCATATACGGCCCTGTTTGTGGGGGGTGCTCTCTGCGGCTGGTGTTGTCGGGTGTGCTGCAACGTTTATGGGTTTTCTTGGAAAATACTCGTGGTTCCTGGATCTCTTTTCTCACTTTCGTGTGCAATACATGGTTTGTCTTGTTGCGCTTGGGGTACTCTTTGGTTTGGCGCGCCGCCATCGCATGGCGCTTTTTTGTGTTGTCTTTGCGGGCATCAATGCCGGTGTGGTCTTTCCATTGTATGTGGGGGGATCTGCTGTGGTGGCGCCTTGTGAGCCTTCAGTTCGGGTTCTGTGTCTAAATGTGAATACGGAACGTGGTAATCCCGATCGTGTCAAACGAGTGATTGAAGATGCGACACCGGACATTGTTGTCCTTGAGGAGATCAACCTCCAGTGGGTGTTCGACTTGTTGTGGCTTTCTGAGACCCACCCCTATTCCTGCATTCAACCGCGCTCTGATAATTTTGGAATTGGCCTTTTTAGTAAGGTCCCGATTGCAAAGCAGAACATTATCAATATAGGTCGGGCTCAAGTGCCGTCAATTATTGCAACACTCGAGCTTCCTTTTACCAATCTCACCGTTGTTGCAACACATCCCTTACCGCCCTGGGGGCGAGATTATTCAGCGTTACGAAATGATCAGCTTGATGGGTTGCTGGGATATATCGAAAGTGACGTCCCTCTGATTCTTGTTGGAGATCTCAACATGACGCCATGGAGCTATCATTTCAAAAGGTTGCTGAAGCAATCCGGATTGATGGACAGCACAAAAGGGTTTGGGGTTCAGCCATCATGGTCCAGTTTCAATCCACTGCTTCGAATACCGATAGATCACTGTTTGCACACACCCGATGTGTCCGTTGTGGGAAGACGAATTGGTGAAGCCGTGGGCTCCGATCACTACCCGCTAATTGTGGATCTTGTGGTGGGGTCTGGTGAAAGATAGGTTATGAAAACACGATGTGAATGGTGCAGCGACGATCCGCTTTATAGAGCGTATCATGATGATGAGTGGGGCGTGCCCGCTCACGACGATCGGCATCTATTTGAGATGCTTATTCTGGAAGGGGCTCAGGCGGGATTGAGTTGGCTAACCATTCTGAAAAAGCGCGAAAACTACCGTAAGGCTTTCCATGGATTTGACTGCCAGAAAGTTGCATCCTATGCGGCGCCCGATATTGAGCGGTTGATGGCCGATGCCGGTATTGTGCGTAATCGTCTCAAGATTGAATCTGCAATCCGAAATGCGCGTGGCGTTCTGAAAATCGTCGAGGAATATAACTCGCTTGATGCCTTCCTCTGGCGCTATGTAGATAGTGTCCCCCGGCAGAATCACTGGAAGACTATGATGGACATCCCCATAACCACAGCCGAATCGGATGCGATGAGCAAAGACCTGAAGCGACTGGGCTTTAACTTCGTAGGCTCCACGATTTGTTATGCCTTCATGCAAGCCGTTGGCATGGTTAACGACCATACGACGGACTGCTTTCGCTATCCACAAAACGTGTAGGACGTGCTTTCCCGTATTCGGGGAGCGCGTGAAAATCAGCGCTCAAACCACGGGCTCCTGTCCTACACTATCGCACGACAACACAACCCTAGCGGAGTTATGAAGTTAGGCTAGCAGCAATGGATATCTTCATTGATATTATTCTTTCCGCTTCTTGTGGATCAGCATGAGGTTTCGCAGATAAACGAAGACGCCGACCGATTGTCCCAGTACGAAGATGGGTTCTTGTCGCCAGATGGCATAGATGAGTATCAGGAGGCCACCGCTAAGGGATAGATACCAGAAGATCACCGGAATAACCGAACGACCCTTCTTTTCCGATGCGATCCATTGAACCAAGAACCGCGAGAAGAAACAGGCCTGACCGATAAGCCCCACAATCGCCATGGGTTCCATTAGTGCATCAAAGAACGTCTTTGTCATGAGTGTATTCCGGTGCTTTTGAAAACTCGGTTAGGCTTTGCGTTATTGGTTTAATGTGTTGGCTATGATTTCGTGCAGTCCCACAGAAATGTTGGGTATCACCATGATGCGTTCCAGTTCGGTACGCATTAGCGCTCGGCGTTCTGTATCGAGTTTTCCGAAGTGTTTAAATGTTTTGCCTAGTCCGGCTGCGACCTGACTATTGAAAGCATCAACTTTGATTGTTAAATCGGCAATAAGCCGGTAGCCGTATCCCGATGCGTTGTGGAATGCCGGCAGGTTGCTGGAATAGGCGCCATAGAGGCTGCGCAAGCGATTGGGATTCTGGCAATCGAAGAGAGGGTGCTTGGCCAGCGCGACGACATCGGCCAGCAGGTCGGGACGGCGTGTCGCAGAGGCCTGCACTGCGAACCACTTGTTGGTGACATTAAAGTTGTCTTTATGCCGTTCCCGAAAGGCTTCCAAGGCGATATCGCGCTGTGGGGAGGTTGTCTCACAAAGAATGCGCAGCGCCGCCATCCGGTCGGTCATATTGTCGGCACCGTGGAATTGTGCATTTGCTAAGTCGATTGTCCCCTCATCCAGACAGGACAGTAAGTCCAGGCACAGATTTCGGAATGTTCGTTTTGCCGCCGCTGCCGAATCCAGGCTATAGTGTTCTGCCGTGAAGTCTTTGTAGTGTGCTGTTAACGCTGCTGCGCAGCGTTGCGCCAATTCCTTCTTGAAGGTTTCCCGAGCCCGGAATGTGTTATCAAAATCAAAGACGTCCAACTCTTGATTGAGAACAGCAATGCTGGGCAGTGTTAGCACCTGAGCGCAAAAGGCGGGATCCGCAGAGGCGTCTTGTATCAGCCCGCTGTATGCATCCAGTATGGCATCATCAAGAATGGGCGTTTCGCCCTGTTGCAGTGCCTCTGTCATTTCCAGTAGACAGGCTTGCGCAAGTTGTTGGGAGGCGTCGTAGCGATTGAATGCGTCGCTGTCATGCTGGAGCAGAAAGATCAGATCCTGGCGAGTGTAATTATACGTGACTTTGATTGGTGCGCTGAAATTTCGAAAAAGCGATGGCGTTGGAGGATGCGTGATGCCTGTGAATACGAACACATGTTCCGGCTCGGAAATGACGAGGGATTGTGATGTAAGAGACGGCATGTCTGTTTCGCCCTGAAGTGTCAGAGGCAGGTCGTTCCCGTCGGCGCCGAGCAGGCCAAGGGTCATGGGAAAATAGAAGGGATCCTTTGGGCTGCCGTCTGCTGTTGGAGGGCAGCTTTGCTGGACGGTTAGCGTAAAGGTGGTTGCGTTGGCATCGTGATGTCCGGTTATGTGGCAGACGGGGGTTCCGGCTTGATGATACCAGCGCCTGAATTGTGGGAGCGTCACCCCGTTGGCAGATTCCATAGCGTACAGAAAATCTTCGGTGGTAATGGCTTTGCCATCAAAAAGCTCCACGTAGCGAGCTATTCCCTTTTTGAATCCATCCTGCCCCAGAAGCACGCTCAGCATGCGGATGATTTCTGCCCCCTTACTGTAGACGGTGTTGGTATAGAAGTTGTTGATCTCTTGATAGGCTTTCGGTTGGATGGGGTGGGCATTCGGCCCCGCATCTTCGAAAAATTGCCTTGCCCGTAAATCTCGCGCATCTTCGATGCGTTTGATGGGGCGAGAGTATGTATCGGCCGTGAATTCAGCATCGCGATAGACGGTCAGACCTTCCTTAAGCGTGATCTGGAACCAGTCCCGGAGGGTAATGCGATCGCCCGTCCAGTTGTGGAAGTACTCGTGGGCGACAACGCCTTCTACATTTTGGAAGTCCCGATCCGTGGCTGTGTCGGGATTCGCCAGAGCATAGACGGAGTTGAAGATGTTAAGGCCTTTGTTTTCCATTGCTCCAAAATTGAACGCATCTACGGCCACGATCATAAAAAGATCCAAATCGTATTCGAGTCCATAGGTCTCTTCATCCCAGCGCATGGCGCGTTTCAGCGATGCAAGGGTATGCGGAACCTTATCCTCGTTTCCGTGATCAACATAGACCTGAAGCTTAATGTTGCGTCCGGATGCGGTGGTGAAGGCATCCTCGACGCGGGCAAAATCTCCTGCAACTAATGCAAAGAGATAGCAGGGTTTTGGAAACGGATCATGCCAGCGGATACGACGAAGACCCCTGGGTAGCATTTCTTCTGTCTCGAGATTTCCGTTTGAGAGCAGATAGGGAAAGCGCTTTGCATTTGCCGTGATGGTGGTGGTGAAGATGCTCATCACATCCGGGCGATCCAGATAGTATGTAATTTTACGAAAGCCCTCGGATTCATTCTGTGTGCAGAGGACATTTCCTGATGCATAAAACCCTTCGAGCCATGTGTTCTTGTAGGGATCAATTTCGACCACAATCTTTAGCGTGAATTGGTCGGGGACGTCGGCAATGGTGAGTGCCTTTTCCGTTAAGGTGTAGCGATCCGATGATAGGGGGGTTCCGTCGAGCTCTATGCTGATCAGCGAAAGGCGTTCGCCGTTCAGGACAAGTGGCTGCCCTCCAGCTGTGTCGCTGTTGACTTCAGCATGCAGAACGCTTGATACGCGAACAGATGTATCGCGAATTTCAAAAGCAAGCTCAGTGCTCGGAATATAGTAAGCAGGGGTTTGGTAATCTTCGAGACGAATCGTCTGTTGCTGCACGGTATAATCTACTCCCTTTTGGGCTCTTCTACGTGAACCCCATAATGCTTAGGCGAGATTGCTCAGGAGTTTGCGAAGGACGGATTCGCGGGTCTCGATACTCTCACAAAGCTTCAGCTGCACGAGTGCACGAGTCAAGTTTTGTCCCTCGTTTTGCACTTTAAAATAGACATCACCAGCAATGAAGTCGGAAAAAAAGCGAACGCCAAGTTCGTAGGTGATGAGGCGGATGCTGTCATATTGATAGTGCAGATCTGCTTCCGTGAGAAAACTGCGTGCAAAGGTCATATAGCCCCGAACGATGGATTCACAGAGATCTGTATCGAAAATAACCCTTGAAAGGTCTAGGGTTTCTTCGCCTGCAGCATTACAACAGGAGCGCAGGCAGTCCCCAAAATCATAGTGGATGAGTCCCGGTTTCACGGTATCGAGGTCGATCATGCAGGTGCCTTTGCCGGTGTCGTCGTCGATCATGATGTTGGCAATCTTGGGATCTCCGTGAATGGGCCGCTCCTGAAGTTCGCCGTTGGCTTTCGCGTCTTCAAGGACGCGGGACCACTCGCGGCGCTTTTGAATAAAGCGGTAGCAATGCTGGGCATCTGCCGAGCTGTTGAGTCGCTCTTGCCCCTCTTTTGTCGCCAAGGCTTTATCCATGCCGGCGAGATATTGTGATGTAATATGAAAACCGGGAAGCGTATCGCAGAGTGTTTCGGTGGGTATATCGCTTATGATGCGTTGGAATTGTCCAAGCGCGAAACCGGCTTCATGGGCGTGTTCCATGTTTTGGATCTTCTCGTAAGCATGGGCGGAGGCGATGAGAGAAATGGCCCGCCAGAAGCCGCCATCGGCATCAACCACAAAATCTTCACCACCCTTAGCAGGAATGAGGCGCGGCAATTGCCAGATTCGGTCCGCCATGTGTGCCTCGGCTTCAAGTCGCGCGTGCGCGTGCTCCGTGACCACTTTCATGTTTCGCGTAACATCTTCTGGGGATGGAAAAACCTTGCGATTCAGGCGTTGTAGAATAAAACGCTCTTCAGAAAACGTGGTTCGAAAAATGGCGAGGTAGGTGTCATTTACGTTTCCTCCGCCTTGTGGGACGACTCGAACCAAACGTCCTCCGACATCAAACTGCTGTGCAATTAGTGCTGCTCTCATAATCAAACAATTATGGCCTATTCTGCCTAAGTATGCCAGCCCAAGTTGGGGGGGCAAGGATCGGGTTCCGGGTTTCCGAGTTCTGGTGATGGTTGGCCGTGGGTGACCGTGTCAGTTGTTGTTTGTAGGACGGGCTTCCTGTATTCGGGAGTCCGTGCTTTGGTGCCAGAGAGACACGCTCTCCCGGAATACTGGGAAGCGCGTCCTACAAAGCAGTTATGTAACGAATTGCAGATGTGTCCCAGAGTTTTGGGTTCGGAGTGTTTGGGGTTGTTGGGCGTTCGAATTGAAGTTTCAGCTCAGCTCAGCGCAGTGTGGGCGGCTTTGAGCTCGGTGGGAATGTCGATGTGTTGCGGGCACTTTGGGGCGCAGGCCCCGCATGTGGTGCAGGCATCGGCGGGGCGTTTGTCTTCTTTGTTTGCCTCTTGCAACTCAGCGTAACCGGCCTTTGCGAAATCCCAAAGGCCATACACGCGGCCCTTGTTATAGAGTGAGAAGATGCGGGGGATGTCTACCCCTTGTGGGCAGGGCATGCAGTAGCGACACCCCGTGCAGTAGAGCTCTGCCATCTTTTTCAATCGCACGGTATGTTTGTCGATAATGTTTAGCTCTTCTGTGTTCAGCGGGGCATTCGCGGCAACAACCCTTACGTTTTCTTCGACATGATCCATGGTGCTCATGCCCGAAAGCACGACGTCAATATTGGGGTTCGTAAGCACGAAGCGCAATGCCAGTTCTGGAACGCGGGCGATGTTGGGGACGAACTGCGTTAAGACTTCACTTTCGCCGCCAAGCTGTCCGCCGCCGACAGGGCCCATGTTGATAATTCCCATGCCCTTGGATTTTGCGTAGGCGATTTCATCTTCAAACTGGCGGTTTAGTAGATTGTACTGGATCGTGACACATTCATAGAGACCATCATCGACCATGCGGCGGAAGAATTCCTGTGATCCATGAAATGAGGTGCAGATATGCTTGATCAACCCCTGATCTTTGGCTTTCTCCATCCAGCCGTGAATGTGTGGAACGACGAACTGATCGTACGAGTCTGCATTGACGCCATGCGTGTTATAGATGTCAATCGCTTCAACATCAAGCCGCTCAAGGCTGTTTTCGAGATTCATCCACCACGCTTTTTCGTCTGCCTCATAGCAATGGTTCTTGGTGGAGAGCACAACTTTGTTCCGCCAGCCTTTCAATGCCTCGCCGACGACACGCTCGCTATCCTGCTTGCAGTAGAATACGGCGGTGTCGATGTAGGTGACCCCTTGCTTGAAAGCATGGTGAATCATGGGGATGGCGAGGTCGCGATCAATACCGTCGCCACACATGGGCAGGCGCATGGCGCCAAATCCGAGGCGAGACACCTTGAGTCCCGTTTGGCCAAGTATGGTATATTGCATAGTGTGTAAACCTGAATGTTGAGTTGTAAAACTACAAGTGAAGCTTTACATCACCGAGAAGATCTTCAATGACCTTGCTGTGTTCACCACGTAGAATGTGTAGCAGTTCGTTGCGTGCGGCAAGATGCTCCACCCCATGATCCATAAGAGCTTTCAGAAGGATGTCGAATTGGTCGCGCCGTTTCTGATTGGCCTCGCTGTTGTCACGTCGATCATGAAAATCCGCCATGAGAGTTGTGCCACACGTGCAGTTGCGAAACACTCCGATTGTCGTTGTCTCGCCCCCCCCTTCGAGCGCAAAGAGACCGCTCTTGTCTTCAAACGTAAGGTCTTTGACAGGGATAGTTTCCTTCAGAAATTCCTCTTGTGACTCAAAGATGAGTCCACACTTCGTGCATTTCTTGGGGAAGGACGTGTCGACAAGCATCTGGAGATCCTTGTAGAACGTTTCAAGCCAGCTGTGTTGTTGATTGCGAGAATTCATAGAAGGCCGTATGATATGCACTGACGGTGATATTGTACAGAAATTCAGGCTTGTTGAATACTTATGTAAATGGGGCGTTATGCAAGAGGAACTCAATGCGGATCAGGCCTTTCTGCTTAAGGTTGCCCGAATGCGTATGCCTTTTGGAAAATATAAAGGGCTGCTGCTGATTGATCTTCCCGAGCCCTATGTCATCTGGTTCGAGCATCAGGGATATCCAAAGGGAGAGCTCGGAAAAATGCTACAGCTTGTGCGAGAGATCAAAAGCAATGGACTCGAGTATCTATTGAGTCCGCTGAGCTGAAACGACCTCGCTTTGCTAGTCGTTTCGAACGTTCAACATCGAACATTCAACGCCCAACATCGAACGAAAAGAGAATTCCAAACTTCGATGTTCGATGTTGAGTGTTCGATGTTGGATGTTAATTCTCAAGCTTCACCCCTGCATGTTCCAGGGAAAGCGCAACGCTGGGTGGGCGCCGAGTTGCCCCCCCCCTTTTTGTTTTCAGCTTTACTCAACTGGAGTGCACCGATATCTTTCAGTCACTCGTTTATAGCCACAAATGCATTGAGAGAGAGAGCACACACTATGCCGGATCTAAGTACTTCCTATATGGGCCTGTCGCTATCCAATCCTATTATTGCCGGGAGTTCCACCCAGACGATAACGGCCGAGCGCGTTAAGGCGCTCGAGGAAGCGGGGGTGGGTGCCGTTGTGTTGAAGTCTGTCTTTGAGGAGCAGATCCGCGCCGATGTGGCGGATATGGTGGATTCGCTACAGAACGATCCGCACGCAGCAGCGTATGAATATTTGCGGGCAGACTATCCGATGCAAATCGGGCCGGAGAAGTATCTGGATCGTATTCGTGAGATCAAAGCGGCTGTCAGCATTCCGGTGATTGCCAGCGTGAATTGTATTGATGCGGATCGGTGGACGACATTTGCCAAGAAGATTGAAGCGGTGGGGGCGGATGCTATTGAATTGAATGTCTATGACGTTCCCCAGGATTCTACCCAAGTTGCTGCGGATGTGGAACAGCGCCATCTCGATCTGGTTGCTGCGGTTTCAAAAGAGCTTACGATTCCGGTTTCGGTCAAGATTGGTCCCTACTACTCATCGATCTCCAATTTTGTTGAACAGCTTGCAGCATTGGACATTCAAGGCATTGTGATGTTTAACCGGTTCTTCCAACCTGATATTGATGTCGATGCGATTGCGCTTAAATCTGACATTAACTTTTCGGGACCTGACGACATTCGCCTGCCCGTGCGATGGATTGCGATGCTACGTAATCGCGTGACGTGCGATCTTTCGCTCACCAGTGGTGTGCATGATGCCGAGGGCGCGATCAAAGCGTTGTTGGCCGGTGCCAATACGATTCAGATTTGCTCCGTCTTATACAAAGAAGGTAATGCGCGAATTGGTGAGATCACCAAGGGCATTGTGGACTGGATGGAAGCAAAGCAATTCAAGACGCTTGATGACTTCCGCGGAAAACTCAGTGAGCCGGCGGATGGCATTAAGAGTGGCTTTGCGCGAGCTCAGTACGTAAAGGCCTTTGTCGGGCTGGAGTAGTCTAGTGGGGCGCGTACTTGAGCAGCCACCACTCTCCGAGTGGTAGGCCTCCAGGTGTACCCGGATCATTCAGGGTGGAAACTTGAAATGAACATTGAACATCGAAGTTTGGAGTTTGCGATTCTTTGTTTGTTCGATGTTGAGAGTTGAATGCTCTACCGAGCGCCCGTAAGGAACCCAATGTACAGCTCCCACCAGCTAGATCCCCAGTACATCCAGAGCAGCGCTGCGAGCGATAGATAGGGGCCAAAGGGGAGGCGACTTTGCATCTCTTTCTTTCCGGCTAGAATACACGAGATTCCCACCACAGATCCTGCCAGCGATGATACCATGACGGTGAATAGAACCGCTTGCCACCCGAAGAAGGCCCCGATCGCGCCCATCAACTTAACATCGCCGAAGCCCATGGCTTCCTTTTTGAATATAAACTCGCCGAGAATGGCAACCCCCCAGAGCAGGCCCCATCCTGCGGCCGCTCCGATGGCAGAGATGATAAGGCTGTGAAGCATGGAAGTCTGCCCGTGTAGCGATGGCACCAGCACGCTGGCAATGAGCCCGCATGCAATCCCGCCCAGTGTTACACGGTCGGGAATAATCATGTGTTCGAAGTCGACGAATGTTCCGAGGACTAGGCCCATGATGACGAGCCAATAAATGGGAACGAGTTTAAAGTCGGTAATCGGGACGAGGCCCAGTGGACGGGGTCCGCTGATGAGATCAAACTTCAGCCACGCCAGCAGAAAGAGGAATGCCACCAGGGTTTCAACCAGGACATACCGCGGGGAAATGCGAACGCCGCAGTGCGCACATTTTCCGCCAAGAAACAGGTAGGCGAAGATGGGAATGTTCTGATACCAGGCAATGGGATGTTTGCAGACCGGGCAGTGCGATCCCGGTTTAATAACGGATAGATCCTGCGGAATGCGATAGATGCAGACATTAAGAAAGCTGCCAATCGAAGCCCCCCAGGCCACCGAAAGCATGGTGAAGCATAGAAACCAAGGGAAATCATCTGAGAATAATGGCATGATATTGAGCTCTCGGTTGTAAGTTCTTTGTTGTCTGGTTCGTTTACGGTTGAGATCATAAACGAGTTATTTGCGGCTTGCACGTTTCTTATGCGTGTCTTGCCGACCAATCCCAGAAGAGCTATATTGGCTGAAACTTTAGAAACGAGGCAGACATGACGCAAGATCAGATTATGGTGATTTCAGTAATGGATCGCGATCGGCCGGGTATTGTGGCGAATGTTACCGAGGGCATCAGTGCTCTCGGCGGCAATCTTGCTGACCTTCGCGAGTCGGTGTTGTGCGGCTATTTCACCATGATACTTGTCGCGGGATTTCCGCCTGAGGTGTCGGCAGAACAGGTCGAACAGACGTTGGCCAAGGAGACCTCGTCAAAGGTTTCGGTTTCGCTGGCTGACGGTTTACCGGTGGAACAGGAATGCAAGGAGCATGCCTATGTCCTTTCTGCTGTTGGTGAGGATCGCATAGGGCTTGTTGCTCAAGTGTCCCGCTTTTGCTGCGAGAAGGGCGTAAACATCCTCGACTTCGCTTCATACGTAGAAGTGTCCAAATACACGATGATGCTTCTGCTGGACCTCTCGAACACCCAATCGCTTGATGCTTTCAAGATAGATCTTGCAAAATTTGGCGAAAAATCCGGACTCAATCTCGTGCTACAGCACAACGACATTTTCAGAGCTACAAATGAAATATAGCTTGAAAGGACCCCATTATGATTCGATCTGACCAGATTTTTAAAACGGTTAAAATGATACAGAAGGAAAATTTAGATGTGCGTGCTGTAACCATGGGCATAAGCCTTATGGATTGCCGCATGGACGATGCCCAAAGCACAGCACAAAAAATCGAAGACAAAATCAAGCATCTGGCTGGTAATCTTGTAGCAACATGTGACCGTATTGGCTCGAAGTACGGTGTGCCGGTTGTGAACAAGCGTATTTCGGTTACGCCGATTGCACATGTGGGTTCGGGATTTTCGCGCGACGGATTCGTCCTGCTTGCCAAGGCTCTTGATCACGCCGCGGCTGAGGTGGGAATTGACATTATCGGCGGATTTTCCGCTAATGTTGAAAAGGGCATTAATCAAGGCGATGCCAATCTGATTGCCGCCATTCCGGAGGCGCTGTCAACCACCAGTAAGGTCTGCTCTTCAATTAATGCCGGCTCCACACGTTATGGCTTGAATATGGATGCCGTCGCATTGCTTGGGAAAATCGTTAAAGATACAGCCGAGGCGAGCATTGAGAGCAACGGATTCGGCGCGGCTAAATTTGTCATCTTTTCCAATCAGCCGGGCGATAATCCGTTTATGGCCGGAGCCATTCACGGTTTGGGCGAAGCCGAAGTTGTTATCAATGTCGGCGTTAGTGGCCCGGGGGTGATTGCCCGTGCGTTGGAGCGAAAGATTGCAGACGAAGGTGCCGAGAATTTGGGACTTGGTGATTTGGCAGAGGAAATAAAGCAGGCAACCTTCCGTGTGACTCGCTGTGGCGAGCTGATTGGCCGTCAAGTGGCCCAAGAACTCGGTTTTCCATTCGGCGTGGTTGATCTCTCGTTAGCACCAACACCACTGGTGGGTGACAGTGTGGGCGAGATTTTGAAGATTCTCGGTGTGGACAGTATTGGCGCTCCCGGGTCGACTGCGATTGTGGCGATGCTCAATGATGCGGTAAAAAAGGGTGGCTCGTTCGCCTCGCAGAGCGTCGGAGGTCTGAGCGGAGCGTTTATTCCTGTGATGGAAGATTCGGAACTGGCAGCCGCAGTGGCAGACGGTAGTCTGGTGCTCGAAAAACTCGAAGCGATGACCTGTGTCTGCTCTGTTGGGCTCGATATGGTTCCCATTCCAGGGGACACCTCATCTGAAACGATTGCTGCCATTATTGCCGACGAAATGATGATTGGTGTAATCAACACCAAGACTACGGCGGCGCGGCTGATTCCTGTGCCAGGAAAATCCGCAGGCGAGTTTGTCTCTTTCGGGGGCTTGTTTGGTGAAAGCGTTATTCTCCCTGTCCGCAACACAGGCAAATCGGCCCGCTTTGTCCGCTTTGGCGGAAGAATTCCTGCACCCATTCATAGTTTGAAGAATTGAAAATATAGAAAATGGGGGAGACAAAAATGGCAGCAGGTAATGCAACAGAAACAATGGCAGGAAAACGTCCCAACATCCTGCTGGTGCTAATGGATGATATGGGATACTCGGATCTCGGGTGTTACGGCGGCGAGATTGAGACCCCAAACGTTGACCATTTGGCAAACAATGGCGTGCGCTTCACGCAATTTTACAATACGGGTCGATGCTGGCCGACCCGGTCCAGTATCCTGACTGGCTACTATGCTCCGCAGGTCTGCATGGATCCCCCGATTCCGCACTATCGTGCGCCGTGGCAGCGAATGATCCCCCATTATTTGAGCACAGTGGGCTATCGCAGCTACCATTCCGGCAAGTGGCATGTCACGAATACGAAGGATCCTGAAGCAGAGGGAGGGTTCGACAAGAGCTGGGGCTATGATATTGAGCAGTTCAACCATTTTTTCCATCAAGCGGATGGCAGCACCAAGTTCTCGGCCACGGCCATCACGGACCATGCGCTGGAATGTCTGCAGGAACATCAGTCCGAACACAGGGGCACGCCCTTCTTCCACTATGTCTGTTACACCACCCCGCACTTCCCGGTACAGGCTGAGCAGACCGATATCGAAAAATATATGGACCGTTACAGCGAGGGGTGGGATGTCATGCGCGAGCGGCGCTGGAAACGGATGCGCGAGATGGGGATCATCAATTGTGATCTTTCCAAGCGCGAGCCGGATGTGCCCGCACCACATTATCTTGCGCATAAGGAGGAGTGGGATGAGCAGTATGGTTCGGGCGAGGTCGAATATGCCGTTGCCTGGGACTCTCTGACGGACGAGCAGAAACGTTTTCAGGCAACGAAGATGGCGATCCATGCGGCAATGGTGGATCGTACCGACCGCGAGCTGGGGCGCTTACTGGATCAGCTTGAAGCCATGAACGTACTGGACGACACGCTTGTTCTGTTTCTCTCCGACAACGGTTCCAGTGCGGAGATCATGATCAGGGGGCAGGGGCATGATCCGGACGTTCCTGCAGGATCGGAGATGAGCCACCTTTGTCTGGGACCGGGCTGGTCTAGCTGTAGCAATGCGCCCTTTCGACGGCACAAGATCTGGGTGCACGAGGGCGGGGTTTCCACACCGTTGGTGGCATCATGGCCTCACGGGATCGAAGATCGCGGCGCGCTCCGTCACGACATGGGCCACGTGATTGACTTCTTGCCGACCTTGATTGACTTGGCCGCAGTCTGCCCCGAGGACAACCCTCTTTCCGATGGCGCACCGCCGCTTCCCGGCAAGAGTCTGGTGCCCACCCTGGAGCAGGATGGTAGCGTGACGCCGGACCATATCTACTTCCATCACGAGGGCAACCGTGCTTTGCGTGTCGGCGACTGGAAACTTGTTAATGAATCGCTCGTCAACCTGGGCACCAGCAAGGATCCATGGGCCCTCTATAACCTAGCCAGCGACCGTTGTGAAATGGTCGACATCTCCGCTGAGATGCCGGAGAAGTGCAAGGAGATGCAGAAACACTGGCAGCAGTGTGAGGACGAGTATCGCACAAAACCGGAACAGTGATTTCATTACCTTATGACTACAGTGACTCGAAATTTACTAACGGCATTTATTGATAAAAAGCGCCGTTAGTGAATCGCTGCTAGAATCAAACTGAAGGTGGCGTTATGAGCCGTAGACGGAGACTTCTGGGGCTTTTCGCATGGCATTGATGTCTGGTGTGTGGTCGGTCCAGATTTTGAATGAGCGGGCGCCTTGATGCAGTAGCATGTCGAGGCCGTTGGCTGCTTTTTCGCCGGCCGCAAGTGACACCCTATTTCAGGACGGGACCCCTCTGACCTCTTGGGTTGTAGGCGCGGCTTGCATTAGCCCTGACTCTCTGGTCTGGAAGAGGCGGAGAATGGGAAATTCGGCGAGCGTATACCGAGGCCGTCATCCCCATATCGGAGAACTCCTTCTCCGCTACGACCCGCACAATGTTCTTTGCAGCCATGTCCAGAAGCCGCACCCGGCTGGGTTCGCTGTACTTCTCGATCAAGGACAGATTTATCATGGTCCGGTACAGGGCGTTTGAGTCGATCTCCAGAGATACGAAGTAGAAGCCGTTCGGTTGCCACTCTGTACTGATGTGTCGATTCTGGAGCAGCGCATGCCATTGCCAGAGATGGGGTGAGGCCGAATTGAGTTGAACGGGCGCGCAGAGGGGAATGCTAGGGTCGGTGTTCTCCCAGATGAAATCGAACACGTCCTCCATGCTGTGCTCGGCTACGCCATGACCGTTTTCGGGCAGCAGAAGATTCGCGGGTTGACTCCATGAAGAGGGATATCTGGCCAGCTTGAAGAACGTCGACGTAGGACGCGTCTTCGGTGCCTTGTGATTCAGGACGCCCAATGTGCTGTTGCCCGCGACTCGAATGTAGGCCGGCATCTTGTGCATATCACCGGCCACGATGACCAAGGTCAGGAACACGCACCAGCGTCGTTGCTTCGCGTTGCACTGGGACCACACGTGCACAAGAAAGAGGGACGACAACACGAACAAAGCGGGCATCATGGTGTAGATGAATCGCTCCTGGAGGTTCGTGCTGATGGCCATGGGTACCAGGTTGGCGAGGAAGAGAAGCAGGAGCAGGCGAATCCGTGCCTGCCGCCAATTCACGAATCCCCACACGATGCCAGCGACGTAGAGGATAAAGATCCACGGTGAGAACGTGTAGGCTGTCAATAGGGCGCGCGGGTAGAAGAGCAGGCGATCCCGTAGTCCGAGCTTCAGGAAATCCCATCCTCCCGTTTCCCGAAGGCGCTGGAGCAGGATCCGTAGCTTGGCCATGGACGGCGGGCTGAGCATCCACAGTCCATACAGTACCAGGAACCCGACAGCCAGGGGCCAGCATCGCGCCAACATGCGGGCATGTTCAGTTCTTTCGCTCCTTCTTGCCAATCCGATGACCCAGGACAGGGCCAGGCCAAGTCCGACGAAGACGGCATAGGCGTATTTCGTGAAATAGAGGAGCGCCAGCAAAGCGCCAGCAAGGAGGAACAGGCGCATCCGGTTTCCATCCATTGCGGCAAGGTAGGCGAGGAGGACCATGAGCGTGATACACGTGCCCAGAGATTCAGCCATGGCCGTGGCTGCGAAGAAGAGCACGAGCGGCGACAGGAGAAACAACGCAGCAGCCGTTAACCCGACGGCTGTGCCGTGACGCCCCGCGACGGCCTTTCCGAGAAAGTAGACGCCGACCGTGGAAGCGGCACTGGCGACAAGGCTCATGCATCGTGCGGCATCGTAGTTGAAGCCCCCGACCATCAGGAAGAGAGCGGAAATCCAGGAATGAAGAAAGGGCCAGTAGACCTGGCTGCTCGTCACCTCCATAAATGTGGTTCCATCCCCGGCGAAGAGGCTCTTGGCAATCAGAAGGCTGTAAAGGGATCGATGCGCTTCGTCCCAGCAGAACGGCCCTTGTGGACGAATCAGGTACAGGAATATGAATAGAGAAGATAAGCCCGCTGCCACGATGGCCGCGATCAGCCCCGCATCACGCACATGTCTTGGTTGTTCCTGATCCACGATGCTTCCCCTAGATTTGCGAGGTGCCCTGCCAGCGGATATCCTCGGCCGCAACGGGCAGCCGTTTCTTCCCCTCAAGCTGGGACATTATATGCTCTCGAAATTGATCGTCCGCCGCAGCCAGACAGCGAGGCCAGTATATGTTCAGGTAATTGTTCTGCAGCGCTCGCGTACGGATGGTTGCTATCGCTTCCTCAGGGGTCTTGCCGAAGGATATGTGCAGGAAAGGACAGGCCAGAACATCTCCGTAGGGTGTGAGGTAGAGAATCTCTTTCATGGCTCCACAGCCCCGGTGCAGGTAGTTGCCTTCAAGATCGGTCTGCACGAACGGGGTGTCGCGGCAGTAAACGTCGATCATCTCGAGATCCTTTTCCGTCAACAGGATGTCGTCGTTTGCCTCCCACCGGCCGGCTGGCACGGCAAGGATGAGGACGAGCAGGCAATGCTTGGTGCAAGCATAATCCATGATCTTTTTCAGGCCCGCCGAGTTTACGTTCTGGTGTGACACGGTCGTACCGATGGTTACGCGGAACCCCTCCGCTAGGGCCAGGTCTATGGAGCGCATGGCCTTCGCAAAAGATCCCGGAGCATTCCGGAAGGCGTCGTGTTCTTCGGGCAGTCCACTGTCGATGCTGATGGTGAGTATATCGACTCCGAGCTTGTGCAGGCGGTGCAGGTTCTCTGCGGTGCACAGCGTGCCGTTCGTGGAGACCGAGATCAACGAACTTCTCGGGCTGAAACAGGGAATGACCTCCGCAAGCTTGTCCGGGAAGAGAAAAGGTTCTCCTCCCTGGAAGGAGAAGGAGATTGCCCCTAACCGGCGGCATTGGGCGGCAAGGCTCCGGTAGTTAGCGTTTGTCAGTTGCCTTGTCCCGTCATCCCGCGTGAAGGCCTCGTTGAAGCAATGACTGCAATGGAGGTTGCACGCAAAATCAAGCGACATGTCTACGTAGCGAAGGAGAGGCCTACGGCACACATAGACCAGGAACGCGTTCTTGAGCAAGCGGAGCAGGAGGAGCGGCTTTCGGAGGTGAACCGTGTATCTCCAGGCCAAGGCATATCTGAAAAGGCGGCCTCTCACGTTACGCCCCCTCTCTTTCGGGCCCAGATCCTGAGTGAAGGCGCGAGGCCTTGTGGGCAGCCGTTGCCTCTATCCACAAGGTGTCCAACCCCGTCGAAAAATCTGCTCAGGCCAAACCAATGACACGTCACGCTGATCTGCTCAAATCCGACGGCTTGAAGCGTCTCGAGGAGCAGGGGGCAGTTGAGCCCGTTGCGGTGGATCTCCGTGGTTCGATACAGATTACCGTCGATCTCAGGGCAGGCGCGGCGATATCGTTTCTCCTCGTCACGGACCAGCCGGTATAGCTGAAGAGGGACGCGAAACGCGGTCCGGAAGCGTCGATCAAGATCATGATCCGTGTACAGCACACCTCCTGGCTTCAGAACGCGGTGCGCCTCGGTGAAGAACGCGCGGTGTTCGAGCAGATGGTGCAACAACGCGATCGCTGCCACGGCGTTGAAACTGTTGTTTTCGAAAGGGAGGTGGTCGCTGTCTGCCACGAGGAAGTGCACGTCGGGATACCGCAGTCGCGCCCTGTCGACAATCCGAGGGGAGACATCCACGGCATCCACACGCTCAAAGAACTGGTTTGCACGCCCGGCAGCGAATCCCGTTCCACATCCAACGTCAAGAAACCGTTCTTTCCCGTAAACTCCGGCCGATTCCGACAGTTTCTGGTCCAGGTAGCGGGCAAGGATGTCCCCCCGCCGGCCGTCGGCTTCTTCATAGACGTTGGCGGCCAAATCATAGAAGTGTCGATTGGCTTCTTTTACGTTTTCGGATGTTAGCGGAACGTCCATGTTCATCTCGCAATTCTGGTCCAGTTTCTCATACATGAGTCTCTCTCTGCCAGCGCAGATACGCCCCGAGACCTCGCAGGTTGAGCGCAAGATCGTGCAGGCTCCTGATGCCGGACAGTCGTTTCATCAGATATCGAGGACGTAGGTAGTAGGCTCGGTACGCCTTGCTATAGAAGGCCGTCAACTCAGCTTCTGTGACGTCTTCCAGCCGTATTAGTACGTGTGCGCCGTCTGTTAGCGGGTACATCTGATCCCCGTCGGCCAGGAGCAGGTTCGATTCTCGGGCCTGCCGGTAGAGCTCGGTACCAGGGAACGGGATGGCTAGGTTGAAGATCACGAAATCCGAATTCAGCTCCAGTGCGAGATCAAGAGTCCTCTGCAGGCTTTGCAGGTCTTCGCCCGGGATACCGAAAATATAGGAGGTCCTTGTCTCGATGCCGGCGGATTTTGTCCAGGCCAGGGCGCGTCGTGTTTGATGGATCGTGATGCCCTTCTTTATGGCTCGCATGCCTTCGTCATGGCCCGATTCGACACCATATCCGATGGAGACGCACCCAGCCCGCTTCATCATCTGGAGCAAAGGCAGGTCCACCAAGTTGGCTCGTGTGGAGCAGGTCCAGGTCAGGTCCAGACTTCTGCTGAGCACTCGCTCGCAGAAGGCCTCGGTTCGTTCGCGATCCAGCGTGAAGCAATCGTCGGCGAAGTAGATCTCCCGGATCCCGTACTGTTGGATGAGATATTCCACTTCTTCAACCATCTTATTGGCCGATCGAGCCCTGACCCGGTTGCCGAAGACGGCCTTTGAGCAGAAGGTACAGTTGAACGGACAGCCCCGGGATGTAATCATGGAGGTCACCGGCAGTCGCTTGTACGCGCCAGAAGCGGGGCGGTACAGCGACATGGGGAGTCCCTCGCGCTGAGGATGCGGAAGGGAATCGAGGTCTTCGACTAATCCGTGACCCGCATTATGGACGACGCGCTGACCGACCTTGTGCGTGAGTCCCGGGATATGATCCGGCGAGCCGTTTCCCGAGGCCAGGTGTTCGAGTAGTGAGACCAGAAGAATCTCGCCCTCTCCCCTCGAGACAAAGTCTATGTAATCGTGGGCGATGGTTTCGTTTGGCAGGAGGGTGGCGTGGGGGCCTCCCAGCACGACGACAAGATCGGGCAGGGCCTGCTTGGCCGCGTGTGCGGCGGCAAGGACTTGGGAAAGTGTGGTGGTATAGGCGCTCAGGCCCAAGACATCTGGCTTCCTCCGCAGAAGTTCATCGCGAAACGCCTCCAGTCCCATGCCCATTCCCCATGCATCAAGGACAGTGGCGTTGTGACTGCTGCGCTCGTTAACTACGCTCGCAAGAGACGCTAGCCCCAGCGGCGGGTATACCGCGCCGGTCCGGCTGTAGACGCTTGCTTGGTCTAGTTTCCAGGGAGGATTGGCGAGGAGTACATTCATGGCGTTGGTAGGAATCCGGCGGTGCGGCTGAATGCCACCGTTTCCCGTAAGCTTGTCTCTAGGGAAACGTGCGGCAGGAACCCCAGCTCCTTTTCTGCTTTCTGAGCTGAGAAGTACTTATAGCGGAAGCTGTCCCGAATTTGCTCCGATGCAGGGAAGCTGAATCCCGGGAACAGTGAACCTGCGCCGTGTAGGACCCACGCCACCAGCACGGCGGGGTGCTCAAGATAAGAAGGTATCTTGCGCGGCGCGACCTCTCGGCCACATGACTTGGCGATATGTTCAAAGAGATCGCGAAACGCGATATGTCCGGCCGAGAGTATGTAGTTCTCTCCGCGCCGCCCCTTTTCGATTACGAGGAGAATGCCCCTGATCGCATCTTCTATGTCTATCCAGGATGTGCCTCCGGGAGGAGCAAGCCGTGCCCCGTGCCGAGCCACTGTCGTAACAACGCGTCCACCAGCCGTGAGCCTGTAGTCGCCAGCGCCAAAGATCGTGGCAGGATTGATAATCCGGATATCCATGCCGTCCTGAAGGGACTCGCGACACGCGGATTCGGCTTTGATCTTGCTTGCAGCGTACGCGTTCCGCCCTTCGTTTTCCTGTGGCAACCTCTCGGTGATCAGCTGCCCGGTGTCCCTCGTCGTACCCCATACGGCACCGGAAGACAGGAAGACGAAGGACGAAACGTGTTGCTTGCGGCAGGCGTTGAGGAGCGCCCGGGTCCCTTCGTAGTTCGTCTCCCACACGCTGTCTCTCTCGGCTCGCGAAAAGGACACACGTGCTGCGCAATGAATGACGGTCGTATTCTCGTCCAGGTGGTCGATGTAGGTCGCCGGATCTAGGATGTCGCCCCAGACTCTTTCGGCAGCGGTATCTTTCAGGAACGGATGGTCATCGGCGCGATGAAACAGGAGGGTGATATTGTGTCCCTTCCGGTTCAGCTCTCGGGCCAGACATCCCCCGACAAAACCGTTAGCCCCTGTTATGAAATATGTCGCCGTAACGTCCATCTTAGCCTGTCTTTTCATAGAAACTGGTGTGGCGAACGAAAACGTAGCAGAAAAATCCGACGATGAGAACGGCCAAGGATAGCACGAGGTAGCGGCAGCGGACAACGAGTGTCGCCTGCGGTTCGTTGTCGGTAAGCCTGTAAAGCATCAGCACCCGTTCAGCCGCCACCTGCAGCGCGAGGAGGGCAAACAACAGGCCTCCCCAATACAGCATCACTCGTGGCCCCGCGTGTCGAACGGACACAGCAAGGAGAATCATCACGCCGAGGATCATGGGGGCTGCCAGCCACGATTGCGCAAACTTGGCGAGGAACATCGTCTGCCACAGTCCCTTCATCTCTCTGCAACGGGGGAGGAACCGGATGAGTTCATGCATGTTGGCGTTCAGTTTGCGCACCTTGTGCTTGGCCATGCGCCCAAACGTCGTGGCGCAGCGCAGTTCTTCAGCACGGACGTGCCGGGAATAGACGGTTGTGTAGCCTTGTGTGTTGCACTCGAAGGCTGCGTATACATCGTCAGCCACCACGTCGTTCGGGAAGAGGTCGAACAGGTTGCGCCGGAATGAGTATGCCGCTGCCACCGTTACGGAAGAGTGCCCACATCGGCTTTCCAGCAGTCGCATGGCGTTTTGGTGCTGCCAGAACACTTGGTCTTCCGACAGGGCGGAGCGTGGCGTTGTGCTGGCACCCACACAGCCCACGCGGGCATCGCTGTAGTGGGCCGCGAGCTGCTTTAAGGCATTTCGAGGCAACCGTCCGTCCGCGTCGGTGACCAGCACGATCCCGTCCCGAATCCGTTTCAGTGCGGTATTCACCTGCGGTACCTTCCCAATTCCCGGGCAGGAGAAAAACGCGAACGCTGCGCGCGTCTCACAGAACGATTGCGCGATCTCGGCTGATCCATCCGATGAACCGCCGTCCACGACATACCCACGCATCAGGTTCTTGGGATAGTCGAGCTGGGCTGTATTCTCAAGCTTCTCCGGCAGGAGGGCCTTCTCCTGGTAGCAGGGGATGATGACATGAAAGGTAGGCAACGTCTCAGGCGGGTGCGGGGGAGCTTCCTCGGCGTGCAGCCCGCGTGCCCTGCGATGCAAGACGAGGTAGTATACGCTGAACATGCAGGCCAGTGCTGCACCCAACAGTGATGCAGGGATGAAGATCCACGCGGTCATATATTCGACTTCTCCAATCGCGGCCCTCGCCAGAAGACGCTCGGGATCACCTTGTGTGCTACTTTCAGATAGTGCCAGAGTCGGGTACGGGGATGGGAAAAGAGTTTCAGAAGCTGCCGTGGGCTCAGGTAGAAACTGCGGTAGGCCTTTCGAGCCATGCTATGCAGTTGCTCCGGCGACAGACCGGGGTAATTCGGATAGCCGTCTTTCAGCCATCCCTTGTCCGCTAGGGAACGGTAGAGTGGCGTGCCTTCTAATGGAATTACCACCTGGAACTGGGCCGTGTCTACATCAAGGCTTGTCGCCCACTCGGTTGTCGTCTTGAGACTATTCGGTGTCTCGCCTTCCAGTCCCATGAGGAAGTCTCCGTGAATGTGCAGACCGGCGGCTTTGGCATCCCTGACGAATTGCTCCATGCGTTCGATGCCTATACCCTTGTGCGAACCGCCTAACACGTCGCTGTCGCCCGACTCGAATCCCACATGAAGATTGAGACATCCCGCCTCTGACATCAGCCGGAGTGTATCTGCCGGGAGGTCCGGGCGTGTATAGCAGGACCATCGTACGTTCCATCCTTGATCGAGGATGCCTTCGGAGATGGCGCAGGCTCTCTCTTCGGGAAGGGAATCATCCTGCAGCATGATGGATTTCACCTGGGGAATCCGGCTCCTGATGAAGTCGATCTCCTTCAGCACGTTATCCAGTGAGCGACTGTTGTAGGTAGGCCCCTTGATGTAGGTGTGGACCCAGAGGCAGAAAGAACACACGCCCCAGTAGCAACCGCGGCCGGTCATGATGTCCATGAATGGGAATGGCTCGGACATGGCCCGGTAGTGCCGCAGGTCCAGGTGCTTGAGAAAGAACTTGGAGACGAAGGGGATGGCGTCGAGCTGTTCCCGCGTCAGGTAGGGACGCGGCTCGTTGCGAACAATCTCGTCTGCCTTCCTGAAGTGCAGGTTTCTGATAGCGTCGAGCGGGGTTTGTTCCACGAACTCCAGCACGGGGTGTTCGAATTCGCCCTCCACTGCGGCGACGACGTGTTGGGTGTTATCGAGCCATCGGCGCGGCGCCATGGAGACATAGGGTCCACAGAACACAGAGCGGCAACCCAAGCTCTTGGTTAAGCCATCTGCCATCTGCTGGTCGTTGGTTTCGCTCATCCTGCCGCCATAGATCACGAGCACGTCGGGGCGGAAATCCCGGGCCATTTGCTCCACACGGGTGTGCATCAACCGTGTGGCAGGCGCATCAATCAACAAGACGTTGTGACCGTGTTTCTCCAGTAGAGCGCCGGCATGTCCGAGGAAAATTGGATACCATTGTGTACGGGACAGCGAGATGAAATCGCACCGGGCATTACGCATGTAGTCGACCTGGAACGGCGGACTCAACAACAGCACTCTCATTAGTCGCGCTCCTTGGTTTCCCGGCTGTTCCTACGGTCACACTTGTCCCGATGACGTTCGGCTTCGCGACTGGCCATGTTGATGGCGTGAAGGATGGCTCCCGTGCAGAGCGCCAGGGACCCCATGATGACAGACCCCAACCCACCGCAGAACAGGAAGAGGCTCTCCCTCGCAAGCCCGGTCACCATCGCCACGGTGCCGGGTAGCCCTAGCACGAGAAACGCGATTCCACTGAAGGTTAATGGTTGGTACTCCTGCAGCAGCATGAAAAGCGTGGCGAGTATGCGATACCCATCGCCCAGCGTTCGGATCTTCGACTCGCTCCCGTCGGGTCTTCGCGAGTATTGCACCGGGATGCAATGTATGCGGAACCCTTTTCGAATCGCCTTGATATTGATCTCCGTTTCCACTTCGAAACCGGCCGAAATGAGGCACAGGTCATCCACGAGAGCCCGGTTCATCACGCGGAATCCGGAAAGCATGTCGTCCACGTTGATCTGGTGGAATCTCCGCGTTAGGACGCGAATCAACCTGTTGCCGAAAATGTGGCACCACGGGAAAGCGCCCGCTGTGTAGTGGGCCAGCCGGTTACCCACGCACATGTCGCACGTGCCGCTCGCGACCGGTTCGATGATCTTGCCTGCGTCCGCAGCGCTGTAGGTGGCGTCGCCGTCCACTAGGACGTACAGGTCCGCGTCCACCTCATCGAACATCTGCTGGATGACCATGCCTTTGCCGGGGCAGGGCGCAGCACGCACCGTGGCGCCGTGTGCCCTGGCGACTTCAGCCGTGGCGTCCGTGGAGTTGTTGTCGTATACGTAGATCCGCGCGTCGGGCTGTTCTCTCCGGAAGTCGTCCACGACGCTTCCTATGGTCGGTTCCTCGTTATGACACGGAATGAGTACCACAGTTGTCATGATGTATCTCCTGCTTTGCGGTTCTGCTCCAGCCATTCTGCCACAATGCGTCCCGCAGTGAAAGTCGCCCATGGGGCGATAGTGAGCATCGCGCGATTGAGCGTGGTGCCGACCGCGAGCCATTTGAAGAGAGGTGTCAGCACGAATGGCGCGAGCACGCAGCCGACGGCCAGTATGGTGCTCGCAACGGGAAAGATCATGTGCCGCTTCCGAGGCAACAGGGCGTATAGCAGGAAGGTTCCTGCACAGGCGACCCAGAGAATGTTGTAGTCCCCGCCGGTAAAGAGAAGCTGTCGGAAGAGATCGAATGCGTCCGGGTGGAACTCCAGCTTGTGGTAGTCGCCAGAGACTACGGCGAGAGGGAAGTTGTACAGCAGTTTGCAGGCGATCCAGGGGCCGAGAAGAAAGCCCATGATCGCGATGACTAACAGGCCCATGCGCAGCACGGCCGGTCGATTCTCCCGGTTGAAAAGCGTGTACAGGAACAGGCCTGGAAGGATACTGAAGGCGAAGAGGTAAAGGCCCTCGTCTTTGACCCACCCGGCCGTGCAGAACAGCAGCGACGCGACAATGAAGTCTGCAGAATCTCTTGATCGCAACCATCGGTCGATGTAGATGGCTCCTGCCGCGAAGTAGAACCCGACAATCATGTCCGCGTACGCGAATCCCGCATGAAAGGCGAACAGGGGAGTGCTCATAGCCACGTAGCTTGTCGCGAGGGCCAGCCACGGAGGCGCACGAGTCCTCATATTGCTGTAGATGAGCAGGCCGGTGCAAAGGAAGATGATTGGGCAGAGGAGATTGATTCCCGCCTCATTCCACCTGTCCATGCTGAGTACGAGCCACGTCTTGAACAGCGGCACGGCATTGGGGTATTTCGGCGTGTGCCCGCCGAAGAAGTCTTGATGCAAGGGGTCTTTGACGAGGCCCTCGTAGTAGAACACCTTGGCCTTGTAGTTCCAGATCGTAACGCTGTCGTCGAACGTCGTTGGACAGTTGACTGCAGTGAAGAAACAGACGAAGATCTTCCAAGCCAGCAGGAGCCCCATCACCGTGATGCTGATCCTGGTCACAGTTCGCAACCTTCCGGCCTCGCCCTCTCTTCGAAGCGTTGCGAACAGGCCCGATCTCCTGATCCGGACTGTGGCCACCACGGCCAGAGGAGCAAGGGGTGCGAGGCAGACCGGCAGTGTGTACCGTATGCCAGCGAGGCCGATGAGAAACATGTAGAGCGTGTGCATGCCCAGGCCCAGGGCAAAACCTAACGCCGCCACCTCCAGATAGGCAAGTCGCCGCTTTCTTGCGGGCAGGCAAGCCAGGAGAAGGATGCCGATTGCTGTCGTCACCAGGAGTCCGGCGATGAGGCGTGTGGCGCTAGTGATCAATGCGAATCCTCCCTGAAGATGAATGAGTGGGGGCCATAACGTGCCATGACACTGCCGGGCTTGGAGATTACAATGCTGCCGTTCCCAGTGGCCTTGTGAATACATCGCGTGTCTGGGTCGTAGCGGACGGAAAAATCCTTGTACACGACCTGGAAGGGAACGTCTTTGCCATTCAGTGTTTCCACCCATGTGTCTGACGTGATCCTGCGTGGGTAGAGGAAGTAGGTGATCCTGCAGTCCGTGGGCCAGTCCGGTTCGGTGTGATAGCGGTACTGTTCGTCAGGCGGTATCGTTTGCTCGCATAAGGCGACGAACCGGTAGAAGTCATCCAGGGAAGGGAAGGTCTTTTGCTCGGGCGCGGGTTTCACGTAGGATTGGTAGATGGTTGCCACGAAATGAGCCTGCTCTCGAACTTCGCGGAGATCGGCGATGAGCCACAGACCCAGAAGGCCCAGCGCGACGCGAGAGACCACAGCCCGCCTTCGGCCGCAGTCTGCCTCCCAGCAGGCGGCTGCAGTTAACACGATCAGGGCAAGGGCAAGGATGTTTAGCAAGGACCCCCAGGTCCCTCCGGGTAGGCGGGGACTGCTTAGCCTGTTGATCGTGCCGAGATAGAAGCTCCGCGGGAGCCAGAACTCGCGCCATTGGTCTTGGAGGTAGATTTTGATGGAGAACGGGCGAACCTCGATGGAGTCTAGCTCCAGCCACCCCGGCCTCCCTTCGAAGACGAGATCGACTCGTTCGATCTCCCCGCGCCAGAGATCAGAGTCCGCGAGCCGCACCCACCAGGTGTGGTGGTTCTTGTCGAACGGGGTAACGATCGCGCGATCAAGCCCTTTGGGCATCTCGCCGCGTGCCTTCCAGAGGACTCGGGCGCGACGTGGCGATCGCGCGCAGAAGCGTACCCTCAGCCAAGGACACGCGCCTACATCCACTGCGGGGTTGGCGGGTAGTGACAGCGCCACCTCGTTTTGACCCAGAAAGTGGACGACCCCCTCGTGTTGGTGTTCCGCGTTCACACCACGTTTGCGCAATCGCTGTGCGTCGCCGGGGTCGTTGAAGTCCAAAGAGAGACCGGCGGCGCCCTCGCATATGTTCACTGCAAAGAGCAGAATCAGCACGATGTGGGGTGTGTTCTTCATTCCAATTCGACAGCGTTGATAGCGGTGAAAACGGGCCTTGGCTGGAAGTCCGAGATGCCTGTTTGGAGGAGCAGGTCCAGCGTCAGATCATACGAACCGGATGGTGCGCCAGGCGGCACCAGGATGTTGCAGCGCTGCGTGACAAGATCACCCGTCCGCCACTCGGATGTGGGGTGGATCCTGAACGGCGCCCATAGTAATTGGCCGAACGCCTGGTGGGGCGGGTCGCTATGCAGCAGTCGCACGCCGAGCAGAAGGTCGACCGGAATCTTTTCGGACAGCTCCATGGTGACGCGCAGGTCAATCACGCGGTGGTCGAGCACGTTAGTCTGCGAGAGCGAAAGCCCCCGCAATGACAACTGGGGTATCAGTTCTGCGTCGATATTTTGGGGAATCTCCGAGGGGTCTGTCGTCACGATGAGCCCGAGGTCCTCCGCGTCATTCCTTCGAAACAGGGCCATGCTGTTTGCGGATTCTACGAGCTGGAACTTGCCCTTGACGAGGAAGTCGCGGATATCCCGGTGACCGCCCGGAGTGTGGAAGTCGTAAAATGTTAATCGGTCATTGAAATCGACCAGCACGTATTCTGTTTTCTTCGAGATCTGCGGCAGATTCTGCCCCAGATCGGGCCTCAGGGAGGAGGCGTACACGTGGTAGAAGTAGAAGAGTTCGGGCCTCATGGATAGCTGTGGCGTGAACTCGAACGTCGCGACCACGCTCGCCTCAGGCGGCACCAAATTGACCAACGCATGTCGCACGCGATCCTCTCGTGTAGGGCGCCAACTCTTGAACTGGCCGGGCAAACGAAGGATTGGGCCCAGCGTGAGGGCTGACAGCAGAGAGCACCCCAGAACGACCTTGGCGATGGTGACCTGCCTTTCGTTCAGCGCCTTGTGGGACGTCAGGTTGCGAATGCCGTAGATGGTGGACACAAATACCCACGGCGTGATGATGGACGAGTACTGGTAGTAAATCGAGAAGTGTGTGACTCGCTGGGATAGCAGTCCTTCCGAAAGCGAAACGAGCACCATCAGGAATGTGGAGGGTGATAGCACGGACACGAAACCCAGCGGCACGAAGAGGTCCCACAGATACTTGAGCTTTGGCCAGGTCAACACGCCTGTGAGTACCTTTACCGGGTGGAGTAACAGGGTCTTCAGTATCTCGCCGGGCGAACTCCCCAGCCAGCTGTAGAAGCTGAGCATCGGAGACTGACCTGCGGGCATTGTGGTTTCGACCGGGCGGAAGTGGGGTTGTAGGAATCCGACGCAGAACGCAAGCCACGCCATCCCGGCCACCAGCGGAACCAACCCCCACTTCAGCGCGCACGTCTTTTCCCCTCGCGATTGGCGTGCCGCCTCGATCAGTCCAAATACGCCGAACCCAACAACCGGAATTGCGACGTCCTCACGGCAGGACAGGGCCAGGACCATCAGGATCAGGAACGTCCACCATCTTTTTCTCTGGTAGGAGAGGAACATGAAGAGGAGCAGGGGAGTCGCGAACGCGATCGGGTGAAACTCGTACAGGTTGACGTAATTGGCGGCAGGGTAGATCAGGTAGCAGACCGCCATGATCAGTCCAACCCTTGGTCCGATAACCTCCCGGGCTATCAGGTAGATCGCCCAACCTCCAAGAGCCAGCGCGAGTGATTGAAGAAAGAGCAGTAGAAGCGGGCTCTGGAATAGGGCATAGAGCGGCGCGACGGCGAAAAGGATGATCCACACGTGCCCCCCAGAGTAGGACGGTTGACCGTGCACCAGGTTCCACATGCCGCCGTTCAGCAATGCCAGATCAATATCGCCGAAGGAAAAGGATTCGTACTTAAGCCATGCGAGAAACATGAACAGCACTGCATGAACAAGAACCAGACACGCCAGCACGCCGACTTGCCACCTTGAAGATTGCATGCCTTCTTTCATCGTCATCTTCCGAGACCGTTCATCCTAATAATGGTAGTTGGACGGTCAAAAATGGCGATAGCTCCCGTCCTCATTGAATAATCTGACACCCGTCCTCGCGCCCGGTGGGTGCAAGATGTAACGGTGCGCCCTACACTCTTTGGAAGTTCAAAACCAAGGAGGACAGGATGCGCGACACCGTTACGTCTGTGGGGAAATATGGCACAGAGAGCCTGATGGATCAAGTAGAGGTCAGCAAGTTGCTGGTGAGTGGTAGCTTTGATCGCTACGAGGTGGAGTGGGATGCGGAGGCTAAAGTAACACCAATGGAATCGCTGGTGTTCTTCGCACAGTACCTACAGAGCGCAGGGCTGATGGATTGGCTCTGTCAGGGAACACCACTGGCATACACCAGCAACAATGCACCCAAGGAGCGTGATGTGCTTGGCACCATCTTGCTCTCGGTCCTTAATGGCCAGACTCGTTACGCACATATCAATGCATTACGGGGTGATCGGGTAGGAGCCGAATTGCTGGGCGTTTCCAAAGTGGTTTCAGAGGACAGTGTACGCAGGGCGCTCAGACGCGGAACGCTGGAGCAGTGGGATTCGTTGCTCACCTCAAGAGTGGCCTGGTCTATGAATTTATTGTATTGGTTACCAACGATGATCCGATCAGATCTAACGTACACAACCCGATCGGTCGCTTTTGCCAAATGGCTGCGTGGAAAGGTCCTCGATCCAGTCGTCGAGGGTGACCAGATACTGCTTCAACTGCTCGCATGAGAAAGTTCAACTGCCGTTTTTAGGTTCATGTTCTACGCCATTGCTTTGCGGTGGCGCGGTACGCTCGAACATAGGGCCACGCTGCCCGATCGAGTGCGGCAATGTTTCGCGACCGCACTCGTCTTATGCGCCTGAATGCTCGTCGCTTCGCCAGAATCTCTTTCATGTGGACGATGATCCAGCCCCAGGCGTACAGGATCCGCCCACTGTCCCGGGGCCATCGGGCCATGCGACCCAGCGTTTGTACGATCACGTCACCACACAGTGCTCTGACCAACGGGAACCCGTCCAGCAGCTTGATGTGCCAGTATATCATGTTTCGCGTCTTCTGAAAGTTGTGCTGACAGCCACCACCACCCCTATGATGAAAGACCAATGCCTTCGGTACTGACGCGATACGAATTCCCGCTAAACTGGCTCTCCACACGTATTCGTCGTCTTCCCGGTAAAAGAAGAACGTCTCTTCCAGCGGACCGATGGCCTCCACGCATGCCCTGCTTATCAGCATTCCCGCGCCGCAGATCAACAGACAGTAGACCTGTTCTTCGGGCCACGACATGCTAAAACCCGCATCATGGAGATGGAGTGATGGGCACAGCGCGCCTGCAATCCCGAGATCCGGATCGCGTTGGAAGGCACTGACCAAGTGTCTCAGGCAATCCTCGGCGATCAGCGTGTCGTTGTTTAGCAGGAAGTAGTAGTCGCCTTCTGCTTGCGCCATACCGATATTACACGCCTTGGCGAAGCCCGTGCGTTCCTTCAACCTGATCACCCTCAACTCGGGATGCTTCTGCTCGAGATACGAGTAGTCATCATTTTCAGATCCCGTGTCCACAAGGATTACCTCGATGTTCTCGTAGTCGCCTTCGTACACAGCGCGGATGCAGCCATCGATGAACGTGCGGTCGTTGTAATTCGGTATGATGACGGAGACGAGGGTGTGTGTGCCCTCCCGCCCGCCTTTCGCAACACAAAGGCTGGACAGTTCTTCACTGTGCAGCCTATGATTCAGTGAATCTAAAGGTATTTCGGACATGGAACCCCTTGTCTCTATCATTATCTCCACGCACAATCGGCGCGACCTCCTGGACCGATGCCTGGAGTCCGTTCACCAGAGCAGCCACCGCCATCATGAAGTGATCATTATAGACAATGCTTCGAGTGATGGAACAACAGAAATGCTGGCGGAGAAGCATTCCGGCGTGCAGGTCATCGTCAACGACGAGAACCTGTACATGATACCCGCGATGAACATGGGGCTTCGCATGGCTCAGGGAGAGTACCTGATGCTGCTTGATGACGACAACGTGATCGATCCCGGAATGATCACGGCTCTCATCAGAGTCCTCGAGTGCGATCCGAACGTAGGGATCGTCGGCCCCAAGATGTACTACCAGGATCAGCCCGGTATCCTCTGGTATGCGGGTGTAACCGTGAGCCGTGTTACGAGTTGGACCCGGTATCGCGGGCTGGGCGAGAAGGACGTTGGGCAATACGAGAAGCCCGGCGAAACCGACCATGTTCCGAATTGTTCTGTGATGCGACGCGCGGCGCACGAGGCTGCGGGTGCCCTCGATGACGTGTATCGGGGAACATATGCCGAAGCGGACTACGCTATGAGGATTAGGCGCAAAGGTTTCGAGGTAGTCTATTGCCCAACTGCAATCACTTATCACGACGTGCCACCTCGAGGAAAGGGCTCACCATTCAGAACGCCAGCACGGGCCTATTTGCTCGCAAGGAATAGGGTCATCTATATGAAGCGCTATGCAGGGCTCTTCTCGTTTCTGGCGTTCATGCTCGTGTTCTACCCGTTATTCAACCTGTACTACCTCGCCAAGGGCCTGCAGGTACGGGACAGCGCAGGGACTAAGGCATACGCACGGGGCATCCGCGATGGAATCTCCTACGCGCTGTTTCAGTCTCTCCGGGATATCCCCACATCCTGAAGGAAACGGGGTTCCAGATCTGGCGGAGCAAGCTCAGCCAATCTGCAATGATCGGGAAGAAAGTGCGAGGGGTATCGAATGGGCTGAGATAGGACGTGTTTAGGACGCGCAGACGGCCAAGTCGCGGCTTACCGCAGTGTTATTTGGGCCTGAAGGCGGCTCACTTCATGAGTTTCAGGAAGCAGTAGTAGAATCCGCCTGCACCTGCGAACTCTCGGTCCACCTGCCGACACATGTAGCGGTGCCAAAACGGTCTCCTTCTGAACAACCACTTGGCAACGTACAGATCCAGCATCATCAGGATCTCCCTCCAACCACCTCGAACAACCGATGTCTCGACATTGAAACCCGCTTCCTTCGCCAGGCGGAGAAGTGCGTTCATCGCATAATGCCTGTGCCCCAGAAACCACCACGCCGGATCCAGCACCATGCTTCGAAGCGCAGCATGTGGCGTGGAAAGGTACAGCTTGCCGCCTTCTCGCAGTACCCTATGGGCCTCTGTTAACAAGCGAAGTTCCTCGTTCTTTGGTACATGCTCCAGAACCTCCCAGGCGACGACCGTATCGAAGGTGGCGTCATCGTAGGGAAGCGACGTGGCGGTTCCCGTGTCAAAACGGACGCCTTCGCGTTGCATGCCACCCCTGGCTGTCTCCAGGTCTCCCTCCGCAGGCTCCACCCCGTGAACGCTCTTGGCACCACGATCGAGGGCGCTGATCTCAAACCATCCAAAACCGCAGCCCACGTCCAGGATATCTTTGCCTTCCAGGTTCTCTTCCGCCACGAACTGCGCGGAGAACCGGCATCGGCCATGCAGTTCGTCCGTCGCCTGCTCACCCGCGAGGTTTTTCATAAGCTCTCTCCCACTGGGCTCCTACATATCTTACTCCGACTGTCATCCGAAGAGCATACATCCCCAGAGCGAGCAGAGGATGCCTTGCCAAGCGGTGCCATTTTCTGTTCTCAAAGAAGACACCCACAAACCGATAGGAGAAGTCCAGTTGTTTCCTTACCATCGGGTCCCTCCTGCCCCACTTCTCCTGATAGGCGGCGGTCTCCATGCCCTCGGTGCTGCAGTCGTTCCAGAGGACCTCGCGTCCTTCATCGTGGAGGCTCGTGGCTGCGGTTGCGGGGACGACGGGATAGATGAACGTGGGGGCCGCGAAGTACTGAAACTGCCGGTTCTGCTTGAGGGTCGGGTATCCCTTGGTTTTGTCGAGCGGCGGATAGGAGAAGAGAATCTTCATTCTTCAGGCATCCTGCTTGAACATAGTCCCTTGATGAAGTTGAGGCCGTACACAAGATGTGTGCCGATGATTCCCGCCATCACCATCCACGCTCGCCTGGGACCAAGAGTCCACATGCCGGTCAGACCTGCGCACAACAGGTAGAACAGGGCTGATGCAGCGTAGAACCGCCCACCTCCGGGTACAAAAACAAGCGGGATCCAGCCGAGAAGAAGATACAGGACTGTGGCCGATGGGAGGAAATAGCTTATGCGCCGTGATGTTTCCGGGAACTTCTTCGCGAAGTACCCGCGGTGCAGCCCGAAACGCGCCGCCTGACGCCAGAAAGGCTGAAACAGGGGGCGCCGGTGATGCATCACGTTAACGTCGGGATCATAGATGATCCTCTTGCCCAGTTGCCGCGTGATCTTCCGGCACAGCAACGTGTCCTCGCCTGGCCAGTAGCGGGTATCGAATCCGCCGATCTCTTCAAGCGCCGATGTACGCACAAGGAGGTTGGAGGTGGGCTGGTCATCGACGTCCATCAGCATTTTTGGGATTGTGCGGTATCGCTGCGTACCGCCTACCATCAGGCTGGAAAGTACGGCTTCGGCTGCCTGCTCCCGGGAATCGTCGGTGGGAGCGAAGGAGGATGGGCCGCCCACGGCGGCCACCGAGGGATCGCCGAAATGACGAACCGCGTTCGCGAGCCAGTTCTGCTCCGGCCACGCGTCATCATCGATGAAGGCAATGATCTCGCCGCGCGCCTTCACCCAACCGATGTTCCTCTTGCGCGGGGGTGGCACGTCGCCCGTGGCAATGACTCGCACGCCCTCGCGAGTGATATCCATGTCGCCGTTCGGGAGGAGGAGCACTTCGTAGTCAGGGTAATCGAGCCGGGAGATCCGATCGAGGCACTCGGCGAGATGTGACGTGTGGGTCTTGCATGGGATCAGGATGGAGACCGTCGGCTTGTCCGGCCAGGAGGCCAACGGCCTGTCGTAGTACCCGAGGAACGTGGTTCGGTACCATATTGCAGCGGTGTCTACCAAGATGGTCCAGATCGTGTGAACACCGATGTGACCGAACTTGCCCTGGTATTCCACGACCACAGGAGCCTCGGCGATCGTGAAGTTGTGCCCGTGCGCAGTGACGAGAATCTCCAGGTCGAATGCATGCTTCTTGACCAAGATGCACGGCATGACGTGTTCCAGCACCCCGCGCGTGAACAGTTTGATGCCCGTCTGGGTGTCCCGGAGAGGGAGGCCGAAGAGGGCTTTGACCAGGAAGAAGTAGACACTGCTGATGAATCGCCGCGACCGAGGGTAGTTCAGCGTCGATTCGGGGTGCCGCTTTGAGCCGATCACCACGTCAGCGCCTGTCTGGTCACGTATATCCAGCATGGTCTGGAACTGGCGCGGATGAATATCAAGGTCCGAGTCCAGAAAGAACACGTACTCGCCAGACGATTGTCCGAACGCCCGCTTGAGTGCCCAGCCCTTGCCGCGGTTCTTGGGAGACCTGAGTGTCACGAGGTCCGGGATATCCTGTGCCGCCCTCGTAATTTCCTCGGACGTGTTGTCGGTGCTGCCGTCGTCGACCACGATGATTTCGTGGTCGAGACCGAGCTGTTTGGTTACCTTCTCGGTCTCCTTGAGGTTCCGGTAGATGTGCTTCCCCTCATTGAAGGCCGGCATCAGGATAGAGACTTTTGACGTGCGCGAAATGATGTTTGCGTTCTCCTTCTCCGAGACCAATAATCGTTTTAGAATGCTCTCATATTAGGGTTGTCCTGTTCGAGAAATATCGTTCGTCCGGTCCGCGATTTGTGATGCGAGATGGCGTTCTAGGGGGTGCGCTGCTGTTGCTTGAAGAGGAGCAGCGCAACTGCTTTTACGTACCACTTCAGGTAGTGCGGGAGCCACTTCACGAGTCGGAAGCGGCTCTTGCCGGTTTCCCGATCGTGCCAGATTGTGGGCAGTTCGACGATACGCTTTCCGTCGCGGCAGGCCTTGTAGCAGAGCTCCAGCGCCACCTCGAAGCCGCCGGTGCTCTCGATCATCTGTTCGGATAGCCATTGCCCGTCATAGAGCTTGAAGCTGTTCGTGGGGTCTGTCGTCGGAAACCCCAACCACCTCAGCGAGCGACCTGCCATGCGAGAGAGCGTGCTCTTGACTGCGCCCCCGCCTTCTTGGGCGCCGCCCTTCATGTAGCGCGAGGGACACACGATCGTCGCACCGCGCCTCCACTCTTCCATCACGTGCGGGAGAATCGAAATATCGTCTGAGAAGTCGCCCATCATGACGACTACAGGGCCAGGCTCGCAGTGCTCGAACCCCCAGCAGAGCGCGTTCAATACGCCTAGCCCGATCCCGTTCTTCTCGCCGCATACGCGGGCATCCTCCTCCGTCAGTTTCCTCAAAAAGGGCAGAGATGTGTCGGAGTCGTCATCGTAGATGAATGTGAGCGAGTCGAAAGGCGCGTCGCGTGACGACAGTTCACGGTAGAATGTCACGACGTTGTAGCCCTCGTTGCACACGGGGACGATGATCTGCCGAGCTACATGTGACCCTGTTGGGTTTGTTCCTTGATCCATGGGATCACCTCGTCCAATACCTCTGGGAGAGGCGTAGAGATTTCAATGTTCAGCAATTCCTGAGACTTGGTTGTGTCTGGGATGCGTCTTCTTACGTCATGCTCGAACGGTGGATTGGAGACGTATCTGAACGGTTTCCCGGGGTTGACTTTGTTCCAGACCATTTCCGCCAGCTCCAGCACCGTGGTCGAAACAGGGGAAGAGATGTTGAAGTCCTCGTTGACGGCGGCGGGGTGATCGATGGCGATGCGTATGGCCGACGCTAGGTCCCCTCCGTACGTATAGTGCCGGATCTGCCTGCCATCGCCCAGGATGTGGAGCGGATCCTGTCCCTTGAGTGCCTTCTGTACGAGGTCTGGGAGCACGTGGCTCATGGCCAGCGTGATGTTTCCGGAGTCGCTCTTCTCGTCGCAGAGGGCCGCTCTCTCGCCGATCCCCACACAGTTAAACGGGCGGACGATGGTGTAGGGTAGGTGGTGTTGTTCGAAGGCCGCGAGGGCGAAGTATTCACACGCCAGCTTCTGAAATCCGTAGGAGCTGTGCGGCGGTGGTGAGATGAGCTGGGCGCCTTCCGGGGTTGGAAAGGTATCGGTGGATTCAAAGACCATGCTGGAGCTGAGCACGATGATTTTCTTGAGGCCGCCGCTCTTGAACGCTTTGATGGCGGCATCGAACGTGGAAGCCATAATGCGCTCGTTCTCCGCCATGAGGTCGTAGGCGAACGTATGGAAGTAGCCGATCCCTCCGATCATGGCCGCACCGGCCAGGAGGTAGTCGCAGCCGACCAGCAATGTTTTGAGTAGTTCAATGTCCTTGGCGTCGCCTTCGTGGAAGTCGTAGTAGGGATGATTGTCAAACGATCGTTTAACCCGGCCGTACTTGGATAAGTTGTCCAGGCCGACCACTCGCCATCCGTCTTCGAGTAGTTCCTGTACGAGGTAGCCGCCGATGAAGCCTGCGCAACCGGTGATCAGAATGCTCTTCTGCTCTGTCATATGTTCTCCGTTCCGGGGAGGATCTCGATGTTGGCCGGTTCCAGGAAGAACCATGCATCTACGATCGGTTTTTCGGTCTTCAAGGACTTGTAGTCAGCATGAGGCACGCAGAGAATCAGGGCGTCCGACACGGCCAAGACCTTCTCCAGCGGTTGCGTGCCGCTTACATGTGGATCGTTGTCCATGACGCGTGCACCGCGTTTCTCGAGATCTGCCTTGACCTTGTAGCTTAGCGAGTCCCTCGTGTCGTCGCAGTTTGCCTTGAACGCCATGCCGAGTAGGCCAACCGTTTTGCCTTTGACGGTTCCTCCCAGTGCCTTCGCGGTCTTGTTGACGACGAACGTTGCCAGGCCTTCATTAACGAGCAGTGCCGCGTGCCCGAAACCGAACCCATCTTCCATGCAGGCCGCAAGCTGGCGTGTGTCCTTCAGGAGGCAGGGGCCTGCAGCGAACCCCGATTGCTTGTAACCCTCGGCCCGCGGGTACTTGTAGCACATCGCCCGGTAGATGCGGGAGAAGTCCACGCCATGCTGATCGGCGGTCATGTAGAATTGGTTGGCAATCGCGAACTGCATGAAGCGCCACGCGTTGTGCATGAGTTTGGCCAGCTCTGTTTCCAGCGGCGTCAGACGGATGATACTCGGTGCTATGGCGGCGAACACGCGGTACGCGGCATCGAAGGTCTCGTCGTCGAACGCTGCGACGATCTGCGGCAAGGATACGATCTCCTCGAGAGCGAAGCCCTGTGCGATCCGCTCCGGGCAATACGCCAAGCGCACGTCGAGGCCCTTCTCTGTGCTTCGTAGTCGCAGGCGGTCCATCGTGCCCGGGGAAAGCGTGGAACGCATGATGGCCAGCGTCCCGGGAGCGAGGTGGTACACGTACTCATTGAACACGTGCTCTACCCGCTCAGATTGCGGGTCGAGCCGGTTGTCTAGTGTCGTTGCCGTGGCGAACACGACCACGTCGGCTGTGTTGCAGACATCAGATGACGTTGTCGCCGTGAGTCCCCGTTCCAATGCCGTCGAGAGCTGCTCGTCGCCCCTTCGTTCCATGAAGGGGAACATGCCGGTGTTGACCGTCTTCACGGCTTCTGCGTCGATGTCCACGAGGATGGTCGTGGCGCCAGCTAGCGCGAACCGGACTCCGAGAGGGAGCCCGACGTGACCGCAACCGCCGATCACCACGATGCGCTTGTCATGTAAGAAATTCTTCATAGGTTGGTCACAGTCTCCAGTCAGAGCCAGCTGTGTAGGACGGGCTTCCTGTATTCAGGAGCCCGTGTCTTGTCTGTGTAAGACGGAATTCCCCGCGTCAGCGGGGAACCCGTGTCGATGGCTACAGTATTGTTTAGTTCTAGAACCAGTGGAGCCAGTAGCTCTCGTTCATTGGAAATGCTGCGTGCCACCCCCAATCGATGGGACTTCCGCTTTTCATCTGTCCATCGGAACTTTGCAGGATAAACCAATTTCGAATGCCATCGTCGGACCAGTAGACGGCGAGGTCTGTGATCCCATCACCATCATAGTCTCCAGGAACCGGCACGGTGGCATCCCAGCCCCAACTCTGCTCATGGGTTCCGCCACTGCTATAGCGGATATACCATTTCCCGCCTTCGGGCCAATAGATCGCAAGATCCGTCATGCCGTCTCCGTCGTAGTCCCCGGGCACCGGTACCGTAGCACTCCAGCCCCAGTTCACAGGACCACCGAACTTCATCTGTCCATTGGAACTTTGCTGAATAAACCAATTCGCAGCACCATCATCGGGCCAGTAGACGGCGAGATCCGCGAGACCATCTCCATCATAGTCGCCGGGAACGGGAACGGTGGCATTCCAACCCCAGTTCTGGTAATTTGTTCCGCCGCCACTATAGCGAATATACCAGTTCCCGCCTTCAGGCCAATAGACTGCTAGATCCGTCATGCCGTCACCGTCATAGTCACCGGGCACCGATACTGTAGCGCTCCAGCCCCAGCTCACGGGCCCACCAAACTTCATCTGGCTATCGGAGCTTTGCAGGACATACCAATTCGCAGCACCATCATCAGGCCAGTAGACAGCCAGATCCGTAATGCCATCGCCGTCATAGTCGCCGGGAACGGGCACGGTGGCACTCCACCCCCAGTTCTGGTAATTTGTTCCGCCGCCACTATAGCGAATATACCAGTTCCCGCCTTCAGGCCAATAGACTGCTAGATCCGTCATGCCGTCACCGTCATAGTCATTCTCAACTACAACGTCTCGCACCTGCGGGCGTGTACCGTTCTGGTACTCTTCCAGGTCGGTAAATCCGTCGTTGTCCTGATCTCCTGTGCCATCAGAGGTGTCAAGGTCTCCGAAGTGCTCCAGTTCCCACCAGTCCGGCAAGCCGTCACCATCCAGATCATTTGAAAAAGTAGACACAATTGTGCGAGCTTGGTCCATGCCTGCAACCAGCGGATTGTTGGTCTCAGAACCTACCGGCACGTCACCAATCCATTGGTCAAAGTAGTAGTTTGTCGCGGGTGTTGCCGTGATACTCACTGTTGCACCGTTTGTGTACCATCCGTTTGCGGTATCCACTGACCCATTGGCACCGGAACTGGTATCGAGGAGGTATTCCGCACCCCACAGCCAGGTTAGTACAGAGTCGTTGGTGATGGAGAAAGCAACAGAATTACTACTTCCGGAGGCAGGGCAACTGCCGGTTCCCGTCCAGCCCGTGCAGATGTACCGCGTTCCGTTCGTTTCGTCGGCGGGCGATATTACGGCGTTCGACACAATCGCGTTGGCGACAAGCTGAGTGGCCGCGTAGCCAAAGGGCGTCGGCGTGTCATGTTGGGCGGGGTTGGCCTGGGTGAGCAGTTCATAGCGCTGGATGATCGTGACTCTAAAACTACACCCGTTGGTATTGCCGGAAGAATCCGTGGCGATGAACGCGTTTACGGTTATGCCGGTGGGGAAGGCCGCTCCGCTAACGAGACCAGCAACGAGCGTCGTACTCACGACCGAACAGTTGTCATCGGCCGTGGGCATAGCGTAGCTGACGATGGTCGTGTTGGTGTAGGGGTCGGTGTAGGTGTTGATGTCCGACGGGCATGTGATGATCGTCGGGATCTCAACATCGCTGACGACCACGTTGAACGAGCAGGTGGTTGCGTTCCCCTCAGCGTCGGCCGCCACATAGTGCACCACTGTTGCGCCTACGTTGAAGGTGTCGCCGGGATCATAGTTGTTGGTGAAGCTGGTCACACCGACGTTGTCGGATGCGGTGGGCTCAGTCCATGAGACGACCGCACTTGCCAGTCCGGAATCGTTATTGGTGTTGATGTTGGCCGGGCAGTTGGCAATGGTGGGAATCTCTGCATCGGCCACTACGATCTGGAAAGAACATGTTGAAGCGTTGGCAGCCGCGTCCGAGGCGACGTATTGAACGAGTGTGGTGCCGATGGGGAAGGTGTCGCCGGGATCATAGTTGTTGGTGAAGCTGGTCACACCGACGTTGTCGGATGCGGTGGGCTCAGTCCATGAGACGACCGCACTTGCCAGTCCGGAATCGTTATTGGTGTTGATGTTGGCCGGGCAGTTGGCAATGGTGGGAATCTCTGCATCGGCCACTACGATCTGGAAAGAACATGTTGAAGCGTTGGCAGCCGCGTCCGAGGCGACGTATTGAACGAGTGTGGTGCCGATGGGGAAGGTGTCGCCGGGATCATAGTTGTTGGTGAAGCTGGTCACGCCGACGTTGTCGGATGCGGTGGGCTCAGTCCATGAGACGACCGCACTTGCCAGTC
>CAZNWT010000008.1:43993-68918 GCA_964576795.1 uncultured Victivallales bacterium
CCGATGGGGAAGGTGTCGCCGGGATCATAGTTGTTGGTGAAGCTGGTCACGCCGAAGCTGTCGGATGCGGTGGGTTCGGTCCAGGAGACGACCGCACTTGCCAATCCGGGATCGTTGTTGGTGTTGATGTTGGCCGGGCAAGATGAAATAGAGGGCGGGATTACATCGACGGGCGTGACCACCACGGAATCCTGGTCGTCCTCGCCGGGTTCATGGTTGCCGGGTATGGAGGTCACGTCCGGCAGATCCGACGCGGTCACCTCGGCGGTGTTTGTCATGCTGGCGACGCCGACCGTCCCCGTAATGGTCAGGGTGGCGGCGCTTCCATCAAGCAGGCTGGGGACACTCCATTGGTTATTGATAAATGTGCCGATGCTGGGGATGACTCCGGGGGAGGTCAGTTGTGCGGGCACGGAGTCAGTTACGACGATGCCCGTGACGTCCTCAGGGCCGGAATTGTTGAGTGTGATGGTGAATGTGACGACGTCGCCGGGATACGGGGTCGGATCATCGACGCGCTTGGTGAGCGATAGGTTTGCGTTCCCGGCCTCGCTCGGGAACTCCTTTCGCAAGACCATTCCTCCCGTGGTGGAGTTGGCTGCCCCAGCCCATATGTAACCATCCCACTCGACGATGTCATGCACGGCCACGGTTGCTTCATCCTCGAACCCGTTCTCATTGAACTGCGTCCATGTGTCGAGCAATACATCGTGTTGCCACACCTGGGCACCGGGCTGGTTGCCGCCGTCCCCGAGGGTGTTGCCCGTTCCGATGTATAGTCTCCCCCCCCCTGACGTCATACATCGTGTAGAGTTGAAGTAGTACATGTCGATGTCGGTGTCGGGGTTGTTCTGCACCCAGGAGGTGCCGTCGAAGGTTTCCCATATTTGGCAGCCCGTGCTGTTGTTGGCTGTACCGGCGTAGAGCTTGTTAGCGTGAACATAAAGAGAGCGGACTTCCATGTTGTCGCGGCCCAGCCCGAATCCGCCTCCGGCGACCATCGTCCAGTCCGAGAGTGTCGGCCCGTTGTAGCGCCACACCTGCCCGCCGCTCTGGTCGTTATAGGTGCCGCAGTACAGTACCTCATCGAAGACAGCCGCAGAGCGCACGCTCTTGTTTTGGCTGTCCCCGAAGCCCGGGGCGTTGAGCGCGGCCCATGCGCTGCCGTTGAACGTGAAGACTCTGGCCATGCCGCTCTCCTGCATGTTCCCCGTACCCAGGATGAGGTCCCCGTCATAAACTACCATCGCGCTCGGAACTATCAGGTCCGAGCTGCCCAGTCCCCGGCCGTCTTTTATGAAGTTGAAGCTGGTGCCGTCATATCGCCATATCTGTAGACCGCTCGGGCTCTTGTTCTGTGTGCCGATGTACAGATCGCCACCATACTCCTCCATGCTATAGGCGACTTGGTTCTTCGCATCAGATAATCCGCCATCGGCGAGTTGGGTCCAGTCCGTGAGCAGCGGCCCGTCATGGCGCCAGATCTCGCAGCCTTCGGTGGTATTTTGGGTTCCCGCATACAGCGTGCCGTCATAGACTTTGAGTTTGAACACGCTGGAGTTGGCTGGGTTGAGGTTCCATCGGGGCCAATTAAATGACGGGAGCTCGACCTCGCTCGGGATGAAGCCGTCACCGCCCCGCCAGACCTGCCCTCCTCGCCCCCAGGAGTTTGACAGGCCGGCCCACAGGCGACCGCGCCAGTTAACCAGATCCTGTGCGGCCATGTTGGTTTGCTCGTCGAACCCGTTGTTGTTGATCTGTGTCCATGTGTGGGCATCTAAGTCGTACTCCCAGACCTGGGCCCCGGGGTTGTTGCCGCCGGCCCCGAGCGCGTTGCCCGTCCCGACGTACAGCTTGTTTCCGCCCCCGACCATGCATCGCGTCGCGTCGAAGTAGTAACTATCGACGCCGATGTCGGGGTTGATCTGGGCCCAGGAGGTACCGTCAGAGGATTCCCACACCTGGCTGCCGGAAGAGGTGTTGGCCGTGCCGGCAAAGAGCTTGTCACCGTAAGCATAGAGAACGCGGACATCCAGATTGTCGGCGCCCACGCCGAATCCGGCCGCGGCGACCATGGTCCAGTCCGCGGGTGTTGGGCCGTCGTAGCGCCACACCTGCCCGCCGCTCTGGTTGTTGTAAGTGCCGCAGTACAACTTGTCTCCAAAGACAGTCATGGCGCGCACCTGGCGGTTCTGGCTGTCTCCAAAGGAGTTGAGATTGATCTGGACCCACTTGGTCCCGTCGAACTCGTAGACCATAGCCTTGCCGTTGGTCCAGGAGTTCCCTGCACCCAGAATGAGTTTGCCATTGTACACTATCATCGAGCAGGGGATCTTCAGGTCAGAGTCGCCCAATCCTGAACCGTCGGTCATGAAGGTGAATGAGGCTTCATCATATCGCCATATCTCCAGTCCGGCGGCAGTGTTGTTCCGCGCGCCGATGTACAGATTGCCATCGTATGCCTCCATGCAGTAGGCGATCTGGTTCTTGGAGTCCGAAAATCCGCCGTCGGTAAGTTTGGTCCAGTCGGCGGCATCCGGTCCGTCGTGGCGCCAGATCTCGCAGCCCTGTGTGATATTGTGGGTTCCCACGTAGAGCGTGTCATTATAGACCTCGAGCTCGAACGCACTGTAGTTGTTGGTGTTGCCGAATCCGTTCGTGTTCCACTGGATCCAACTGGGCCACACGCCCTGGGCCCAGGCGCAGAACTGGCCCACCACGATCATGGGAATGATCAGGGCGAGAAGCGCGACGCATTTCCTGCGCCGACCGATCTTCGGCTGGGATGATTTCGGGATACGCACGCTTCGTTGCCTCAATTTACTTTCCTCGTGGATAGGATATATAGGTGATATTATGCATCTCTGCACCCGTGGGCGCAAGGGAAAATCCCTATTTTGAGGGTGAATCAGGCATGATTTCGAACACCAGGAGATCCGCAGGTCCGGCCTGGCCCGTATCAAGAGGCACCGGTCGGATAGAGGTTAGGGACTTGGGCCTGTGATACAATTTATAGAGGAGCATGTTCTCCCAGTCTTTGACTGGAAGAACTGGACCGGGCGCGACCTGCCTGAGCGTTGATTGCACCGCCACCCTCACGTGGTCGCGTGACTCCGGCGAGAAACCCGCATAGTGCTTCCCGGAGCAGGCGAGATAGCGAATACCGTGGGATCGAAGCAACGACACGGCCTCTTGCTCGTTGCGCCAGAACACCTGCTCGAGATCGAAGTCGATGCGCTCTGGGCTGACCGCTGAGGTAAGCCCCGAGATCGCTTCGGCAAAATAGCCCTCAAAACATGTGACCATGATCTTTCCGTCCCCTTGGGTCTGTTTTTCGAGTTGACGATACGCGAGGTATTCTCCCTCTGTCGTAGACACGCTGAGATTCGTTCTCACGATAATAACAGCGAACAGCCAGCATATTGCGGCGATGCCGGGTGATCGCAACCATTCCCATGCCGTCCGCCGCGACCACATAAGGACTGCCCAAAGCTCCACTGCTGTCAGCGCAAAAAAGATCGAGGTGCTGAAGTAGATCGCCGGATGCAGGGCGTTCGAGTTGTGAACCACCCGCAGAACGAACAGCGTCCATGGGATGAGAACCCAGAGATCCCTGTTTCGCCACTCGACCATCGCCAGCGTCGTGCAAAGGACCATGCCGGGCATGAGGAGACGCGTTCCCCGGTCGGCCGTCCAACAGGCAAGCAAACCGAACACCAACAAGCCCCAGGTGATGGAATCCCGGCGCTTGAACGCAGCGTAGAGGCTCATCGGAAGGAAGAAGAGCATGAAGTTGAACCGCAGCCAATAATCCCCGGGTGACGTGGCCATCACGTCCCCGGCGCCAGCCTGCATTTGTGCGCGTATGTCCAGCCCGCGCATGGACTTCGCAAGGCCGATGATCCACTCCATGAACCGTGGCATCACCATGAAGTGGACAAGCAGGGCACAGAGGAACAGCCCAGCCAGAAACATGCCGAACACGAAAGAACGATTCTTGGCACGCTTTGGCCCCATGCCGGCTCGCAATGCATGCCAGGCGGCGTAGACGGTCAACGTCGCAACGGTAATGACCACGACCGGTCCGATCCTGCTTGCGATGAAGAGCGACAGGATCATCAGTGAGCCACCGCCCAGTCGAATCAACAGGGGGTGACCTGCTTTGCCCGGGGAGGTGGCGCGCAACGTGAGACGACCCTCAAGAAGAACGATCGCGCCGAGAAGCGCCATGAAGAGCCAGCCATATCCGAAGACATCGTGGGTCAGCGTGGCCGCACTGTTAAACATGGCGGGAACCGACGAGGCATAGAGAATCCCCGCAAAAAAGGCGGCTCGCCGTCCATGCAGGCGTGCGGCCAGGAGCGCCATGAGCACGGCATTCAGCGAGTCGAGCACGGCGGTTACGACGTGCAGGGCAACAACAAGGGCTTCGGCGTCGAAGAGGCGTCCGAGCGGTCGCAGTGTCCACATCGCGGGGTCCCACGCATACGGCAAACTGAACCTGCCCTGCGCCAGGCCGTAGTAGAACCAGAACTCAACACCATTCGTGGCGTGGACGCCGTGGCGGCCGTGGAAGACTAGGGCCACCGAGGTGCGCATCGTGAGCGCGGTCACAAAGACCACCAGCAGTATTTTCAACAGTGCTTTAGTGTCCGGGTCTTTCCATAACGGTTTCATCGACACCATGCCTCCGTTGGCTGGCCCGGCGTTATCTTCTCGCCAAGCCGCTGGGCTGTGGATAGCTCCCTTGCCGCATCAGCGCCTCGTCCCAAGAGATAGTAAACCCCCCCGAGATGATAGTGCACGTCTGGATTCCGGGGTGCGACCTGGATAGCCCTTTCCAGCACGTCAGCCGCTTCGGCCGTTCGGTCCTGACTGGCTACCAGATGGGCCAGTTGCAGGTAAGCGGGTACGCAGTCAGGGAGGTTCGCGATGATCTCCCGGTATTTGAGTTCCGCCTTGCCGGTGTTCTCCTGCTCCTCGAGAATAGAAGCAATCGCAAGATGCGCCCGCTCGTTGAAAGGGTTGATTGCGAGCGCCTTGCGATAGCCCTCGATGGCCTGATCATACTCCCCTCGGCGATGATGAACGCGAGCCAGGTTGTAGTGCGCTTCCTCTCTGTAGGGCTCCATGTCGCGGGCCTTTTTGAATTCCTTGAGAGCCCGGTCGAGATCGCTTCGTCCGAGATACAGGCCCCCCAGGTGGTTGTGGTGAGCGCCCATGTTTAGCGTGATCCTTGGCCGGCCTGCGATCGAGGGGTTGACCAGAAGCACGCAGAGAATGAGAAGCGGGAGCGGGGCGGCGACGGCAATCCACGCCCGGTTTCGCAGTTGTCTACACCACCAGCTTATTAGGAACGCGGCGAAGACTAAAAGTATGGGCACGACGGGAAGGCGATAGCGTGCGTTGATAAAGTACAGGACATTGGCCGCCGCGAAAGTCAGGAGAAACAGGTAGAGCAGGACCAGCCCTTTCTTGCGTTCATCCGATCTCATGCGAAACCGGAGCCAGAGAAGAACAAGACAGCCGGTTAGTGCGAGCGGCATGATCATGCCGAAGGTCGGCAGCGGCAGTTCCAGTATCGTGACATGCTCTTTGTATAGATCTGGGTGAACTACATCGGGGATTTCCGTGCTATCGCAGAACAGCGCACACTTTTGCAGCAGCAGGCGGAGATATTGCATCGGTTGGTTTTTAATGAAGTTGATACCTTGGCCGAACCAGTAGGCGGAGATCTCAGAGGGCCTGAGCAGTCGACCTGTCGCTTTCTGAGCGATTGCGGCCGCGTCACGCTGCAGCGTATCCGTTCCGCTTCTCAGGTAGGAAGGCGGGGAGAACATGCCGTCAGCCTGGGGATGGTTGCCGATAAAGAAGTTTATACCCCCGTGCGAGGTGAGGGGAATGAAGTCTTTCCCAACGAGAGCGTTCCGAACTGTCACGGACCCGACAACCACAGCAATGCCGACAACGAGCAGTGACAGAGGATGGAACCAGCTGCGTGGTTTTGCAGGTGGGTCGGTAAACCACAGCCAGAACGGGCAGAGGATGACAAAGGGCAGGATATGGGCATCCGCAAGCACGGCCAGTCCCAGCAGGCAGCCTGTCCCGAGCCATTCGCCCCAGTGCTTCTGTCCTTCCGCCAGGCTCAGTACGCAGAGGAGCGAGGATAGGTTGAGAAAGATGGCGAGCACGGTGGGCAGAATCATGGCGTCATAGACGATCAGCCAGGCGTACGCAGCCATAAGCAGGGATGCCAATAGACCGACGCCACGACTGAAGAGCTTGTCGCCAAGGCGAAACAGCAGGTAGCAGTTGAACGTTCCTAGCGCGATCTGGAGAAACTTTGCCACCAACAGGTGGGGCCCGAGAAAGCTGTAGATGAAACCCAGAACGTAGGGATACAGAGGGAGGGCGTGGAACACCTCTTTGCCGATCCACCCGCCTGACCCGATACGGATGGCCCACTCGTGGTACATTCTGGAATCCATGACGAGCAGGTTGCCAAGTGGCCCTCGAGCTACCTGGCAGACGAAGATGAGGCGCAGGACGAAGGCGAGCACGAGGATGACCCCGAGCAAGAGGCCTGTCCAACGGCGATCCCTGTATCCTACATCCCCCCCTGTGAGCATGGGCAAGAGAGTACAATGGGCCACGCGATATGGCTAGCAGTTAATTGGCTCTCCGTATCTTTGGATTCATGGTCATTTCACAATCCAGATTCGGCATCGGAAATTCGTGGGGCCGCCCGAGATAACCTCGAGGTTCATCATCGTCCATTGATTGGTTTCCACCGAGATCTTGTAACCGTGGTCCGCGCCGCTGGAGTAGTAGTAAGCGTTGGGTCCTGGATAGACGACGGCCATATTTGAGTTTGCGGCCTGGAAGTCCACAAAGTAGTCACTTACGTCGCCGCCGAGGCTATGGCTGAAATTGGTGGATGAGTGCAACGGCTGACTGATCCAACCGCTGTCGTATGCGGGTCGGGGGAAGGGAGCGCCACCGCTGCCGACGTTGCCTTTGAAGGCGCCGTCGGTGATCTCCAGGTCACCTTTCATGATGACTCCGCCATTGGTGGCGGCGAGTTGGCTGTCACCCACTGCGAACCCATCCGTTGGGAGTTGGAGCAGGCCGGTCATCGTGCTGCCGGCGCGGGCGACGTAGACGGTAGAGATGTTCGATGAAAGGTCTTCCGCACCAATCGAACCATTGACGATCTTATCGGCATTTACGCACTGAGATCCGAGCATATCCGTCGTTATGGCGCCGTCGGGAACTCCGGCGGCAACCATTGCATAGGTTACAGCCGCGAGCCGCTCCCTTGGGGAAAGGATAGTCCCGTCAATTTCTACCTGGAGATAAAGAGGAGAGTATTTCAGGGCATTTGTTAATGTTCCGGCTACCGGATTCTCTCCAATATATGTGGAGTACAAACCATCGACCACTTGGATGGCGTTGGTACAGGCAAAAAGCGTGGCACCACCTGTTGCGTTGGTGTGAATCGAGAACGCAATTGGATAACTGCCGGAGACCAGATTGGTTCCATCCAGCAGTCTGCCCTGATAGTTCATGACACAAGGCACTTCAGCATAGGTGGACATGACGCAGCAGATGCATACAACAGATGAACATATAGTAAGAATACTCTTTCTCATAACAAACTCCATATTGCGGATTAAAACACTCCTTTATAAAGGCCGGATGCTAGCCTATAAGTTTAGAGGTTGTCAATTTGAAGAGCGCCGGAACTTAGGGCAAACGCATCTAATTTATCGCCAGACCAGCCCATTTAGCCAAAAAGGCAATCGGTTGACGATAGCGGGCGACGAGAACGGATGACGAGGGGGGGGGGAATCTCTTAATCGTCTACTGTTCTCGTCGCCGTTCTCGTCAATCGGCGTGACTGTGGAGCACATGAGATGCGCCAGATCCCTATGCCGCAACACCTTACGAAAAACGCACATCCGTACAACGCAGAAAGCTCGTGGGGCAATCCGAATTGACAGGGCTTTGGCGACGGGATATGATGCCAAGCTCGCAAAGTAATACTCCCGTGAACGAGAGGAAAACAGCATGAAAGCAATTTTTCTAATGGTGCCTTTTCTTCTGGCCGGCACGCTCGCCGCGCATGGTCAGCTGAACCAGCCCTCTTCGGTCCTGAACGCATCAGGCAACCGCGTAATCGCGGGTTCGCTTAACAATATCAGCGTGGTAGGTCAGCCGGGCGGGATCGCGGTAGCCACCGGCGGGAGCATCGTCAACTACGCCGGATTCCTCAGCACATTCAGCCTCCAACCGTCGAAGGATACGGACGGCGACGGGCTGGCGGACGAGGTGGACCCGGACAACGACAACGACGCACTCACCGACACCACAGAACTGGCGGGCACAGCGTTCGATCCCAACATCGCCACCGAGATGAACAACGGCGACAGTGACGGGGACAGCATGAGCGACGGCGAAGAAGCCGCATCGGGGACCAATCCGCATGATGCGAATGCCGTACTGTCCCTAAGGGCGATTGATGCGGACGTATCAGGGTCACGCGTTACCTGGATCGGCCGTGGCGACAAGACATACGACATCTACACATGCGCTGATCTTGCGGATGGGTTTGACACGTTGCTTATGACCACGAACGCCACTGGTGGAGTTGAGCCCTGGTACGTTACGACCAACAGTTTCGTCGACACCACCGCTTTGACAACGAACATGAGATTCTACCTGATCAGAGTGCGGCCCTGAACCCGAGAAGCTGACCAGGGCCGTAATCTATTCGCATTTCCGACTCCCCTTCACCCGCAGGCTTGACGTCCCCAGTCTTCTGTCCGCAACGTCAAGGCTTATGAGCCGTAGACGGAGGTTTCCAGGGCTTTGCGCATGGCGTTGATATCTGGTGTGCGGTTGGTCCAGATTTCGAATGAGCGTGCGCCTTGATACAGTAGCATACCGAGGCCGTTGGCTGCTTTTGCGCCGCCAGCGGTGGCCGCTTTCATAATCCCCGTTTCCGGGTACATGTAGATCAGATCAAAAAGCATCTGGCCTGCATGAAAGGCTTCGCTTGTGAGAAGTGGTGTGTCGCTCTGTTTCATGCCAACGGGGGTGGCTTGAATAATGAGGGCGGCTTGCCCTGCGGCTGTTGCCCATTGGGTCGCATCTGTACCCGCAGACTCTACGCCAACGGCAGGAAAGAGTTCGGTGATTTCTGCTACTACTTTTGCGGCACGGGCGGCGTCAATATCGCTGACCACGACGTGGGATGCACCTTCGTCAGCACAGGTGATCGCCACAGCCCGACCCGCTCCGCCACTGCCGAGCACAAATACGGATTGCCCTTCGAGCGTGGTGTTGAAGGACTCCTTCAACGCCGTGACGAATCCGTAGCCGTCTGTACTGTGACCGCGCAGGCTTCCGTCTTCTATAAACTCGATTGTGTTGACGGAACCCGAGATTTTGGCGGATGTGTCGAGCGAGTCTACCCCCTTGAAGGCGACCTCCTTCAGGGGGACCGTTAGGTTGACTCCTCGAAAGCCCATGTCGCGCATGGCGTGTAGAATTTCCATGAGGCGTTCTGGAGCGGCATCGAATGCAAGATAGATGGCATCCATCTCCAGCGCCGCGATGGAGCTGTTATGCATGATGGGCGATAGCGTGTGGCCGATGGGATGTCCCAATACGGCGAAGGGCGTTGTGTGTCCACTGATATTCATTATGGATTTCCGTCCGTTGCTTCGTCCGTGGTTTCGTTCATGCGCGAGGATACCAGCCGATTTACGCAGGAAAGGTAAGCCCGAGCTCCTGCTTCCACAATGTCGGTACTTGCCGATTTTGCGCTCAAGAGTTCTCCCGTGTCGAATTTGACGCGCACGCTGACCTCACCCATCGCATCCTTGCCCACCGTAATGGCTTGCAGGGAGAAATCAATCAACTTGCCATGAATCCCGGTGATGCGATCTATGGTTTGGAGTGCGGCGTCGATTGGGCCATCACCACAAGCGGCATCCTGGAAGGTTTCGTCACCCTTGCTGATGCGTACCGTTGCCGTCGGTACGGTATCGGTGCCGGTTGATACATGCAGTTTTTCTAGTAGATAGACATCTGTTGTATCGCTCATCTCTTCGCGGGCAATCATCAGCAGATCATCATCATAGATCTGCTTCTTTTTGTCGGCCAGAGCGATAAATCGCTCATAGCAACGCTCCAGTTCGGCGTCATTCAGGATAATTCCCATCTCGTTCAAGTGATGCCTGAAAGCATGGCGGCCGGAGTGTTTGCCCAGAACCAACTCTGTGGCGTCGATGCCAACATCCTGGGGACGCATGATTTCGTATGTTGACCGCTCTTTCAGCATTCCGTCCTGATGCACACCCGATTCGTGTGCGAACGCATTGGCGCCCACGATTGCCTTGTTTCGCTGAACCTTCATGCCGGTCAATTGGCTGACCAGGCGGCTTGTCTTGTAGAGGCGTTCTGAATGGATGCCTGTGTACAGACCGTTGAAACGATCGCTACGGGTCTTCAGCGCCATGACGACCTCTTCCAGAGCTGCATTGCCTGCCCGTTCACCCAAGCCATTGATGGTGCACTCAATGCCACGGGCGCCGGCCTCTATTGCGACCAGTGAATTGGCAACGGCCAGGCCCAGATCGTTGTGACAATGCACATTGATGATGGCCTTGTGAATGTTGGGGACCTTGTCAAACAACGCTTTGATCAAATTCCCGAACTCACTGGGTATGGAGTAACCAACCGTATCTGGAATGTTGACTGTTGTTGCGCCTGCGTCGATGGCTGCTTCCACAACTTGAGCCAGAAAGTCCGGCTCTGTGCGTGACGCATCTTCCGGGCTGAATTCGACATCGTCCACAAAGGTGCGGGCGTAGGCGACGGATGCCGCAGCCTGCTTCAGAATTTCGTGCTGCGCCTTCTTGAGTTTGAACTCACGGTGGATCTTTGATGTTGCCAGGAAGACGTGAATGCGAGCCTTCTCGGCAGCGGCCACCGCCTCCGCGCAGCAACTGATGTCTTTATCAATGCAACGTGCAAGTCCGGCAATCGTGGGACCTTTTATGGTTTCTGCGATTGCTTTTACGGCATTAAAGTCACCCGGTGATGCAATCGGGAAGCCCGCTTCGATGATATCCACATTCAGTAAGGCTAGTTGATGTGCAATTTCCAGCTTCTCACGATGATTCAGGCTGGCACCCGGTGACTGTTCCCCATCTCTCAGGGTGGTATCAAATATATAGACGCGATTTGGATCGTCTTTCATGGTTTTTTCCTCTTCTCTTGAAACTTACTCTCTTTAAAAAATCTTGCCAAAAAAATACCCACCGAAGTCATTATCCCCGGTAGGCATCACATTCAAGGGTGAGAGGGTCTCAGCGATGTGCAGACACCTTCACCGTGACGCCTACCGGGCCCCTAAGGCACAGTAGACCGGCTAGTAAGCCAAGGCTTGCTAGAGACAGCAATGTCACGATGTTGAGTGTGATACACATGATCTCGCAAAGCATACGAAAACAGGGGCATTTGAGTCAAATGGAATATTTGCACCCTTTTGACCGCGGATGAGGAGGGAAGTCAATTACGAATTGTCTGCCTGTCTGTGTTATATGGCATCTCTGAGCAGGCAAACCCAGCGTGATGTTTCATCTCGAGCGATATCTGTCATCCCGAACTTGCCGAGGAATCTCCAGGTCTCCAGTAATGCTAGAGATTCCTCGGCAAGCTCGGGATGACAGCAGGTCTCTTTTATAAAATCCGTGTTCAGGGCTTTTCAATGCCATACGGCACAAACATAGGCGTGATTATGAGCACGATTCTGATTAAAAAATCCACCAGATGCAGCCTAGGGCTACAACGTCTGAAAATATTCCTAAGAAATTGTGCATTTTCACGTCTTAATATTATGTCTTTGTGCATTTTTTGTCATTTGTTGAAATTGTCGGTGGTGTTGTTTTGAGTGGTGCGTAATGTTTTAATGAATGCGTGTCAAAGAATCTTGTAAGCGAGAAACTTGGAGGAGAGGGAAAATGAAAAAATGGGCTTTATTGGTGCTGTTGGGGCTTTCGGTATCATCATCTGTATGGGCTGATACGATTACCATTCGAAATAAGACGTATAAGGGTAGGTTAGAGAAGTTTGAGAATGGAAAATTTACGTTTCAGGTTCGTTATGGCGAAACGCTTCACGCTTCACCCTCGTCTGTTAAGATGCTGGAATTGGATAAGCCGCGTGAGGTGTCCCTTCTTCTTTCTGGAATGAAGAAAGCCGAGAAGGCCGTATTTCATGGATTTCAGGGATCAAAGTTTACTTATGAGCAAGGGGGTAAAAAGCTTACGGCTTATACCATGAAGGTCAAAAAGATGGAGGTGAAGGCCCCGAAGCCCGCCGCAGGTGGGGGCAGCAGCGAGATTCCCGGTCCTCATAAGATCATCGACGTTAGTCACCTTGAACACCTCACGGATCTGCCGCCGAAGCAATCGACGGCTTTAAAAGCGTATGTGGCTGCCCGCGATAGCTACCAAGCGTTTCTTGTCGAAAACACTAGAATGATGGCAGCAGCAGATGCCGTCACTGGAGAGCGTCGAATAGCCATGTTACAGGATCTAAACGCGCGTAAGATTAACGAGCAACCCATTTTGCGAGCGCTCGAAGGCGCTGAAGCCGAATTGCTTGCCGCCTTTCCGGCCGAGTAATACCAAAAGGGCCGCAGCATTTGCTGCGGCCCCTTCGACGTGACCGTTGAGGGTCACATTTTGTGCCAGTCGGTCAGCAAGGCTATGGATGGCAAATTGGCACTGGGTTTTAATCGTAGGCCAGCCATCCTGTATTCCAAACCAACCTCAGTACACGCCCCTACTTATAGCATTGCGTGTGCCATAAAAGGGCAATTGTTGGGGGTTACAATCTCTTCACACTCTGTGGACACGGCAACCATAGTGCTGACAGTGTGGTGGCATAATACGTGTATTCTCGCCTAGAACGCGACCGCGAGGAAACGGGGGTGTCTCAAATATCAGAATGGTGTTTCAAGTTTGAGACAGGAAGAGGGGCCTTATTTATTCTCAGAGAGAACCGCTTATCAAACAGCGCGAGAGCCTTTGCTGGCTCGTCCCATAACGCCTGTGGAATGGCAGAGACAAAGCGTTTCTGAGGCCCCATTCCAGAAAAATCAATCGCCGAGAAGGAAATCTTCGCCGTATTCGTTCCGCGCTTCACTCGAATCATGCGCTTCGGTGTAATCTCCAGACCGGGCATTCCCACAATCGTCTTGCCCAAGGCGTCAAAGCCCTTCTCACGCAAAGCCTTGAGATGAGAAGCGCCTCCCTTCTCGCCCAGTGTCGACCAGAAGAGATTCTCCTCCATCATCGAAGTACAGCCCAAAGGTCTTGGGACGCCCCCCACGCCAGACGAAATTGTTTTTCATCAGACTGTGATGTCCTGCATGGCAGTAGATGGCCGCACCGTCATCGAGTTTGCTCATCACATTGTAGACAATATTCCCCTCAATGCGGTTATGCCCGGAGATCAACGCCTTAACTTTGGTGATGGTGGGTTCCCCCTCGCCGCGGCGCGCCCAGAGATCCTCTAGTTCAGGAAACTTCCGGGGCCAACCCGCGAACCAGCGATGGCGCGCCCCTCCATCAACGGTAATCCCGGCGTAGGGCATGTCATGGACGAGGTTCCTTCCTATGAATCCTCCCTCGGAACGTGGGTGTACCCCGCACCTCAATGGCGCTGGGCAGGAAGGACGCTGTGACGCAAACCCCATTCGGATCCATGGCTTCAAGCGGCCAAAGCCAAACCGTACCCCTCTTGGCATCCACATACCACTGCCTTGGTCTTTGAAAGTCGCTGAGAAGATTCTCAAACCGGTAGGGGACCTTACTCACCCGATCTGGACGGTGGATAAACAGAGGTGCTCAGCGAGACCGATTAATCGATCGACTTCCTTCCTGAGGTTGTCCAGTTTTGAGGATCTGGTGTTGACGCCAAAAGGACCGCAGCATTTGCTGCGGCCCATTCGACGTGATCGTTGAGGGTCACATTTTGTGCCAGTCGGTCAGCAAGGCTATGGATGGCAAATTGGCACTGGGTTTTAATCGTAGGCCAGCCATCCTGTATTCCAAACCAACCTCAGTACACGCCCCTACTTATAGCATTGCGTGTGCCATAAAAGGGCAATTGTTGGGGGTTACAATCTCTTCACACTCTGTGGACACGGCAACCATAGTGCTGACAGTGTGGTGGCATAATACGTGTATTCTCGCCTAGAACGCGACCGCGAGGAAACGGGGGTGTCTCAAATATCAGAATGGTGTTTCAAGTTTGAGACAGACACAAAGTAAATTTGAAAATTTGAAATCTAAAATTTAGAAATGGGAACGGCACCCTACTGCAACTGCCTATAGTGCGTCATCAACTTTAGGATTTCCTGGCGAATTTCAAAGAGTTCTTTACGGAAGGCGGCGATTCGATCTGCTTCCAATAGTGCTTTTTCGCCGACGAGGGCAGATGCCCGAATGGCATTATCAAAGTACTGTAGCGCGCGTTTGAGACAGGCGACCACGAATCCACAATCAGGGGTGTCGTGGTATGCGAGGGAGTTAAGTGCTCCAGCCAGCTTTGCGCTCAAGGTTTGGGCTGCAAACACCATGTCATGCAAATCGGTGTCGGATGTTTCTCCCAAGAGCCCCTGCTCCTTGCAGCATTTCCACATTGCTGATGCAAGTCGCGTTGCCCGTTCAGTGAGCGGATGGCTGGTTCTATCGTTCTCGGTTCGGATCCAGTCTGTGCCCTCTGTAAGTGGGTTTGGGTTGAGTTGACCGTCATCATCAATGAAACTAAAATCAGACTCATCCACCCATGGGAGGATGTCATCTTCGTTATCTTCATCCTCTACCTCTTCGAAGGCATCTTCGAGCCATGACCAACCCATTTCGTGTGCGATAATGGCCTCACGGTTTGGGTCTTCCATATACTTCTCCAGCAACTCGCTATAGCGGTCGGTCATGGCGTCGGATTCTTTGAGTTGCTTTTCCCACTCAAATTCATCCATATCCCAGGCGTCATCGTCATCGTTGTCCTCAAACTCCTCGTCGAGTTCCTCGCCGATATGTTCGACCCAAAGTGTGGTGGCTTCTTGCTTTTGGGTTCTTTGTGCAGCGTCTTCCTCCTCCGTCATACGCCACTGGTGCGGGGATATGGTGATGGTGTAATTTGCGGATTCAATCACGACACGGCCATTGGCGCGACTGTACCATTCGAGATAGATGCTGTTGCCCATGTGTTCGGCAACAGCTTCGCCCCTGCCAATACGATCAAGTGCTTCGTTTATCGGGATGTCGAGCAGACGCACCTTTCGGGATGCCGTCATGTCTCCGACCGATCCCATTTGTACGGGGCTGAGGGCGGTGCAATCGTCTCCTTTCGGAGTGGGATTTTCGAATGTCAACAGGCATCCTGCAATATCGCGCCATGCGTTCCCTTTCAGCGTTAGCAGAATGGGGAATTCCCTGCCAACAAGCCAGAGCTTGCCGGATACACCGTCCCGTGTGCGATTGTCGATCTCGCCGCGGATAACGCTATGATTCAATCGCCAAGCCATTGGGTCAACATCCTGTGGGGGTTCTCGCATGGTTTAGACTAAGTCGCAGGCATCGACGGGCATCCAGTGGGCGTCCATGCCATCCGTTGCGGGTAGCGAAAAGTCGGGTTCCGCATCTCCGAGTTTTAGAGTGAAAGCCATGGAATATCTCCTAGCGTTTGACGCGTGCGTTGCCTTCCCAAATGCTCCAAACTTGATCTTCGTCAGCGGGTTGTGCATAGTCAGTAAGCAAGGTTGTTGTTAGTGCTCCGGTGGCCCATCCGAACTGAATCCACTTTTCGGGCTCCCAGCCCTTTAGAATGCCATAGAGAAATCCGCCGACAAATCCATCTCCACCTCCGATGCGATCCAGAACGGTGATCTCGCGAGGTTCGACGACCTGCCACTCCTCTCCCACCAGTGTGATGGCCCCCCAGAGATGGCAGTTTGCGCTGATGACCTGACGTAGCGTGGTTGCAAAGGTGGTTGTATTTTGGAAGGCCGTCTTCACGCGCCCAATCATGCCTTTGAAGCTTTCGATTTTGGCGGCTATATCGCTTCCGCCTGCCTCTGGGCCTTCAATTCCCAGGCAAAGCTGAAAATCCTCTTCATTGCCGATCAAGATATCCGAAACACTTGCAATCTCGGCGAAGATCTTGTGCAGTTCCTGCTCGCGGCCTTTCCAGAAGGATGCCCGGTGATTGAGGTCGAATGAGATTCGAGTACCGTGTTTCTTTGCGGCGCGGGCAATCTCGAGACAGAACAGGCTGGTTTCGGGTGACAGTGCAGCAATGAGGCCAGAGAGGTGTACGATTTGAACCCCCTCTTTTCCAAAGATGCGATCCAGATCGAAGTCCTTAACGCTGAGTGATCGGCCCACTTCGCCGGCGCGGTCATTTTGGACGCGGGGACCGCGTGATCCGTAGCCGCTGTCGGCGAGATTGAACTGATGCCGGGCGCCCCAGGGGTTGTCCTGTTCTACTTCAGGACCTTCATAGTCCATGTGCCGACGGCTGAGATCGTCTTTAATGAAACGCGCAACAGGGCTGCCAGCAACAAAAGCGGTAAGTACCTTTACGGGTAGGCCCAAAAAAGAGGAGACGCTGGCAACGTTGGATTCTGCACTTGTGGCCTGAAGTTTGAAGGTGTCGCTACAGTGAAAAGGTTGACCACCGACGGGGGTTAGCCGGGCACCCATGCTAGTGGGGACGAGAAGGGAATAGTCGCAGTTCTCACGAAGGGTCATGCTCATGGTTTCTCCTTAAAGGTTTTCAGCTAAAACGCAAGCATTCCACCGTAAGGAACACGGCGTGTCAAGTTCTGGAATCTTGGACATTCCCATTTTTGCCGGTATGTGGCAGAGGAGATCCCTCGACCCCGAAGCGAGTTTGGGATGCAAGCACTTCGCTCGGGATGACAGTTTCCTAAGGTTTCTTGTCATGCCGAGCGAAGTCGAGGCATCTCCGGTTTTTTCCAAAGACATCAGACCGTTCCACTTCTAGCGATCAGAAGAAGTCGGAATCAGAATCGGGTTCAATTTGCAGTTGAAAGGATATGGGAAAATGGTCGCTGAAGGTGCGCCGCCATTCGCCGTAGAGCGCGGAATTTCCTTTCTTGCCTCCCGGTTTGTAGAGGGTTGCATTGGTGGAGACCAATCCGATTTGGGCCGATTTGTTCACCAAAATATGATCAATGAGGCTGTCAAGGTTGCTGTTCATGCGCGTGGTTTTCATGTCGGGCGTTACAAGGTCAATGTAGCCCTTGAATTGCATGTGTTGGTGCATTGCCGGGGAGTACTTGGGCGAGCCATCGGCTTTGACTTGTGTGGGATTGTCGTTCAGGTCTCCCAGAATGATCAGGTCAGATTCCATTACGGCGTGCTTGGCCAGATCTTTTGCGAGCCTGGTCTCAATGAGTGTCATTGCGATGAGGTGGTTTTCGTCATGCCCCTGTCCTGATGCAAAATGCACGTTTGCGAGTGCAAAATCATTTTGGGGATGGCCATCACTCCCGAGGGTCGCGAAATATCCCACAAGTGGAGTCCGCTCGAATAAGTCCGTTCCTCCCATGTATGGGTTGGAGACGGACATTTCAAAAATGGTGATGAGATGAACGCGATTTTGGTTCCAGAGATATCCTAGGAATGTATTATCTTCGCTATCCCTAGGTGGGGTTTCGTAAACTTGGGGAATGAAATAGGCCCACTTGGCTCCATTCCGATTCAAGTGCTCGACAATTTTATCTAAGGGTTCCGACAGGGATCGTCCGCTACGCATGCCAGTGATGCCCACTTCTTGAAGTGCAAAGAGATCACTATGCAGCTCGTTTTCGATCAAATTGGCGATACGCTTCAGGTCTGCGTCGCTTCGCAAGGGCAGAGGTTTGTTGCCTTCCGGGATTGAGCCTCGTCCGAATCCGCCGAATCCGCCTCCGAATCCGCGTCCCAGCGTGCCTAGATGCTCAATGTTCCAGGTTGTAATGGTTAGAGGGGGAGGGGGCTCGTCGGCATATGCCGTTGCGCCCAGGAGAATGACCGTCAGTGCAATGTGAAGCGATTTAAACATGTGGGAAGGATAGCGGTTGATCGCCTGTTGAACAAGTGGCGAGTGAAAGAGCGGCCCGGGCTGGGTATTCAGGCGACTAAAGAAAGATGATGGAAACATCAATCAGCACTCGGACTATTTGTGAAATAACGAATGACGAGACGTGATGATCCCTATAGCCCATTTCTATTGCAGTTGGTTTATGCATTCGTCAGTACGCGAAAGAGTGCGGACAGTTCCTGTTTGCCGAGTTCCTTGTTGGCCCGATCATGGCTACGTAGAGCTCCTGTGAGTCGAAGTCTATGGATACGCCATGCCAGCAAGGAACGTTAACGCGGAGGCTCAGGAACACAGGGTCGTTCATTGAGCCAGCTTATGAAGTAGATCGCCATGCTTTCCAAAGACCGCATCAGCGGCTTTCTGAAAGCTCAAAGGGCTGAGTAGCCGCCCGGCTGTTATACCCAATATGGCAATGGCTCCCGCGTGAGCGGGGAATGCCCAGATAGGTGACTGGAATATGAGACTCGCACCGTCATTCAAATCCGGTCAACAAACTGACGATGAGACTCAACTGGTGAGGTGATTAACGTGCTGATGCTTAACGGCAAGACAAGGGTGTCCTGTGAAGTCAATTTTTATGGCCGTTCACTGGAACAGGTGGATTGTGCCTTGACTTCACTTTTCATAGGTGACCCTGCTTTTTCGCCTACTTTTTCGCGACTTCCGGCATGACTTCACGGCTTTCGAGATTCCCCTCTTGACTTTCCATAGGGCGAGGCATAGCGTCGATCTTTCCGTAAATACCCCTTGATTTGTTAGGGATGTTCCGTTGCCACATGACGGAATTTAGTAGGATGAGATGTTTATGATTGAGGCAAATGTAAAAGCCCGTCTTGAGCGCACGGCACTGTTGCAGGATTCGCTCGCAAAAGAGCGCGTGTGTATGCTTGATGCGACCACAAAAGCTGCAGCGCTGAGGGAGATGATCGACCTTCTCTCAACCTGTCCGAACATCCAAGATCAACCCGACCTGACGCGTGCCGTTTTTGAGCGCGAAGATCTTATGAGCACCGGCATCGGCTGTGGTCTTGCCGTGCCACACGTTCGCTTGTCGTCAGTAAGCAAGATGACGATGGCCGTCGGCATCTCACGAGAGGGTATTGCTGATTATGCATCCCTTGATGACAGCCCTGTCCATTTGATCTTTCTGATTGCTGCGCGCGAAGGAAATCATACTGAGTATCTCCGCTTGCTGGCTGCGATCAGCTCGCGCGCCAAGGATCTTAAAGGGCGTCTGGTGGCGTGTGAGGATACGGAGACATTTTGCCAGGTATTCATGACTCCTGATGGCGAACAGTAAGGATAGAAGATGGATCTTTCTCATATTCCTGTTTTGCTCCTGATCGGGGCCGTGATTCTAGCAGGAACGGTTGGTGGGCGTCTGTTTCAATTCCTTAGAATCCCACAGGTCGTTGGCTATATCATTATTGGTGCGATTGTGGGTCAGGCAGGTTTGGGACTCCTAAACGAGACGATGCTCGATACGCTCCTGCCCCTTAACTTCCTTGCGCTTGGAGTCATAGGCTTCCTAATTGGTGGGGAGTTGCGCGGTAGCGTCTTCCGAAAACACGGGAAGCAGTTCTTCATCATCTTGCTTGCCGAAGGTATTACGGCTGCGCTGGTTGTTGGTTTCTTGATAGGTGGTATTACTTTTTTGGCAACGGGAGACTGGCGCACTTCGCTTGCGTTTGGTTTGTTGTTGGGGGCAATCGCATCTGCAACGGCACCGGCTGCAACGGTCGACGTCCTTTGGGAGTACAAGACTCGCGGGATTCTGACGACGACAGTGTTGGCTATCGTGGCCATGGACGACGGGCTAGCCCTGCTTTTATACAGTCTTGCGGCTAGCATGGCCACCCTCCTGACGGGTTCCGGTGAAGTGTCGATTTTTGCTAGTCTTGGTCATACCGCTTTCGAGATGGTTGGTGCTGCAATCCTTGGTGTGGGTGCCGGCATTATTTTAAACCTCCTCGTGCGCAGCATCCATGACCACGGCAAACATCTCACATTTATCATTGGCGTGCTTACGCTTGTACTTGGAATTGCACTCCTGCTTAAGTTAGATGTGATTTTGGCTGCGATGGCTCTCGGGGCAACGCTGGTGAATCTTGCACCTAACCGCAGTCGGGAGACGTTTGAAATAGCGGAGCGTTTTTCGCAGCCAATTTATGTGTTGTTCTTTGTCTTCGTGGGAGCCCGGCTCTCCTTTCAGGGGCTGTCTGGCCTCATGTGGGGCTTGGCTGTTGCCTACATCCTTGGCCGTACTGCCGGAAAGTTTCTGGGGGCTTATCTTGGCGGACGCTGGTCGCATACCTCAGATGTAATCAGAAAGTATCTGGGGCTATGTCTTTTCAGCCAGGCGGGTGTGGCGATTGGTTTGGCTATTATGGCCAGTCTTAGGTTCGGCGATCAGAAGCTCGGAAACGTCTCCATGGGCGATGCGATTGTGATGATTGTTACGGCAACCACATTTCTTGTCCAGCTTATCGGGCCCCCTTGTGTGAAGTTGGCTGTGACGAAAGCGGGAGAACGGGGCCTTAACGTAACCGAAGATGACCTTTTGCACTCCCTGAGTGTTTCTGATGTTCAAGATGCCGACGTTCCCGCCTTTGCTGCAAATGATCGCGTGGCTGACATTATGCGCATGGTTGCTGAAACCGATGCCATGCACTATGCCGTATTGGATGGTGATCGCCGTGTGTTGGGGTGCCTGGGGCAGGATAGTCTGAAGCGCTGTCTTGCAGATATGGAGATGGGTACCTGGCTTGTGGCGGCCGACCTTATGGAACCGGCGCGCGAAGCAGTGCGAAAAGAGTCTCCACTGGCAGAGGCCGTGCAGCACTTGAGGGATGTGGGGCTTGAAGCGGTTCCTGTTGTGAGCGATGACGATCAGCACTATGATGGCATGCTGGAATTGCGCACGTGTGAGAAGCGCATTTCTGAAGAGGTGTGGCGCCGGCGACGCAAGGCTGAACTCGGGGTAGCATAGCGGGCAGATCGTGGTGAGGAAATCGGTTGACGAGAACGGATAACGAGGAGACACTTGCTCCCACACTTTTTACGTACACTTAACCCCAACCCTTACTCGGATACGCTTAACCGAACCTGCCCGCAATGCTTCGCCTAGCGATGCAGGCGGGCTGCTTCCCTCAACAGGCGGGTGAAGTGAGGCGAGTAAGAAAGCGATTAAGAGTGAAACTCGGGGGGTGAACGGCATTGTCGTTGGAACTCTTTGATAAACAAAGTATAGATGGCATTAAGAGCCAAGAAATATTGAGCACAACCGCTAATATCCGAAGGAGGACCCCATGACAATTGATGATCTGAAGGCAGCCATTCGTGACGTACCTGATTTTCCTAAACCGGGAATTCTGTTTAAGGATATCACGCCGATTCTCCAAGATCCGGCCCTTTTTAAATATGCCATGTCGCTCTTTGCGGCGCAGATTGAGGGCAAAGGGATCACCAAGGTTGCCGCCATTGACGCTCGCGGGTTCTTCTTTGGCGGTGTCCTCTGTGAGCGCTTGGGGCTCGGTTTGGTTCCGATTCGAAAAGCGGGCAAGCTTCCTTTCAAGACCTATGAAGAGAGCTACGATCTTGAATACGGGTCCGCGACGCTCGCGATTCATCAAGATGCATTTGAGCCGGGGGATCGCGTGGTTCTTATTGATGACTTACTTGCGACCGGTGGTACTGCCGCTGCGTCGGCCCAGCTAATAAAGAAGGCGGGTGGAGAACTGGTTCAGATTCAGTTTTTGATCGAACTCGCCTTCCTGAATGGGCGTGCAAAACTTGAAGGTTGCGACATCTATGTTCCCATCGTGTTTTAGTGTCATGTCTCGTAAATGAGCTTGCAAGACCAAGGTGTCATCCCGAGTGAAGTCGAGGGATCTCCATCTCGCGCAGGGACGAGATTCCTCGGCTTCGCTCGGAATGACAGGCATTTTTATATTTTACTAGTTCAATTCTGATACATGACACTAGTTGGCCGTGCGGCGCATGCATTGCCGAAGGAGACTCAATTGTATGATCGGTTGCGTTCAAGTCTATACGGGCGATGGTAAGGGTAAAACCACGGCCGCCACCGGATTAGCCGTCAGGGCGGTTGGGGCCGGCAAGCGCGTCTTTATGGGTCAGTTCATTAAGGGCAAAGACTCTTGTGAGATGGCCTTGCTTCGCGAGCGCTGTCCCGAGATCACCATCGAGCAGTTTGGATTAGGGCGCTTTATACGTAAGGCCCCTTCGGCTGAGGATCTTGAAGTGGCCGCGGCAGGGGTGAAGCGACTGGAAGCGGTGCTGAAGGGCGGAGAGTTTGATGTAGTGATTGCTGATGAGGCCAATGGTGCCCTCGGTGCCGGCGTTATCACGCTGGAAACGCTACTTGCTCTAGTCGATGCCCGACCAGCAGAGGTTGAATTGGTGATCACAGGCCGAAATGCCCCTCCAGAGCTAATTGCCCGGGCCGATCTCGTTACCGAAATGCGAAAGGTGAAACATTGCTTTGATGCTGGCATTCCTGCTCGTGAGGGGATCGAGTTTTGAGTACTGCAAAACGCCCTGCCATTATGGTGGTGGGTACGACCTCCGATGCAGGGAAGAGTGTTGTCGCGACCGGGCTATGCCGACTGTTGGTGCGGCACGGGCTACGGGTGGCTCCGTTCAAAGCGCAGAACATGGCACTCAACAGCTACGTGACCGCCGAGGGTGGCGAGATGGGGCGTGCGCAGGTTGTGCAGGCACACGCAGCGGGCATTCGTCCCCATACCGATATGAACCCCGTTTTGCTCAAACCCCAAGGCGAGCATGGATCACAAGTCATTGTCAATGGGCAGCCGATCGGAACGCTCAAAGCGCGTGAATTCTACGCCGCAAAGGCCGACATGCGCCGCGCCGCGCATGAGGCTTATGATCGCCTTGCCTCACAGTATGAGAGGATCGTCCTGGAAGGCGCCGGCAGCCCGGCCGAGATCAACCTGATGGAGGAAGACTACGTCAACATGGAGATGGCCGCGTATGCTGGAGCCAAGACAATCCTGGTGGCCGATATTGACCGTGGTGGCGTATTTGCCTCGATTTATGGAACACTGGCTCTGATCCCGGAACGGTATCGCCATTTGATTGTCGGCATCATTATCAACAAGTTTCGCGGTGATGTGACGCTGCTGGAGTCAGGGATTCGGGACATTGAAGCCCTAACCAAAGTACCTGTTCTGGGAGTTCTACCCTATTGTCGGGATCTGGGCATTGAGGAGGAGGATTCGCTCGGACTCGAACGGCTGCGTGGTACTGGCGGTAGGGTTCTTGATATTGCAATCATCCGCTTCCCGTGTATCAGCAACTATACCGACTTTCTCGCGATGGAAGGCGATACGGGAATTAATATTCGCTACATTGAAACGCCAGCTGCATTGGGTAGCCCTGACCTAATTATTCTGCCGGGTACCAAGAGCACGCGTGCTGATCTTCAGTGGTTGCACGACACGGGGTTTACTGCAGAGCTGAAGCGGGCTCGAAGCTTAGGAATCCCGCTGATGGGGATTTGCGGGGGATTTCAAATGCTTGGCCTTGATGTGGAAGATCCCAAGGGTGTTGAGGGAGAGATTGGTAAAACCGCAGGGCTTGGGATGCTCCCCGTAACAACCCGACTCGACTCCCGCAAGGAGCTTGCGCAAGTCGAGGGGGTCACGACTTCCTCGCTCCCCTTTTGTCTTGAAGGAACACGCTTCTGCGGTTACGAGATTCATGCAGGGGTTAGCTCAACCGATGCCGCTTTCACCTCGCCGCTAACCATTACCCGTCGTCAAGATTGTGAGGGTTCAGAACCGGTCGGAGCTGTATCCGAAGATGGTGGTGTTTTTGGATGTTACGTGCATGGCTTCTTCGACGATCATCAGCTGCGCTCCCATCTCTGGTGCTGGCTCTGTGCACGCAAGGGTATTGCTTCGGATCAGGTCTGCGCAGTAGAAAACTCACAGACCGCCGTCTTCGACCGCCTCGCCGACCTCATGGAGCAGCATCTCGATCTCGACATACTAACCTGAAACTTGACCGTGGGCAGACATTTCCATACCCCAATCTTTCGCTCTAACCCGAGTTTCGCAGGCGTGGTTTAAAATCGGCAATAAAGTGCCGAAAATGGGTCGATATTCGTCGTAAGTCGTTGATGGGAGCAATTTTGTCAATTTGTAGTGCCCATAGATTCGTTTATATATTGATTTTCTGTCTGAGTTCTGGTTTAATGTGTTCATGTTCTTCCGACTGAAACAGACAAAATCGGGTCAGGTGCTCAAACTGATCGAATCCTATCGCGATGAGGCCTCCGTGCCCCGACACCGGACCGTTGCCTCTTTAGGTAATGCCGTTTTGGCACGCAAACACTGGAAGGCCATAGCCAAGACTGTAGAGGACCGGCTGTATGGGCGCGTCGATCTTATTGATCGTGAGCTGTGTACTGATGCGCTGGAATGGGCGGATCGGATCGTACGGCAGGTCGCCAGTGAAGGTCGTTGGTCGGCAGCAAAAGCGATAGATCATGCTGGGCCTGTGATTGACGGAGTACTTGCCGATAAGGTCACGCACACGGCAACGGCGATGCTGGGGCCCGTTCTTGTCGGATGGCACGTATGGAAGCAATTGAATATGCCAGAGCTTCTGGCCACACTGGGCTTGAATCGTGCGCAGAGCGATGCTGCAGCAATTTCGGTACTCAATCGGCTGATTGACCCGGTCAGTG
>CAZNWT010000009.1:0-33167 GCA_964576795.1 uncultured Victivallales bacterium
CAGAAATTCAAAACTCACACGTTCCCGAAAAACGCGCTTTTGGGACAGGCTCTAACTTAAATAGACCTAGGGGATTCCCTTAGTGGGTGCTAGGGGGCTAGGTGAGCGAAACTGGATGTGGTTTTTCTGAGTACAATTTTTAGGTTGACCACAAGCCGAGGAATAAGGTAGCATAGAGTTAACACTAGAAGACGTAGACTTTGCTAGGGCGAGTCACAACTAAGGAGGAAGCAGCAATGAAGAAGATGTCAGTAGCATTAGTAGCATTGATCGTCATGGCAGTTGGAGTGAAAGCCGATACAGTAACAAGTGTAAATGTTGTGGGGTATATGACGAGTAGTGTTCAAGGCGGTGTCTCTGACACATATTCGCTTATGAGTGTCCCGTTAACTAAGATGCCCGTTGCGAGCGGATCAGTAACAACGAACACTTCCACGACAATAACCGACGAAAACGCAAATTGGACGGTGGGTCAATTTAACCGTGAAGTAGCCGGTCAAGAGGATCGAGGCGTCAGTACCTTCTACATTGAGGTGAAAACAGGTCTTTTTGAAGGGCGACATTTCTACATTGAAAGTAATACTTCCGATACTCTTACGATAAATGATCCTGGTGACTTGGCCTCCACGGACTTGGACGGGCAGACATACAAGATTGTCCCAGCAAATCGGATTCGGGATATTTTTGGCGACAGCACGTCAGGAGTTACTTTAACTGGCGGTTCAAGCCAGTACGTCTCCGACACAATTACTGTATGGAATGGAACAGGCTGGAGTGGTGAGATTTTCTATTTTACCGACGGCCCTGCTTGGGTGAAAATCGCAACTCCCCCAGTGCAAGCCGATGATATGGTCATTGACCGTGATGCTGCCATGATGGTGAAGCGTCTCGCGGGACAGTCGGCAGTTGGTATTCAGTCAGTGGGCGAAGTGTCCGGGAACGACCAGCGTGTTGTACTTGAACCTGGCCTTAATCTTGTTGGCGGAATGGCTGCAGTTGACAGCGAACTTCAAAACTCCGGGCTTAACGTTCTTACACCGGGTGCTAATCAGTATGATGCAGATACAATCTCTGACTGGCGCGAAACCGGCTGGAGTTTCGATATTTTTCAGTTCGAAACAGCTGAAGGAGACGTGTGGGTAGAGATTAGCGATCCGCCAAAGCAAGTCGATACGAATTTAATCGCTGCAGCTAAAGGGTACATGGTGAACAACAAGGGCGCAACAAAGATTTGGGTTCGTCAGAGCCCTCTAAAGTAAATACGGAAATTTTTGTAAGGCTCTTTACGTGTTGTGTATGAAAATATCCTTCTGCACAACACAGTGTTTTAAATCTTCACTGGTAAGACAAATAGGAAAGGTAAAAAGTGATAGCATCAAAACTTCAATTAGTAGTTGGAGCTGCCTTAGCTCTGGTAGTTTTCACGACATCTTCAGAGGCGTTGAACATTACATGGGGTTCTGCTGGCGGAAAAGTTAACTCGCTCTTCGACACATCAGGAGTTCTCAGTGGTGGTTCATACCAGCTTGAACTGATCCTTGATTCGGGAAACAATACGGTTTTGAGTGATATGATCACCGCAGGGCAGTTCGCGATAGGAAGTGAAGTGATGTACGGTGGTTCCTACAATGGTGCTCTCGTGAGCGATGATAGCATAGTGGCCACGGAGTCGTGGACTCTGGACGGTGCAGGTGCATATGCGGCGGGCAGTCCCTTTCTAGGTGGGTACATTGACTTTGCTGATAGCACACCAGTGGCTAACAATAACGACAACTTCTACTTCCGTTGGTTCAACACTAGCGACGGGATTGCAGGCAGTGAAGTTGGGATTATCTATGACAGCACTTGGCAGACGGCGAGTTCTGACACGGCTAACCCACAAGCATCGGCAAATGTTGACTACGCCGCAATTTCAGGGACTACCGGCGGCACTCAGAATGGTGCATCTGGTTGGGCGACCGTGGCACCTGTTCCGGAGCCGGGCAGTATGGTTCTGTTTGCTCTTGGTTTGGTTACCTTGGCAGTTCGTAAGCGTCGTCGTTAGGCGCTGTAAGAATGTATTGAACATGGGGGAGTCTCGAAAGAGACTCCCCTTTTTTTGTGCTAAGTTTCGTTGTCAGGTGTGACACATAAACTGTACGATCATCTCATGAAATCAAAAAAACTTCCCGAAATGTTGGTGGGGCTTGGCCTTGTTGTTGTGGCCCTAGTTGTCTATCTGATAACGCTTAGTCAGGGGGCTTTTCCCGGTGTGTCCGCTGCGTTGGTAACATCGCATAGCGGATTGTTTCCTCGATTTACCCCGGCATCACCCTTGTGGACTGCTCTTGTCGGCTTGGTTAGGGTCGTGTCGGGGGGGCACTTTGTTCAGGCTCTCAATCTCATTAGTGCGATCTTTGCTGCGGCATCAGTGTGGCTTCTCTATAGTTTGATGGTTGAGGGGCTTTCCATCTTTATTGATGCTCTTAACTTCACTGTGGGTCGAAAACGTCTGGCGACCATACTTTCTGGCGGAGGTACGCCTCTCTTCTAGGGTTACCGCCCTGTCTGGTCCATTGCACGCTTAATAACGAGTCGATCGTGGAAGCATCTGGTGGGATGACATGGGGACGAAATCTGTGCCAGCCTTGTCAGGCTAAGGCAGGCAAGATCTTGAAGACTCAGTATATATCGTTCTCGGCGTGCGAAATGTACTTGCTAAATGGGTGGTTCTGGTTTACGGTGCATGAAATGAAGTTAGAACGAAATTTGGCAAGCAAGATTGGAGAGTATCTACAGATATTCCCTGTTGTTGTCTTGCTTGGGCCTCGTCAGTGTGGAAAAACGACACTGAGCCGTATGGTTTGTTCATCATGGGATTACTTTGATCTTGAGAATGGTGATGATCTCGACTTGATCACACGTGATTATGCGTTCTTTTTTGGTACGCACCCTGACTGTACTATCATTGACGAAGCACAGGCTGTTCCTGAATTATTTAAAGAGTTGCGTGGCGTTATCGACAAGGATCGTGACCGGAAGGGGCGCTACGTCTTGACCGGATCGAGTTCGTCTGAACTCAAGACTAGTATATCTGAGAGTTTGGCGGGACGCGTTGGAATTATTGAGATGGGTACGCTCAAGATGAACGAGCGCTACGAGACCCCGCTGTCTCGATTCTATTCGGTTCTGAATGGCGTTGCGTCGCAGGATCAATTAGCGGCGTTGCGTGAACTGGATTGTCGATTTAACAAAGATGACGTTATGCAGCATTTTCTCTGTGGAGGATATCCTGAAATTGCGCAACAGAATCGGGCCTATTTTGACCATTGGATGGGGAACTATCACAAGACATACATTGAGCGAGATATCCGGAAATTGTTTCCGCAAATGAATATGGAGAACTATCGACGGTTTGTCTCTATGCTATCGAGTCTATCAGGAACGATTGTAAACCGCTCTGAAGTAGGACGATCATTAAATATTGGTGAGTCGACAGTGAGAAACTATCTGGATGTTGCGGAAGGCACTTACATTTGGCGTAGTGTTCCAAGCCTAGAGAATGTTGCCTCTAAGTCGGTTGTAAAGATGGCGCGTGGTTATGTGTGCGACAGCGGGTTGCTGCATTACCTGTTGCGCATCAGGGATCTCGATCGCCTTGTTCGACATCCTGGTGTGGGTTCGGCTTTTGAGGGCTTTATCACTGAGGAAATTATTCAGGGTCTTCGCGTTGTCGAGTCTACGCCGTGGGGGGTTAATTACTATCGTACCCGTAATGGCGCTGAGGTCGATCTTGTTCTTACCTCTCCAGATGGTGACCGTATTGCTATTGAGATTAAGTTTGGTGTCTCAACACGGGCTGCTGACCTCAAATCGCTTTCGCGGTTTATTGAACAGGAGCAGCTTCCGTATGGAATTGTCATAAACAATGCCAGTTCCATTTGTATGCTTGCTGATCGTATTATCCAGATTCCTGCAGGATGCCTGTAATCGTAAAAAGAGCAGTTGCGTAAACTTTGCCGATTTATCCCCATCGACTAACGCCATCGCGAACTTTGCCGTATAACCGGATCGAAGACGTTAACCCGAAGGGCACGATGAAGTTATTTTCGTCGGAGTTGATGGCAAAGTTGACGAGATGAGGGGGTAAGAGGGGCGCATCTTCACGGTGTGTTGCTCAAATCAAAAAGCGCCTTCGGCGAGATGCTTCGGCAAGCTCAGCATGACACTTTCTCGAGATGCTTCGGCAAGCTCAGCATGACACTTTCTCGAGATGCTTCGGCAAGCTCAGCATGACACTTTCTGAGGAATTCAAGAGCATTGATAATGTTATTCCGAGCGATGTCGAGGGATTTTCTTTTGAGCAACACGCCAATCTCTCCATTCTTGGGGATTCAACTGCTCATTATATGTTTCAGCTAGTGCCCATCTTCGCTCCCTTTGTTTCCTTCTGTTCAAAAATGTCCAATGATTTTGTGGTGCGTAGCCGGTTGAATTTGATAAAGTCCATTCTATGAAATCAAAGAAACTTCCTGAAATGTTGGTGGGGCTTGGCCTTGTTGTCGTTGCCTTTGTTGTCTATCTGATCACGCTTAGCCAGGGGGCTTTTCCTGGTGCATCTGCGGCGTTGGTAACATCGCACAGTGGATTGTTTCCGCTTTTTTCTCCGGCGTCTCCGTTGTGGACTGCTCTTGTCAGATTGGTAAGGGTCGTGTCGGTGGGGCACTTTGTTCAGGCTCTCAATCTCATTAGTGCGATCTTTGCTGCGGCATCAGTGTGGCTTCTCTATAGTTTGATGGTTGAGGGGCTTTCCATCTTTATTGATGCTCTTAACTTCACTGTGGGGCGAAAACGTCTGGCAACCATCCTTGCTGGCGGTGCGGCGGCACTCTGTTTGAGTTTCTGCATTCCGTTCTGGATCGTGGCAAACCGTGCGCACACGGCTGCGTTTGATGTCATGCTTCTGCTCTTGGCCGCACGCGTCCTAATGGCCTATATGGATTACGGTAAGCTGTGGCTTGCTCTGCTTTTCAGTTTCCTGTTTGGCATTGGTGTTGTGGAGTTTGCCACCTTTATTGTGATGGCTCCTCTGTTTGGTGGCTGGTTGCTCTATGTTATGTGGAAGCGAGAGGTGCTTCGGGTTTCGGTTGTCCTTTCGCTTGTCGCTTCTGCTCTGCTTGGTCTTTCGGCATACCTGTTAGCTGCATGGAATTTCTATGGCACACTAGGCTACGAGTTACGTCAGTATGGCGGTTTCTTTGACATCGTTTGGCAAATGTGGCGAGATCAGTATATTCTGATTTCCCGTAGTCTCCCGAAAGAGGGGTGGCTAATTGTCCTTTTTGTGACCGTGGTTCCCTGGTTCGCCATGTTCAGTGTGGCGTGGCGTGCATTGAATGATGAGCGGGATTGGGGGCTCTACTTTCTGCATATCGTTATGACCGCTCTGGCTGTGGCTGTGGTTGTGAATTCAAGACTCGCTCCTTACGAGATTCGTGGTGCGAGTGGATTGGTTACTCACTATGTTCTTGTGGCGATGGTTTATGGGTATCTCGTTGCCTACTGGTTCCTCCTTCCATCAGGGTGGGGACGTGATCCAGAGGCATGGCTTTCCCGGTTCTACCGTCGCTATTTTGGGTGGATTCTAAGTGCACCCCTCGTAGGCGTTCTTGTGTGGGCCGCGGTTCGCAATGCGCCTACGGTTGGAACAGAGCAGACAGGTTTCGTAAACGCATTTTCAGATGCGGTCATTGAGAGCCTTGAAGGTCGTGAGTGGATTATTTCTGATGGGGTGCTTGATAACAACCTACTGCTGGCTGCAAGCCGGAAGCAGATTCCACTGAAGATTATCAATGTTGCTGCGGGAAGAAGTTCTGTTTACCTCGACTATCTTGCCAGTCAATTTGAAGAGACGCGTATGCAGAATCTGGCAAAGATAGGCATTTCTGCGTTGCTATCTGAATGGATGCGTACGGATCCGGATATTCAGAAGAAGGTTGCTGTTTTGACTATGCCGGATCTCTGGACGCGCAGTGGGTATAGTGCGGTTCCAAATCGTTTGCTCTTTTTTGGGGTGAAGGATGCGTCGTCCGTGGATATGGATTGGCTCCTTGAAAAGAATCGTACATTCTGGAAGCAGTTCGAATCTGTTCTTGAGACGGGTGCTGAGGTTAAGGGTAGTAATCCTTGGTATGCATGGGGCCGACGTCATGCTGGGTTGGTTGCCAACAACTTGGGAGTGTTCCTGGATGATGCAGGAAGGTCTGAAGATGCCTTTAGTGCCTATGAAGCTGCACGTCAGATAGATCCTGAGAATGTTTCAGCCCTCCTGAACATGGGTGCAGCGGTTGATGCTGGGCGTGTGATAGATAAGGATGGTGTGGTAAAGCGTGCTCTTTCCGTGCTGGAAGCGGGGCTTGACAAGAAGTTCCAGATTTGGTCGTTGTCCCGGTATTATGGTTATGTGCGCTCTCCTCAGGCTTATGTCCAGATGGGGTGGACATGGGCGAGTTCAGGTCAGTCGGGAATGGCCATATCAGAACTCACACGGGCTGCGGATATGCTACCGGAAGGGGAGAAGGATAGAGTGCGGGGGCTTATGGCGGATGTTTTCCTGAAAGACAACCGAGCCACCGAGAGTGAAGAGATATATAGAGAAATTCTTGCCCGCGACAAGGGTAACCAAACGGCACTGCAAGGGATGATGCAGATTTCTCTAGGGCGTCGTGAATTTAAAAAGGCGGAGGGATTCTTAACGCTTTCTGAGGCAAACGGCCTTCCTGTAGAGCAGGCCGCATTACAGCGGGCGGGGATTGCCTTTGCGGCGGGTGATGCGGGTCGGGCAAAGGAGCTCCTTGAAGACCTACTCGAAGCGAACCGAAAGCTGCTGAGAGGGTGGGTTCTGCGAGCGGATATTGCACTCGCGGAGCAGGATGAGCGGACTTTGAAGAAATGCTTCAGGCGTTTGAGTGATCTTGAAGGAACCCGGGGCTACTTTGGTTCCCTTATTCGTGGGCGGCAAGCCTTGCAGGCAAAGGATCTGCGTGCGGGTGCGGAGTATTTTGAGGTCGCGCTTGAGCAGAATCCAGGGAATCTGAAACTGGTTAATGTTTTGCTACGCCTTCATTTGGTTCTAGGGCATGAGGATCGGGTTCGTCAGATTGCAAAGAGACTGTTGCAGGATAATCCAAATCATACGATGGCGCTCTATGTGTTAGGGTCTCTGCAAAATGCTTCTGAGGAGTATGATTTGGCAGAGGATTCTTTTCGTCAAAGTTTGCGACAGATTCGTATGCCGATGGCATTGAATGATTTGGCTATGCTGGTTCAGCAGCGAGGCGATTATGAGGCGGCCGAAAAGCTGATTGACGAAGCGTTAGCAGCAACTGACAGGCAGTATGCTTTTTGGGATACGAAAGGAGTGATTCTGTTGCGGACCGATCGTCCCAAAGAAGCTGTTGTGGCATTTGACAAGTCGCTCGCGATTTTTGACAAGAATCCGTCTGTGCAACTGCACATGGGAGAGGCTCAGTTGGCTTTGGGGCACATGGAATCCGTGAAGGGGATTGTTGAATTGCTTGAGCCGCAGCGGGAGGCTCTGAGCACCGAAGAGCGCGACATTCTCGCCGAGCTTAAGGCTGCGGTGGAGTAGCAGTTTTTAACCGCGGATGAGCACGGATGGGTACGGATGGAAATGCTGTTCTGCAATATTGAACAAAGAGGAAGCGAAGGAAGCAAAGGATTCTGAATCCAGAACTCAATTAAACTTCGCTCTCTTCGCTTCCTCTTTGTTCAAATAGTTCAATTCTTTAGATCGTTCACTTCAGATTCTGTCAGCTCGCGCCACTGGCCCGGTCGCACGTTTCCTAGAGATAGGGTTTTGAGTTGCGTTCGGATAAGGCGCTGGACATGTAGTCCTACGGATTTGCACATCTTGCGAATCTGTCGGTTTCTTCCCTCCCTGAGTTCAAAGATCAGGATGTGCACATCTGGATCATGACATGTTTCTTGGACGGTTACTGTTGCAGGTATAATCTGATAGTCATCAATGGTCATCGTTCCGTTTAGTTTTCTGAGCACAGTGTCGTCAATGGTGCCAGATACGGTGACTTCGTACCGTTTGAGTTGGCCGTAACGGGGGTGAGTTAGCCGGTTGGCAAGTTCACCATCATTGGTAAGTAGTAGAAGGCCCTCACTGTTTTTATCAAGTCTTCCGATGGGAAAGAGGCGCTCCTCAATATCGGTTAACAGTTCGAAGATGGTTTTCCCCTGCGATGTAGATGCACTGCAAATGAAGCCACGCGGTTTGTGGAGCAATAGGGTGCGCTGCTTTTCGCTGAGTTCAACGATATCACCATCAAGCGTAATGACATCGACGCCCTTCTCTATGCTCTGTCCGGGGGTGGTTGCAGTTTCCCCGTTGATGGCGACTCGTCTGTCGAGTATAAGCCGCTCCGATGCACGCCGTGAGGCGATTCCCGCTTGAGCCAGATATTTCTGTAACCGTATCATGTCTAGTCTTAAACTTTCCCCTTTCCTGAAGTTCTAGAGATGTATAGACAATACTGTAGCCATCGACACGGGCTCTCCGGAATACCGGAGAAGCCCGTCCTACAAAATCTCAACACAACCACAAACCCTTGTAGGACGCGCTTCCCCGTATTCGGGGAGCACGTATAGGCCCGCTCCTTAAATCACGGGCTCCCCTGATAGCTATCGAAGCGGTCCGTCATACGCGCACCAAATGCTTTCTTCATTTACCGTGCGAGACTATCAAGATGCGGGTTCAGTGGCAAATAGCCTTGCGTGCATAATCCCTTTCGGTAAAATGCACGTTGCAGTTTGTTTAGATCTTATAACGGATAGTCATCTGAAATATTCAACATAAAAGAAACCACGGATTTCTTTTATGACATTAACCTAGAGAGTTCTGTTATAGGGATCCGTGCTATCCGTGCCATCTGTGGTTAAATTGCGAGGGAGAGTGAACTATGATTTCGTATGTAGCGGCAAAATTAAAATTGACGAAATGTGGACAGGCGCATGCACTGCGATTTTGGGAACAGCTTAACGAAGACGACCAAGCGGCCCTGTTGGAACAGATTGAGTCCATTGATTGCGAGAGCATTGCATTAATGCAATCTATGCTGAACGTCAAAGATGCCTCCACGGGTGATGATGTTATTGAGCCTTCTCCCGTCATTGATCTCGCGGCCATTGCTGAACGTGAAGCCTCGGAGGGTTTGACGACCTTGGGGGGCGAGGCGCTGTCTAGAGGTGACGTTGGCATTGTTCTGGTGGCCGGTGGTCAGGGTTCTCGCCTTGGTTTCGACGGTCCTAAGGGTGTCTATTCGGTTGGGCCTATTTCCGGAGCCTCTTTGTTTGAGATTCATTCTCGTAAAATCCTTGCCTTGGAGCGCACATACGGGGCTGAAATCCCCTTCTATATCATGACCAGCTCGGTTAATGATACCGCGACTCGGGCTTTCTTTGCGGAGAACGAGAACTTTGGATTGGATGGCAGCCGTGTGTTGTTTTTCACGCAGAGGATGTGGCCTGCACTGGATGATGCCGGCAAGATTATGCTGGATTCGCCGTCACACATTTTCATGAGTCCTGATGGGCATGGCGGGACAATTACCGCACTGCAGCAGAGCGGGATTTTTGATGATATGGACCGCCGCGATATCAGGAGCTTGTTCTACTTCCAAGTGGATAATCCCCTGGTTGAGATTGCAGATCCGAGTTTTGTCGGCCTGCACTTAAAAGCGAGGGCCGATGTCTCTATCAAGGTGTGTGCGAAGCGTGATCCTGAAGAGGGGCTTGGTATTGTGGCCCTTAAGGGAGATCGCAATATGATCGTTGAGTACTCTGAGCTTACGCCGGAACAGATGCGCGAGACGCTCTTTGACGGCAATCTGAAATTGCGCTTTGGAAGTGTGGCGATTCATATGTTCTCTGTAGCGTTTCTGAAACAGGAAGCAGCTGAATCATTACCCCTCCACGTAGCACATAAGAAAGTGCCGTACGTGGACGAAACGGGGATGCTCGTCAAACCAGAGAGTCCAAATGCCTACAAGTTCGAGAAATTCATCTTTGACGTTATCCCGAATGCCTCGATTGCAATCAATGTTGAGTTTGCTCGTGAGAACGAGTTTTCTCCAGTCAAGAATGCGACGGGGAAGGACTCTTCAGAGTCCTGTCAGCGCGACATGATCCTTAAGGTCGCCGGATGGTTAGAGACCTGCGGTGTTGTAGTTGCCCGCGATGCAAACGGCAACCCGACTCATAAGATAGAGATAGATCCCTGTTTTGCGCTGGGGCCAAAGGAATTGGCAGAGAAGCTTGGTGAGGGATTTGTGTTTGATGCTGACTTGCTGCTCTCTGATGAAGATGATTCTGAGTGAATTGGGTAAATGGGTGAATTTGAAATCGGAAATCTAGAGCGGTTTAAGTAAAGATGTGGCCGCTTCGCAAGTTCGGGGCGTGCGTCCCGCAACGAGCCATGTAGGATGTGCTTCCCCGTATTCGGGGAGCGCGTAGTTTGAGGCACGGGGCTGCACGCGCTCCCCGAATACGGGGAAGCACGTCCTACAAGGTTTGCGGTTGTGTGAAATAATTATAAAGTCTGTAATTCCGCGTGAAGCGAAGCGGAGTTGAGAGACAGGAACTCTAATCGGGTAATGAGCTACTGAAAGAAGATCCGAGACTGGGCTGTTTTAGATCTCTATTTCAGCTTTCAGCTTTCCCAATTTCAGCTTTATTCTTCGGTGCGACGATGACGCGGAAGCCAATGGTATCGTAGCGTGCGGTTGGACGATCGAGGCCGCGTGCGGTGATTTTGAGGCTGTCTTTGGTGTCAAAATCCCAGGACCCACCCTTGCGGATTTTAAGTTGTCGGTCGGTGTCATCCATCCAGTCCTGGCACCATTCCCAAACATTTCCAGCCATTCCGTATATGCCCCATTCATTCATTCCGCTGTTGTCGACCGGGCACGTTACCGCATAGCCATCCTCATATCCCAAGATCCCACGCCATTGTGAGAGGTTCTTTCGTGCCGAGGCGTCAGAGTGGTTGCCATAAAGCGGAGGCCAATCATCTCCCCAGGGATAGCGCCGTGAAGATCCGCAACTGGCAACAAATTCCCATTCCTTTTCTGAGGGGAGCCGGAATTCACATTGGGAGGGAATCCGATCTGCGAATTTTGTATTCAGCCAGTTGCAGTAGGCTGCTGCCTCATCCCAACTGACGAAGACGGCAGGTTGTTCCGATGTGTTGAGATCCAACCCTTCAATCGCTCTGCTACTGTGCTTTCGCTTGAAATGTCTGTATTGCCGATTCGTGATCTCATATTTCCCGAACCAAAGTGAAAGGGGTTCGATCCAGACAAACGAAAGTGATGATCCAAGTCCCATAGATACACTCAGGAAGGTGCCGGGTAAAATGTTTGGCGTAACAGGTTCGGCATTGTCATCCGGAAGGTCAACCTCCGTCGCTTCGGCGTAGACATTAGTCTCTGCGTCTGCTGTGGGCAGGTCTTCATCAACCAGGACGCCATATTCCATTTCGGAATCAACACGAGCCTTGGCCAACAGCACTGCGGCTTCTGAATAGGGATTTAGTTTTACAGCTAAGTGGAGCGGGGTGTAACCGAGGTCGGTCGTCGCTCCTATATCGGCACCTGCTTCAAGCAGAAGTCTTACTGCCTGAGCCGCATTTTTGCTGGCGGCCCAGTGGAGCGGGGTAATACCGCTTTGTGCTTTGGCGTTCACATTAGCGCCACGCTCCAGAAGCAATGTGACCGCTTTGGTTGCATTGCGACTTGCGGCCCAGTGTAGCGGCATGAAGCCTGTTGTTGTTTCTGCATTGACGAGAGCACCACGATCAATCAGCAGGGCAGCAGCAGCATCCTGATCGGTTGCTGCCGCCAGATGGAGCGCGGTGACGCCGCCACGAATCGTCTCGCTGAGATCTATCTCTGCCGCTGGATTAAGCATGGATTCAAGGGAGACCATATCATGTGCTCGCACCGCTTGATGCAGAGGGCCAGCTGTTACGTGGGTTAGGGCCGCAAAGCAGTACACGCAAACGATAGTGATGGCGATAGGTCGAAACATGGGAAGAAGTCTAAAGCAGAATAGGAACATCTTAAAGCAGAAACTAGTGCTTATGGTATTTACTGTGTAAAGGAGTTTGACCGCAGATGGGCACGGATGGAGAGGTTATGTGGAGAGTGGACTGTGGGGCGTGGAGGGGCTTTTTGACCGGGACACGCTCATGCGATGAGATGCTTCGGCAAGCTCAGCATGACAGTTTCCTCAGAAATTCAACTGCGTCGTAGGTGTCGTTCCGAGCGAAGTCGAGGAATCTTAATTTGGAAGACGCACCGTTATGGTCTGTTTCTTGTGTTCTCTGTGGTGAAAATCTATTGTATCATATCTGCTGTAGCGGCATTCGGGATCCATCCCCGTTTGTTGTCAGATTCAATTAGCATCCATCCGTTGTGTTTCTGTAGAATGTCCATTTCTTCGCCGGGGGCAATTTCGAAGTGAGAATGCGAACTTATGGATGGTGCCATGTAGGCTTTGGTTGTCGAGAGGCATGTGGTTTGCTCATAGCGAGCATGTCCCAAGTATCGTCGGAATCGTGATTGCAGATTATCGGTTGTCGGTGCATTTGTTGCATCTGGCGAAGCCCCGGCATCTTCGTCAGATGGCCTGAAGTGTTCCAGTGTTTCTTGTGCTGCAACATGAAAGGCGATGGGGAAGGGCCCCGCATCAGCGCGCTTGTAGCTTCTTGATTCAGGGTCAAAATACGTTAGGGCAATTTTGGGAATGGCCGAAATTGTGGTGGATTGCGGTATTACAACTTGCTCGAATATAAGAAGATCGGGTGCTGTGTGGACGTGTTTTGAATCGTACACCTTAAATTGCTGTGAGCCTGAAAGTTTAGGTTCACGAATGTCGTCTCTGTATCCGCGTCCCGTAATGCGCGTTGTGAGTGTAACGAGATCTCCGTTAACAATGTTTGTGGGGGCAATGGTGGCTTTGAACGTAAATGATCCAATGGCACCTGAAAAATCGGCTGGTGCGGGTGGAAGGGGTTTTACGGCAAGGTGTAGAGGTGCAATCGTGACGTTGAGGGGGAATTCTTCCCAAGCGCTTCCAATGAGCATTCGCCGTCGTCGCATGGCGATGAGTTGGAGATTGGGAGCAATGAGGATAGTTCCGGTTGCGAGGGCTCTGGCGCTGCATTGGTAGCGATGAATTTTGGTGATGCGATGTCCGTCTCCAACACGTTGGGATGGCAGCGCCTCAAAGGGTGTGAAAATGTCGACGCGGTTCCGATCGGGAAGCCCGTTCAGATCTAGTTTCTGGCGAATCTGTACACCGGTAGTTTTGATCGTAAGGGTAAGCAGAAAGGATTCCCGCTCGTAGACCCGCGCTTTACTGATGCTGATTTCGGCAGTTACGGGAGGTGTTTCCGTTTGCGCCATGCTGTTTGGCGTTCCAAGCAGCGGCGCTATGAACACGATCAGGAAAAGCGATAACGTTCGCCACCTTCGGATGCGGGTAAGGCTCGCTGTTAGTGTCGTTTTTAGCATTAGATACTCGTTGGGTTTTGATCGACGGTGTCTTTGGTTGTGAGAATGGGGGTTGTTATCTGCGTGGGCCTTAGCTCCTGATATAGTGTGGTCGCAGCACTTGAGCCGAATACGATCAAAAGTGTCACGGCAACTCCTAGCAGCGTTCGGGATAGTTCGTTTATACCAAGCGGTCGAAGTAGCAGTGCTATCCAAAGCAGCAGAAAAGCTAATGATGCGATCGTGATACGCACATTCCCTGAGAGTCCATAGTGCCAGAAAAGGAGGGGTCTGTACCATGGTAGTTTTGGGTCTGAAACGTTAGCGTCCAGTTTGTGAATGGCCAGAATCATGTTGCGCTTCAATTCCCAGGTCGTTCCCGAATAGCGTTCCGCGCGTAGAAATGCGTTAAGCGCCGCCTGAGGATGATCAGCCATTAATAGCGCGGTGCCGTAGTTATAGAGCAAGGGCGCATTGCAATATTCCTTGTCGAGCATACGTTTCAATGTTAGTGCTAAACGATCAAACTGAGCAGGTGTATTTGCGGTCGAAATTTGTGACATCGCGAGTTGTGAATCAAATGGGGTTGTTTTCGACTCCGCCAGTGTCATTGCCGTTGTGAGTAAAGTCAGCACGAGAGAGGAAAGCCACCTCTTTACGATCCTGAGTGTTTTGTGTGCCCGTTTCACACGGGGAGCCCCTAACTCTCCTTCTAATAACTCGATAATATGACGTGCAGCATCGGTGTCGTCGTCAATTTCGGTATCGGATTGAGCTCCCGTCTGAAAACCTGCATTAAAGCTGCGCTCCATGAGCTTGATGAACGTCTCTGTCAGGGGTGGGGAGATTTTTCGCTGCGAAAAAATGAGGGTTAGATCGGCGGGAGTCATTGCTGTGGCGACGAGCCCAAACCGCATTTCGACATAGGTGCGAAGGATTGCGGCGAGCTCCTGCCGTGCTTCGATGCTGGAGCTTGCCGCAATGGTGGGAACCTTGGATAGTCGCTGGCGTGCTTGTGAAGCGGCTGATGTCTGTTGTCTCCGTTTTGCGGCAGTAGGCAGTTGTTTTCGGATGGTGCGTATCAGCGTTGCCCCTAGGAAGAGCAAGGGTCCCAGTAGCAGGAATGGAATGTGAAGCCTGGGAGCAAAGAGTGTTTCGGTGTGTGCTAGTGATGCACCGACTTCAAAGGGGGCGGGGATGGTTAAGTTGGGGTCTGAATTTTCTGTCATAATCGTGACGTTTTGCTCTGCCGTATCAATGATGATGCTGCCTTCGACCTCCGTGGCGGGTTTGGCTCTGACGGGGATGGGGTCTGTTAGCACCGTGTCGTAAGTCCGTGTTTGGGTATTGTAGAACGATACGGCAACGGGTGGGAATTCAAGAGTGCCCGGACGTGTAGGTCTCACGGTGTACTGGTAGACTCTTGCATCATCGCGAGTCATGCTGTGGATCGAGTCTTCGTAGATTCGGAAATCCTTGCCGAGATTCTCTTGTAGACCAAGGCGTGGCGCGAGGAGATTTTCTTTTCTGATATCGCCGGAGATTGCGATCTCAAGCGTTAGCGGATCCCCCACAAAACAGGTCTGTGTATCAAGGCTCGATTTTGCTGAAAGCGAAGTGCCGATGGCTCCAACATAAGAGGCCGGTCGTCCCAGTTCGGGAGGGGGGACTACGTGAACGGTTTGTTGCTCTGCACTGGCAAATATTGATTCTGTAATACCCCGTCCAGAAGATGAGACCCCTTTGAAGACCTCGCCCTTGAAGGCTACGGGGCCAAACGTGTGAGTTCCCTCGCCTGTTGGAACGTATTCAAGTTTAAGTGAATACATGAAATAGGATTTTCCTTGGTGCATAACACGTGTGGATTTCAGATCAAAGCGTGCGGCAGTGGGGCGGTTATCTAGACCGCCAAAATTAAAAAAGCCTCCAAAGCCGGAGGATTGCAAGTTGACATTATTGATTGCAAATCCGGGTGACCTGTTGTTGTTGATCAACATGGCGTTCAGAAACTTGTTGATATCCTGACCCTCAAGGTCATCAAACGCGTCCTGTTTGAGGTAGGGAATTGTTAAGTGAGGGGAATTTTCGACGGGAAGCGGACTGGCGTCGTCATAGGGGGAGGGGAGTGCTTGCACTTGCACACGCATTTCAACTGAGAATGACTCCTCAACGATGACTTCTGTTTTTGAGACGTTGAGATCGACAATGACACGATCTTGCGGTTCAACGCCGTGAACGATCACCATCGGGCCGGGAATGGTTGTCGCGTTATTCTTGCTGGTTACTGTGATGGGTCCCAGCCTGATCTTTCCTGGGAGAGTTGGGGTGAGGTTATATTCAAACACCCTTCCCGAAAATCCGGTTACCTTGCGGTGCCCATTGATAACTGAAATGTTATGGAAACTTTGGTCGCCTTGACTGACGAATTCAATTGTGCAGTTTTGAATTCGGGAGAGGTCGGGCTCCATGCCACTCTTGTAATTGCTTACCTTTACGGTTACACGAATGGATTCACCCAGAAAAACGTTCTCGCTGGCTACGCTTGCTGTGACATCGGGATCCCTAGCAAGAGACAACCCCGGAAGCAACACGAGTAGTGTTGCTATCAGTGACAGATGATTTAGTTTCACTCCCATCCCACAAGTCCTGATGTTGGAGCCCAAACACTCGATTATATTAAAAATTCAGTCATCCTGCGGTCAAACTGTGTGCGAAAATTTCCCGCGAATCGAGAAGACTTACCACAAATTCACGCGACATCCCCTCCGTGGTGATTTCCCCTCTTGAGTATGGGCCGCTACCGATTCCGTTTCATGGATACTACCAATCGCGTTCGAATGCAGGAAGGGGAATAAGATCTTTGCGGCGGCGCTTTTCAGCTTCGTGCTCACGCTCGCGTTCCAATGCCTTCTCCAGGAGTTTGCGTAGGTCTTTTTCCTCTTGATCTTCTTTAGGTTTTGACTCTTGCTGGGACTGTTTCTCGTCCTTCTTCTCTGCGTTTTGTTCCTGATTCTCTTGTTGTTGCTGTTGATCTTGCTTTTGATTCTGCTGCTGATCTTTTTGGCCCTGTTTGTCTTTTTGGTTCTGTTGCTGCTGGTTCTGTTGTTTCGGGAGCAACTCTTGGATTTTGGAAAGCTTGCTGTAGCCTGTGCGTTGAGACTTAAGAGCTGCTGTTTTGTCCCCTTTCTGAATATGATCTGTAGCGAGCTTCTGGTCTTCAATCGCCTCTTGAGCCAAACGGAGAATCTCGGCACGGGTTTCGGCGGAGATGCCTTCAGGTTGTTTTTGCTCAGAGCTTGTGCCGTTTTGCGGGGGTGTGCTTTCGGGGGGAGGGGTAGTTCCTTTTTCAGGAACAGCCTGCTCGAAACGCTGCTTGAAGAGTTCTGTCAATCCTGTGGCCTCTTTCTGAATGTCGAGGGGATCTGAGTATGCGTCATCGGGGATTGTCCCCTCGACGCGACCGATCACGTTGGTTTGTTGGCGGATATCCTCGCGCAGGAGCATGTCGTGCGGCGCGATGGTCTTCCAAAGCTGATAGGTGTTATGCTCCGCAACCTTTGAGGAGCGAAAGCCTTCGGCGTCGAGATCTCGCAGTTTGTGCCCCCCCTCTTGCATCTCTTCTTGCGTGGCATCCATGAGCTGTGTAAATGCGGCGAAATGCTGTGCATTCGATGCCGCATTTGGTTGTTGTGCCATAGCTCCAGTGAGCTTTCCCTTTAGCGGGATCCAGAGTTCTGCGAGAGCTTTTTGGCGTTCTGCGAGCGCTTCAAGCTGAGCAATTCGATCCGGGCTTGTATTTGTGATGGCAGAGGGTAGGGCAGTGGCAATCGCACGCTGCTCGGTTAGCATTTGATCTGCGAGCTGAGGTGCGGGTACTTTTTCGTAGGCTTTGGTCAGCGCGAGAGACTTTGCCTGTTCCTGAGCTTCGGCAAGGCGTGTAACCGCGATGGCAACATTATCGCGAGGCCCGGGGACTTTCTCTTGCTGTCGCCAAGATTCCTTAAATGCTTCTGCAGCCGCACGAAACTGATCTGCGCGTTCCTGGGCTTGATCTGCATCGTTGGCATCAAGCGCTTCTGCAGTCCTATACAGCGCACTGCCGAGTTCCAGATTTTCATCGGATTCGCCGCGCCGAGCCTGAAGGGAGAGTTCCTGAAAGATTTCGGCCGCGCGTTCAAAGTCTCCGGCTTTAGCGAAAGCAACCGCAGCATTGTGGCGGAAGTCGCGGCTTGCTTGTCGCGAGACGCCCTGTGCAGCTTGCAGGTAGGCGTCGGCAGCCTCGTTGAATTTTCCCTGTTTGAAAAGACGTTGTGCTGTGCGGGCACCGTGGCGACCTGCTGGAACTGACGTGTTCTCTGCTGTTGCAGGTTGCGCTACTGCATTCGTTGATGAGGATTGCGGTAAAGTGGGGAGGGCATTGGTTGTGGACTGTGCGTATGTTATCAGCGAGGTTCCGAGTAGGAAAAGAATGGAGAGTTGCTTCAGTTTTCGCTTGGGTTGAAACATGTCACGAAGTGGGGCGGAGGGTGTTTTCTCTTCAGCTTGCTTTCCAGAGGCGATGCGTCCACGGCTGAGAGCGCTTGCAGCAAAGAGAAAGCATAGGGCAGGGAACAAAAGCCATTGGTAGCGTTCGATCGCTCGTGTTTCGCGCGTTTCGGCTAGCTCCCGGGCGTTGATCTTACGAAGGTGGTCACGATAGAGGGTGCCCAGTGTTGTGCTGGTCATGCTGGCCGTTTCAACGGGAATATATGAGCCACCCGATGCTTTTGCGATTGCATACAGGGTTTCATGGTCAAGCTTTGTGACGATGTCTTTGTCTTTATGCTGTAAATAGTGGGTTTGGTGGTCCTGATTTGGAATGCGAGATCCCTGTCGACTGCCGATGCCCACCGTGTAGATCGGGATCTGTTGTTCACCTGCCTTCTGTGCAACTTCTTTGGCTTTGCCAGTTAAATCTTCTCCATCGGAAATGAGGATGATGGCCTTGTGAGACGCATCGCCCTCTTCAAATGCGTCAAGGGCCTTCTCGATGGCAGTGCCAATGTCGGTTTCGCCACGGGGAGCGGAGGCAGGACTGATTCCATCGAGTGCCTGACGCAGAAATGCGTAGTCGGTTGTGAGAGGACATACAAGAGAGGCCTTGGCACGGAATGCGATCAGGGCGGCACGATCTCCCCGGAGTTCTGTGATCAAATCAACAAGGTCGATTTTCGCACGGCGCAATCGGGTAGGGTGGACATCGTTTGCGAGCATGGATCGTGAGACATCTACGGCGATGACCAGATCGCGCGACTGCTGATACACGGTTTCCTCACGTTCTCCCCATTTTGGGCGTGCGGCTGCGACGAGCAGAAGTAGGATGCCTGTTCCCACCAGTGCAATCTGCCAGAGCTGTCGTTGCGGATTCTGTTTGGGAAAGAGTTTGCGCTGGAGAGCAGGATCTACAAAAGCTGCCATGGCCCGAATCGACCGTTTGTGAATGGCAAGCCACCACGCTACGATTGCTGGAACAATCCAGATAAAGAAAAGAACCCACGCGTTGTCAAAATGAAGTTGCATTATTATTTTTCTTACTCTTAATTGTTTACTCTTATTCGCTTACTCTTAATCGTCCACTCATGCTCGCCGACTTATACGCGTTTACTCCTCGTTGCTCTCCTAGTAGATCGACTAGAAGTATCAACTAGTGCCATGTTACACGTGCAACCTTGTAGGACGTGCTTCCCGGTATTCCGGGAGCGCGTATTGCATAGACATTCAGACACGGGCTCCCCGGAATACCGGGGAAGCCCATCCTACAAACAATAACTGATGTATGACATAACACTAAGAAGAATACCCCCCCCTACTAATCTCTGAAACGTCCCCTATAGAAGTCGGCGTGTGACCGCCATATTGAGAGTGGTTCCCAGTAGCAGCAAGGTGAGCCCTGGTGTAAGAAAGTAGAGAAACAGTTCGCGATATTGTCGGTATATGTCCTGATCAACGCGGGTTTTTTCCAACGCGTTAATCTGATCTAGAGCGTTTTCGAGTCCCTTCTCATCCTTGACGTTGAAATAGCTGCCGCCCGTTTCGGTTGCCACGGTTCTTAGCAATTTTTCGTCCAATGTGACTTGGGCGTGTGCTATGACTTTGCGTCCAAAGCGATCGGTTGCCCAGAAGGGGGCATTTCCTGAACTGCCTACACCAATTGAATAGACTTTGATTCCAAGACTTTTTGCAACTTTGATTGCCTTTGCGGGTTTAATCATTCCGGTGTTTGACTCACCGTCACTGAGTAGCACAATAATTTTTGAAACAGGTTCAGCGCCTTCAATTCTGGCACAGGCTGTAGCAAGTGCATCGCCGATGGCTGTTAGAAGTTCATCCTCGTTTGTGACGTTGCCATCCTTACCAAATGCGGGCTTTGGTGTCGTGACCCCGTCAAGTACGTGTAGCAGCGCTGCGTGGTCCGATGTCATGGGAGCAAGGGTTGATACATATCCCCCGAATGTAATGAGACCGATAAGGTCTTCGTCACGTTCATCGACAAATGCAGCGAAAGCTTCTTTTGTCGCGTCAAGGCGGGTCCTATATTTCATGCCTGTGGGGGTGCGAGTTGACATGTCAAGCGCTTCCATGGAACCCGAGATATCGACTACCATTTGGATTGCGATCACGTTGGCGGTCATGCGGGATTTAGACAGTATGGTTTGCGGGCGTGCCATCGCCAGCACGAGTAGAACCATGCCGCTCAAAATGATATAGGGGGTTGACCGTGCAAGTCGGGTTCGCCAGGAACGCCCTGAGTGTGGAATACGACTCATTGGCGCAAATCGTATTCCCTGCTGAATACGTTTTGCCAACATGCACCAACCCGCTATCCCAACGGGGACGAGGAGCAAAAAACTGGATGGATTTCCAAATTGAAACATGATTTGAGTTCTGGTTTCTGGGTTTCGAGTTCTGGGTTAGGGGTTCCGTTTTGCTATAGTAATTTCTGTTTGTGTTCGGTTCCTGTCGCGATACCGTCAGTGGCCTCGCTTTGGTCTGCATCTGTTGTGATGTAGTCTTTCGCGGTATCAATGGACCCTCTGATGTTGTCCTGATCCGGTTGGTACGCGGCAAATTTGACGAGGTCGGCAGCCTGAAGAAATCGCTGAAGGCGAAGCATAACCGCGTCGTCAAATCGGGGGTCGCTCGATACGGCTGCGAGGAATTCTTCGGTTGTTTGCTCAGGGGCTCGAATATGGTGTTGGCGTTCAATGTAGCGCCGCACAACCATGGTGAGCTCAACATAGAAGTCCTTGACCTGATTCTTGTCGATCAGTTTCTTCGCCAGAAGTTCGCTGAGTTCTTCAAGAGCCCGATCTCGCGGTGACATTCGCATGAGTCGGATTTTACGATGTGCTCTGCGGAGGAGTGTCCAAATGATGAAGCCGAGTGCGGCAACGGCAATCAGAATCGCGATATAGCCAGCTACGGTTCGCATTGGAGGGTAAATCCAGACGGGATTGAAGTGGGCTTTGATGTCATTGCCAACGTCATTGTCTGTGATGGCCTGCATGGCAAGCACGATGGGGGGGGTGGCTAGCCAGCCGGATTCTGTTCCCGCAGGAGACCGGTCGGTGTAGGTAATGGCCATTGGTGCGATACGGTATTCATCGGCGATGAGTGGGGTGAGTCGAATGACACGCTCAAGGGTTATGTTTCCGTTATCTAGTAAGGGTTCTCGATCGAAGCTGGCACTATTCAGAAATCCCTGTAGGCGGTTGTCAATAGGGGGAAGCACGACGGAGATATTCTCAGGGATTGTGGCGCGAATGGTAAGCAGTATGTCCTGATTGAGAAAGACGCGGCCGGGAACAAGGGATAGAGTCAGCGTTACAGGGCCTTGTGTTACGGTTTCCTGTTTGGTGTCAGTTGTGGCATCTGATGCTGCGAGAACAGGAAGCGCAAGGCAGCATAACACTAGAAATAAAAACTTCAGATACGATCTGGTATATGATTGAAAGTACGTGCGCATCTCCGAGGCGCACAACAGGGACACGTCTCGGAGATACGTGCCTACTTGTTCTTTTGCGTTAACGTTGTAATGCGGAATCTTCATTATTTCAGCCCCTCCGTGATCGTATTTGGCGTTGACGGAATAGTTGCCGAACATCATCAACGAAGGGGCGAGAAGTTGACAACGCAATGTGGTCTACCTTGTTGCGCCGGAGCATGGTGAGTAGTGCCTCTTGATCTGAAATGGCCTTTGAAGCGAAGGCTGCTCTTACAACTTTGGATCGGGTGTCTACGATTCTCAGCTCACCCGTCTCAGCATCTTCGAGCTCGAGTAGACCAACATTGGGGAGTTCGAGCTCACGAGGATCGCTGATGGGGCAACAGATGACATCATGTCGCCGAGCGGCAACGCGTAATTCCTTTTCATAATTGACGTCGAGAAAGTCCGAGATGAGAAAGACGACGGCTTTTCGCTTTTGTACTTGGTTAAGAAACCGGAAGGCCCCTGCAATGTCTGTTCCATGAGTTGTCTCTTCTGCGGCGAGGACTTCGCGTACGAGTCGCATGGCCGCCGTTCTTCCCTTGCGGGGGGGGATGCACTTTTCAATGCGGTCGCTGAAAAGGATAAGGCCAATATTATCCTGATTCTTGATTGCGGAAAGGGCAAGAAGGCAGGTGATTTCTGCGGCTGTTTCCGCTTTTGAACGCGATTGGGATCCAAAGCACTGGGAGCCTGAGATATCAACAAGAAAGATCACGGTGAGTTCACGTTCTTCGCTAAAGTGCTTTACGTACGGATGTCCCATGCGCGCGGTGACGTTCCAGTCAATGGATCGCACGTCATCGCCCGGAATGTACTCACGCACTTCATCAAATTCGATGCCTTGACCCTTGAAGACGGATTGATAAGCACCTGAAAGATGTTGGTCGACAAGGCGATTGGTAATCACCTTGATCTTCGCCACCTGTTTCATCAGTTCTTTGGTATCAATTGCCATGAGATTAAGAGTTCTGGGTTCCGAGTTATGAGTTTAGAGTTCCGAATTTCAGCTTTTGAATTTTAGTTTTCAGCTTTGCCTTACGGGACGGGGATTTCGCTTAGGAGATGTGTGATGACATCCTCGCTGGTGACTTCTTCGGCTTCGGCTTCATAGGTTAGGATGACACGATGCCGGAGTACGTCGTGTGCAATTTCCTTAACATCCTGTGGTGTGGCGTAGGCGCGTCCGTTGAGCATGGCATTGGCGCGTGCGGCGAGATTGAGGAAGAGGCTTGCACGTGGCGAGGCGCCGTATTCGATCTGGTGGTCGATGTTGACTTTGTAGTCGGATGGCTTACGTGTAGCAAATACGATGTCGAGGATGTAGTCACAGACTTTTTCGTCGCAATATACCTGGTCGAGTATGTTACGCATGGTGACAATTTGCTCCGCCGACATGACGGGCTTTAGCGTGATGTCGTTGTCGCGCGTAAAGCGATTCATGATGCGTCGTTCATCGTCTTTTGATGGGTAGTCAACTTTGCATTTGAGCATAAAGCGGTCGATTTGTGCCTCCGGGAGCGGGTATGTGCCTTCCTGCTCGAGCGGGTTTTGCGTCGCCATGACCATAAAGGGGGAGGGCAAGGGATAGGTGGTGTCTCCGATGGTCACTTGGTGTTCCTGCATGGATTCCAGTAGAGCAGACTGCACCTTGGCAGGGGCTCGGTTGATTTCGTCTGCGAGCAATATATTCGTAAAGACAGGGCCTTTACGTGGAGCAAAGGTTCCCTCTTTTGGGTTGTAGATCATGGTTCCCACGACATCGGCCGGTAGCAGATCCGGTGTGAAGGAGATCCGCTGAAACTGAATCCCGATGGATTGTGCAAGCGCTTTGACGGCTGTTGTTTTTGCTAACCCCGGCACACCTTCCAGCAGAATATGCCCCCCGGTGATAAGTGCGATCAGCATGCGGTCCATTAACTTTTCCTGGCCCACGAGAATCTTTCCAACCTCCTGGCGGATGGCTTCGATGATTTGCACCTGCTCTTTGAGTAGGTCCGTTGTTTTTGCAATATCGGTTGTCATTTGCGTTCTCCCTGATTGGGTTCGTTGATAAGACGTAAACCGTCTTTCTATTTATCTTCGGCTTTTGTTTCTGTTTCTACTTTTTGAGAGTCGTCTGGCTTTGCTACGTCCTTGGGGGCACTAGCGGTGGGTGTCGTGTCAATCTCGGGCTCACTTGCAACGGGAGTCCCGTCTATATAGTCCTCACGAAGTTTTGTCATAGAATCCGCTTTGTAGGAAGGAATGATGTAGGTCCACTTTTCCAAGCGTGCGTTGATTATTTCTGCATCGGCACGTGCTTTGTTGGTTTCGGCTACGATTGCTTTCCTCGCTGCTGCATCTTCTGCAACCGTCATCGGGGTGTCAACCGCTTGCGCGTTGCCAATGTATGATGCGCTGATACGCGCATAGCGATCCTCGCTGTTTTTTGGTGATCCGCCGAGTTTAACAACATAGAGGACCCCGTTTTTCGTCATAGATTCAAAGACAACCGGATCGTCCATGCCCAATTGCTTGTCAGTAAGTGATGGGTCGGCAACATCTGCGAGCTGAAGGTAGTTAAGCGCGTCCTGGACGGTTGGCGACATGTTGGTGCTGAGCGTCTCGCCCTGTACCAGGTCTGTGGGGACCCATTTGTCATCCTCGGGATTGCGTGCAAAACTGATCGGTTGACGCTTGTTACCGGATATCCGGATGCTTGTGACCTCCGTGCCGGGAACGCTCAAAAGATCGGTGTCCAGCCAGCTGTTGGGAGTGGCTCCAGAGAAGGCCTCCAGCGTCTCTGATATTACGACAACGCTTTTGCCACCATCGGTGGAAATAAAGCGACCGTTTGGATAGCCTCCGTAGGGGTTTTCCGGCGCGGCTTCTCGTGTGCGCAGGTCGCCAAGGATAATGTCGCCCAAGACCGTTTCTTTGGCATCAAGGAATTGCACGCGGTCGGATGCTTCGGTGATGTTCATATCTGCCTTCTGCGCGTCGGTTACGGAAATCTCGTGTGCAATTTTGATATCTGCGAGTCCGATAACGGCGCGGTGTAGCTTCTCGTAGTTGGCGGGATAGCCGTGTTTCGATTCAACGCCCCAGCCGTCTTTCGATGCATTGAGGGTGGTTGTGCTTCCCTTGCTTGTCATGCGGATCGCTGCAATATCGTTGATTGAGAGTCCTGGGAGAAGCCACTTTCCCATCTGGGTGGGTGAGGGTGTGGCATTTTTAAGGGACGTTAAATAGGCAACACCCCCGAGAGCGACCGCTGCGATGAGGAGTATGATGATTTGCTTACGCTTCATGATTTTGTTTCCTTCCGTGATATATGTGAGTTTAGCCTTGCTGGGTTACCGTCGCGATTTTTGAACTGCAACGGCGATGCCGAGAGCAATGACGAGCAATGGCATTAGAGCTATGTTTGCGACTTTAATCCATGCACCAACCGTGTCAATATCTCGGCGTAGATCCTTTTGCACTTGGCGTATCTGTTTGTTAATGTCCCGCTTTTGAGCTTCGAATCTTGCGATTGTATCGCTTTGTTCTTGAGAGATGAACTGGCGTTGCGATGCGTTCTTCTGCTGTTGGAGCTCATTGATTTTCTGTTGAGCCTCCTGAGCTTGTTGCTGGAGTTGTGCCATGGTGTCTTCGAAGGCGTTTTGGGCCTTCTTGCGAAGACTGTCAACGTACGTAAAGCTGCGATCTTTTTCTTCGCGACTTCGGATTGAGATCAGATCCTGATTGCCTCCCAGTTGGTCAATGAGATTTGCAAGCAAGACCCCGTTGTTGCTGATAGGCTGTTTGATCAACCCGAAGGGGCTTCTAATCTCCTCTACGTTCGTGATATCTGCCAGAATATCGACATCGGCAACGACGACCACCGTGCTTTCGCCTTGCGCCAGTGAGGTGCTGTCTGTCGTCGGAGATGCTGTTGCTTCGTCAGACTCAGGATCTTTTGGGGCACCCTCTGGAAACGCAGTCTTAAACGTGCCCGAAAGTTTGAGTGCCAGGTGCTGGGGGGTTGCCGCGGCCCGGTATTCGCGCTTCATGGCTTCCGAACCGTATTGTGCGGTCATGGCGGGTACACTGCCGGAGTTTGAGGATGCACTGATTAGCGGTATAACGGTGATGGCATCATCGGTATTATCTGTGAGGGCACCCGCGAATACGGCTCGTATGGATGACAGATTTGCTGTGGCCGAGTCATCCTTGCAGACGTTCTTTGCATCATACATGAGTACGGCGTGGTTGAGAACGACGCGATTGCCTTCACGCATTTGCATGCCGCTATCTTTATCGACGATGATACGCGTTGCGTCGTACCCAATTCCCCATGCTTTAAAGAGCACGTTCAAGTCGGACGCAGCTGCAGGGGGGGCGCCATATGGTGATGGAGCTGCCGTGGTGTCTGAGTAAGCGGAGGGATCGACGAATGCAACAAGATGTCCGCCACGCAGGACAAATTGGTCGATTGCGTAGATGCTCTTCTCCGAGAGGTTCTTGGGGTGCACGACAATCAGTGTGTTTACATCAGCAGGAATGCCCTGTTCTGCTTCTTCTGCACTGACGTTCTTGAGATCGAAGTCCTTCTGGATGTCGCTGAAGGTGAACCACGCAGGCTGCTGTTCTGGACGGGGTTGCCCCGGCATCATAAATTGCGGGGGTTCGCTGCCCAAAACGGGGAGACTGCTGAGTACGCCAACGACGGCCTTTTCCGGGTGTGTCGCCTGGTAGATCATGCGTGATACCTGATATTCGAAGAATCGTTGGTTCTGCGGATCTATGATTGGAATGGCGGCGCTGTGCTTTCCTGAAAGCACGACGATTCCCATGTACATGGGGCCTCCATACATGTCCAGCGGGATGCCCTGAAGTCCGTATTGAGCGGCTTGGTCTTCTTCGTCTGTATCGGGTTTCGGGTCTATGACGGTCAGCCTAATCTTGCCCTTTGATGCGCGCACGTACTCCCGCAGAAAGTCCTCAGTCTGTTCTGCGAAGGCTTTGAGTTGCATTGGAACTTTTGGGTTGGAGCGGCTGAAGTAGAACTGCAGCTCTACGTTTGATTCCAGCTTCGCCATGGTGTTGGCTGAACCCTCGGATAGGGAGTAGCGGTTCTCGTCGGTCAGGTCGGCGCGCAGGCGCAGGTTCTTGACGATGACGTTGGTAGCAATCACGGCTACGAGCAGGCCGAGCAGGCCAAGCAGACTTCCGCTGATTTGTCGCACAGGATGGGCTTTGTTCTCGCTCATGTTTGATTCCTTTCAATTTCAATGGGAGCACACACGGTGTGGTGCTCTTTATGATTTTCGGTTATTCAGTATCAAGTGTGTTGCAACGATCATGAATGCGATCGCGCTGGCGTAGTAGGTGACGTCTGCTAGATCGAAAAGCCCTTTGTGCATGGAGTCGTAGTGAGGAAGGAGGCTAAGCGATGCAATACCGTTTACAATCCACTGCGGGGCCCATCCGGTGAACCAGCTCGTGACCGGATCAAATCCACAGAGCAGCAGCAGTAGGCAGATTAGTAGGCTAAGAACAAAGCTGATGACCTGATTGCGCGTGAAGGATGATGTGAGCATCCCGATAGAGACGCACGCTCCTGCCAGAAGAAACGAGCCTATGTATCCGCTGGCGATAATGGTCAGATCCGGGTCTCCCAAAATGCAGACCGTTGGCACAATCACAGGAATGGTGAGTGCTGTAGCTGTGACCATGAACAGCCATGCGGCAAGAAACTTGCCGAGAATGGCTTCGGTCATCGTGATGGGCATCGTGAAGAGGAGTTCAATTGTGCCAGTGCGATGTTCCTCCGCCCAGAGTCCCATTGTAGCCGCAGGTACCAAAAGGAGGTAAACCCAGGGATGCCAGAAAAAGAAGGGTTCCAAGTCGGCAATGCCGCGTTCATAGAAGCGATTTGCTGAGAATGTCAGAAACCCAATCAAGATGAGGAACACGACCAGAAATACGTAGGCTACGGGGGATTCAAAGTAGCTTTTGAATTCTCGCTTAAAGATTGTCAATGTGTTGTGTGCACGTGTCATGGCGTGTCTATGCCTCCTTTTCAAGCGTCAAGGTGCGAAACACCTCATCTAGTCGTCCGGTGCTGCTCATGGCTTTGAGAGCATCGGGGGTGTCGTTGGCGACGATTTTGCCGCGTGCAATGATGATAGCGCGCGAGCAGACGGCTTCGACTTCTTCGAGTATGTGGGTAGAAATGATGATGGCCTTTTCGGCCGCCATGCGTTCAATCATTTCGCGTACAACATGTTTCTGGTTTGGATCCAGACCATCCGTAGGTTCGTCCATGATCAAGACGGCTGGATCGTGGAGAATTGCCTGAGCGAAACAACTGCGTTGCCGGTACCCTTTCGACAGTGTGCTGATTGTTTGATTTTGAACGTCCTCGAGGGAACACTGCTTTATGGCCGTATTGACACGGTCAGTCAGTTCACTGCCGCAATAGCCGCGAATGGAGCCGGTAAAGGTCAGAAACGCCGTTACCGTCATGGACCCGTAGCCTGGGGCGTTCTCGGGAAGATAGCCGATCTGTTTCTTGGCGTTAATGGGGTCTGTCTGGATGTCGTGACCGCCGACGAGCGCCGTGCCGGATGAGGGCGGCAGAAAGCCAGTGATCATTCGCATGGTTGTGCTCTTGCCTGCACCGTTTGGTCCCAGGAACCCAAGCACTTCTCCTTTGGAGACCTTGAACGAAACACCTCGTACGGCCTCAATGTGGCCGAAATGTTTTTTCAGGTCACGGACTTCAACTCTGGTTTTCTTGCCGTCAGGCATGGTGGCACCTCCGACGTGATTCATGTTGTTTCATTCTGAATTCCTCCGTTATTTCCATTTTCAATATCCAATTTCCAACAAGGAATATCCAATATCCAACTTGAGATGCACTATTGTGCTTTTCTCTTCCTGGCTGTTTCGACACTTGTGAACAGAATGGCAATCAATTCGTCTGTCTCCTGTTGAAGCGGTTTGATTTGAGCCGAAGATTTGATCATGTTTGCCTTAGCAATGATCTTAAGCCATATCTCAGTTTCTCGTAGTTCTTTAAGAGAAATCTTGAGCTTATGTATAAAATCAGCTGTGGATTTTGCACTCTGAGCCTCTTCATAGTTTGGCGCAGGTGACGTCCCGCTCCTCAAAATCTGAGAGGAAACATGCTTGCCTGCCTTCGTTTCGGGCAAGGCCGCAGATAAATTTATGATACGCACCGCATAGTCAACCAATCGGTCTTGTAGGTCGAAAGCTTTTTCCTTGGTCATTGGATATTCCTTGTTGATTATTGGATATTCCCTTTAATCAAAATGGTAGATTATGTTCTTTGATTTTGCGTTGAATGGTTCTCCGGGAGAGTCCCAGAAGCTCTGCTGTCACTGTGCGGTTACCGTCGTTTCGCAATAGGGTTTGGTGCAAGACCTCTCTTTCGATTTCATCCAGCGTCATGCGACTGGGCACATCAAAGGAGGCCTCCGTGTGTGGGGTGGCCTGTGTCAGGTGCAGGCTGTCGCCAGAAAGGGTGGGGGACGTGGAGAGGACGACTGCGGATTCGATAGCGTTCTTGAGTTGCCTGATGTTTCCCGGCCAATCGTGCGTTTCCAGGGCACTGTAAAATGAGGGTGTAATTTCCTGGATCAGGCGGCCGTGTTCCGTTGCTGCCGCTGCCACAAATCGGTCGGCGAGAGGCCGAATGTCGCCGCGGCGCTCGCGAAGCGGGGGGACGGTGATGTCGACAACCTTTAAGCGATAGAGCAGGTCTTCGCGAAACGCGCCGTTTGTAACGAGTGCATTTAAGTCCCGGTTTGATGCAGAGACGACTCGTACGTCGACGTGGAATGATGACTGACCGCCGATGCGGGTGACGTGGCGCTCTTCAAGTACGCGCAGCAGTTTTATCTGGACGTCGGCAGGGGCGTCGCCAATCTCGTCCAGAAACAGAGTTCCCCCATCGGCTCTTTCAAATGCCCCACGGTGCTGTTGGATGGCGCCGGTAAATGACCCTTTCTCGTGACCAAACAGTTCTGAGGCGAGAAGGGATTCTGCAAATGCGCCGCAGTTTACGGCAATGAAGGGCCCCGCCGCGCGTGTGCCGTCGTAGTGCAGTGCGCGCGCAATGAGCTCTTTGCCCGTGCCGCTTTCACCGTAAATGAGAACGGTTGCGGTGGTCTCGGCAAGTGTCTGAACTTGTTGGAGCAGGGCTAGGGATTTGGGGTCCACTGCGGTTATGCCGCCGGATCCAAATTGATTTCGGGCAGTGGATTGAAAACTGTCGATGCGTTGGCGTAGGTGTGAGGCTTCGGCCGCGCGGGTGAGTTTGGCTTGGAGATCATCCAGATCGAGGGGCTTTGTGATGTAGTCGTAGGCCCCACGTTTCATTGCCTTAACGCTGGAAGCTACGGAACCATAGGCGGTCATGATCATGATGGGGATGTCGGACTGTAGTTCGCGTAGGGCCGTGAGCACGTCAATGCCGTCAATGTCTGGCAAGACGAGATCGGAAAGCACGACATCAAATGTGTTGGCTTTGAATGTGGCGATTCCTTCCGCTCCGGTAGTGGTGGCGGTGACCTTAAAGCCTCCGTCCTCTGCGGCTTCTACGACCGAGGCGAGCCCGTCCGGATCATCTTCGATTATGAGTAGTCTGGGTTTTTTCATGATTCACGAATTTTACTAGCAGGTCTTGTGCCAGTTTCTGCGTTGGCATCTGTATTGGGTCGTGAATTGTGGTTGTGAGTGGTGCCGTGTTTGGCGATCGGAAACGTGATATTAATACAGGTTCCTTTTGAGCCATCGTGGTTATCCGTAATGTTGATAGTGCCTCCAGAGCGTTCCACGGCGGCCTTTGCCAGAAAGAGTCCCAGTCCTGTGCCGCTGGGGCGTGTTGTGAAGAACATATCAAAGACCTTTTTGCGTTCTGTCTTTGGAATGCCGGGGCCATGATCCGAGATTTCAAGTGTTGTCGTTTCACTTTTGACGTGTAGATGCACATCAATCGTTTCTTCGGGCGGGGAGAATTGCTCTGCATTCGTCAAAACATTAGCTAGCGCACGCCGCAGGGATGCTTCGAAAACGAATATGGTGATGGGGGTTGGTGAAGCGTCGAGTCGGACTTCGATCCTGGCCTGTTCAAATCGAGGCGCAAGCATATCGAGTGAGTCCTTTGTGCAGGCAACGAGATCAAGGCTTGTCTGCTTTCCGCTATCAGGACGAGAGACGTAGAGAAACTCCTTAAAGACCTTGTCCATCCGGTCAAGCGTGTTGCGCGTGCGTGTGGCGAGCTGCTGCAGTCGGTCAAGGCTAGCGGCATCATCCTTTTCGGCCTCGCGGATCAGCATTTGGACATCTAACCGCATGGAAGACATGGGGTTACGGAAGTCGTGGACAATGCCATTTGCGAGCATTCCGGAAAATGCGAGGTGCTCTTCCTTTCTGCGTAGGGCCTCACGTTTCACCTCGCGTCGCATCATCCAAACGACCAGAAGAAGGCTGATCGTAAACGAGATGACGACTGTGAGAAGGGTGAGCCTGAACATGGATGTAATAGCGGTATTGGTTGCGTGCTCTTCGCGATTGACGGTGTCTTTTCGCAGTGCGACGCTGACGCGCGTGCTGCTGGCGTTCGGGCTGTCAACGGTGGTTGAAAACACGACGACGGGAGTGTCATCCTTGCCGACGTGAAGCAGTTCTCGCCGCATTTCTACTGCGCCAGTGAGGTTGGTGTGAGAGGAAGGGGTGCCGTCAAGCAGGCGCGTTTGCTCGTGAAACAGGACGACGTCATCTCGTACCACGGACACGTATTGAAGTCCTTTCTCAAGGCTATGGAGATTCTGAACGAGTCGTGAGAACTCGCTCCAATCGGCATTTTCAGCCGAAGAGGATATGACGGAAGGTTGAGAGGAAAGTTGCGACACCATTGCTTGCCCCTGTCGAATCACGACTTCGGCGGCAGCTTCGTGAGCGGATTTTCCATGGATGCGACGTAGTACAACCAGGGTGCTTCCCGCCAGTCCTGCAATCAAGACCACAAGCAGTGCCGTAATGAGCGTCAGAGGGGTGTTGATTCGTTTCTTTTGCATGATTGCCATTGTTATTATCGTCACCTTTTTTGGAAAAAATAAAACTAGCATGAAGTGTTCCGCATTCCGAGTTCTGTATTAAAAGTTCCGAGTTCCGGGGTCTGTATTAAGAGTTCTGGGTGTTATGTCACACGCGCAGCGTTGTAGGACATGCTTCCCGGTCTTCCGGGAGCGCGTATAGACGTCCAGACACGGGCTCCCGATATTCATCGAGGAAGCTCGTCCTACAAACAACAACTGATGTGTGACATCTCAGTTGAGTTACTGCTGTTTGCAGCTTTGTTCTTTTATATAGCTGGCCGTGCATGTTCATCTCCGAGGTGCGACAGAATGTCGCGCTAGGGGCGCCGTACTGTCACAGAAGAGAGAGGGCAAATAGGGTGCAGTATATAATGCATCTTTTCAGCAAATTCCGGGGAGAGGGCGCCCCAGCTCCATTTTTGCAGAAGAGGTTGTTATTGGATAATGGAGGTGGCACGCCCCCGGGTCGCGTGATTCCTGGGCGAGGTTCCGCCTGTTGGCATGGTAAGTGCGTTAGTTCCGTTCTTAGATGGAATGATTTCCAGAGAGGTGCTTGATGGATTCGCAATATGAGGATCGTGCTATGAGTCGGAAGCGACTGTTTTCGATAGAGCGTGGGTTGCTAATGGTGATTCTCGCGATGCAGATTGTCATTGTCTGTGGGATTTTTCGAAATGAGCCACAAGAGGCTGTGGAGGGCGTTTTGGAGTCTGTAGATACGCCGCGTGTGGCTGATGTTGCAAATTCTGAAACGGCGAAGTCAACCTTGCCACCTCCGGCGTTGCCAATGTCGCTTTCGCACTCCGGTATTTTCAGGGACATGGATTCCCTCTTTATAGATGCGCTGGCGAATATGGCACAGTTGCGCTCTGCCATGCATATTGATGAGGGGTGGGATGCGCTGTCTGCCTCCCCTACTATGGATATGCGTGACGAAGATACTGATTATCTTGTTTCGTTCAGTATTCCAGGCACGCAGTCTTCGGATATAGAGGTGTCTCTTGATGGCCGTGTTCTTACCGTGCAGGCTCTCACGCCAGTACAAGGTCCACATTTTACGCATATCCAGCACTTTGAGCGCCGCGTCTTGCTTCCCGGGCCTGTCGGGGATGCAGATGATGCACATGCCTCCATCACGAACGGGGTTCTGACAGTTCGGATCCCCAAAGGGATGGGCGTGCCAGCGTCCCCCGGCCCTTTTCGCCTGTTCTAATATGAGCGGCTTTGGGCGTGGTTCCTCAAGTACGTGCGCATCTCCGAGGCACATGCTTTTTGTGCCCCAGCCGGGCACATCTCGGAGAAATGTGCGTACTGCTTGGGATCTGTTGGCACATCTCGACAGTCCCTTATCGAAGTTTCCAACTCCGAGAGTTGTGTGTTCTGAAAGATATTATGCTGGATTATATTATGCTACTAAACATAATCCTGTGATTGTTAGTAAATTTGAGTAGAGTGGTGTTATTCGCAAGGAGGCATTATGAAGTT
>CAZNWT010000009.1:33177-67921 GCA_964576795.1 uncultured Victivallales bacterium
CGAGATGAAGCGGCTGGACCGGCTGATGTCTGCAGATGGAGCTGGCATGGTTGTTGTCTGGGGGCGGCGAAGGCTTGGGAAGAGTCGTTTGCTAACAGAGTGGTGCTGTCGGCATAAAGGATCTTACTGGGTTGCCGATGAATCTGCATCTGCCATTCAGCGGAAATATCTGGCATCTGAACTTGAACCCGTATTCCCTGGAATATCATCAGCAGACTACCCCGACTGGAGCGTGTTACTGGATTGCGTGGCACGAGAAGCAAAGCAGAAAAACTGGAGAGGTCCGCTTGTCTTGGATGAGTTTCCCTATTTAGTCGCAAAGGCGCCTGAACTTCCCAGCGTTCTTCAACGATGGATTGATCGTGAGAAACGTGAAGGTGGAATTGTATTGGCATTATCGGGTTCAAGTCAGTGCATGATGCAGAGCAGCATTTTGAATTCAACCGCACCTCTTTACGGGCGGGCTGATGAGATTCTGAAGATACTGCCGATACTGCCTGGATACATAAATGAATCTTTGTCCATTATCGAACCGCAATTCGCGCTTGATTATTATACATGCTGGGGAGGTGTTCCGCGTTATTGGGAGTTATCCATGCCATTTGGTTCAAATCAAATGGATGCAGTCAGTGACTTAGTGCTTTCTCCGTTGGGGGTTCTTCATGACGAGGTTGACAGACTGCTGCGACAGGAAATGCCGTCCGCGATATATTTACGACCCATTCTTGATGCCATAGGATTGGGGGCAAGCAAATCTTCAGAGATTGCTGGACGCCTTCAAACTCCGGCAACATCTATAACCCGCGCATTGAAGCAATTGCAGGAGCTGGGGTATATAAAGCGTGAGGTCGCTTATGGTGAAAGTGAAAAGAATAGCAAAAAATCACTATACAGAATATCTGATCCATTTTTACGGTTGTGGTTTCGTGCGGTAGCGCCTCATCGTGGTGCTCTGCAATCGGCATCGGCAGCGGAAAGATTAAGGATATTAAAGACGGTTTGGTCGCAGCTGAGAGGAGATGCCTGGGAAGATCTTTGCCGACAGTCTATCCCCTATTTGTCATTTCTCAACAAGGAGTGGATGTCTGCTGGGAGGCACTGGGTATCAACTGGTCATGAATGGGATGTTGTATCAAATTCACTGGATTCATCCACGGTATTGCTTGGCGAATGTAAAAGTCTCTCACGGTCTGCAAACAAAGGCGATATCGACAAAATCCTTCGAGAAATGTTAAAAAAAAACATTCCATTGCTGCGTGGCATGGATGATGCAAAAAAAGAATATTTGATTTTTATTCCCTCAGTCGACAAAGCAAACATTTCTCTGCCAGAAAATATACATCTAATAACGGGTAGCCAGGTGTTCAGCTCGTTGATGTAGCAGGGCGCAACAGTCTAGAATCTAGGCCTGACGCTACTCCATAGCCAAGTACGTGCGCATCTTCGAGGCGCATGCTTTTTGTGCCCCCCAGTGGGGGCACATCTCGGAGATATGTGCGTACTGCAAGAGGTTTTCAAGTACGTGCGCATCTCCGAAGCGCATGCTTTTCGGTGCCCCAGCGGGGCACATCCCCGACAGTCCCTCATCGGGGTTCCCAACTAGGAGATATGTGCGTACTGCTTGGGATCTGCTGTGCATATTTCCGAGATGGACGCTATTCAGTATCTGCACATCTCCGAGGCGCAGGGATCCCGTTCCTCACAAAATGTGAGTCATAATGACTCTTGTTGTCTCGCGAATATCTTGATTTGGGTCATTGTGGCCGTCTTTCTATGTATTTTAGTATTCTGTAACATGCTGTATTGTAGTGATATAAGTTGATCAAAATAAAAAATATCCTCTTGGTATGTAAATTGCTGGATTATGATGCAGTGAATCAATTGGAAGGAGAGCATTATGGATTTGGAAAAACTGACTCAGCGAGCCCAGGAGGCTATGAAATCGGCGCAGATTAAGGCCATTCGGTATGGGCATCAGGAGGTAGATGGTGAACATCTTCTCCTGTGTCTGCTTGAGCAGGAAGGGGGATTGGTTACGAGCTTGCTTGAGCGCATCGGAGTGAACCTTGCGACGTTTCAGGTTCGGTTGGAGCAAGTGTTGGAACGTCGCCCTCGTGTGTCCGGCGGAGCCACGGAAAGTGGTAAGGTGTACGTGACGCAGCGACTAAATGCATTATTGGTAGCTGCTGGCGATGAGGCCCGTAAGTTGAAGGATGAGTATGTGAGTGTGGAACACCTGTTTCTCTGCTTTGTGTCCGAAGGCAAGAAGAGTGATAGCGGACGGCTTTTGGCCGAATTTGGTGTCACGCGCAATGGGGTTCTAGAGCTGTTGCGTCAGATTCGCGGTAATCAGCGTGTCACGAGTGATAATCCTGAAGGGGGCTATGAGGCGCTTGAGAAGTATGGCTCAGACTTGGTGGCATTGGCAAAGTCCGGAAAACTGGATCCGGTGATTGGTCGCGATGCGGAAATTCGAAGTGTCATTCGCATTCTGTCACGCAAAACAAAGAATAATCCCGTTTTGATTGGTGAGCCAGGGGTGGGTAAGACGGCAATTGTTGAGGGGCTGGCGCATCGTATTTTGAGAGGCGATGTTCCCGAGGGATTGAAGAATCGGACTCTGTTTTCGCTTGATATGACATCGCTGATGGCTGGGGCAAAGTACAGGGGTGAGTTTGAAGAGCGGTTGAAAGCAGTGCTCACGGAAATCAAAGCAGCCGAGGGGCGCATCATCCTCTTCATTGATGAAGTGCATACGATCGTGGGGGCGGGGAAAACGGAGGGATCCTCTGATGCTGGAAATATGCTGAAGCCGATGCTGGCGCGCGGCGAGTTGCACTGTATTGGCGCAACCACGCTTGATGAGTATCGCAAGCATGTTGAAAAAGATGCCGCATTGGAACGCCGATTTCAGCCTGTCTTGGTGGATGCACCTACGGTCGAGGATACGATCTCGATCTTGCGTGGTCTAAAGGAGCGGTTTGAGATCCACCATGGGGTTCGGATTCTTGATGCTGCTCTCGTCGCATCGGCCGTGCTTTCCGATCGCTATATCAGCGATCGCTTCTTGCCCGACAAGGCGATTGACCTGATGGACGAGGCGTGTGCCTCCATCCGGACAGAAATCGACTCCATGCCGGTTGAGCTTGATGAGATGACGCGCAAAGTGATGCGCCTTGAGATTGAAGAGACGGCACTTAAGAAAGAAAAGGACAAAGCCAGCAAGGAACGGCTTGAAGTTTTGCGCAAAGAGTTGGCTGACCTGAAGGCGGACGCAGATGCCATGCAATCTCAGTGGGACAAAGAGAAACGGTCGATTGCCGATGTGCGTGCGATACGCGAGCAACTGGACCGAGCGCGACAGGAGAGCGAAGAGGCGGAGCGTGCGCACGATCTTGAACGGGTTGCAAAGCTTCGTCATGGCGTGATTCCAGAGCTCGTCGAAAAGCTGAAGCAGCAGGAACAAATGCCGACAGAGCCCTCGCTTCTACGTGAAGAAGTCACCGAGGAGGAAATTGCCGAAGTGGCGTCGCGATGGAGTGGTGTGCCGTTGAAGCGGTTGCTTCAAGGGGAGCGTGAAAAGCTGATGAAGTTAGATGAAACGCTGCATGAGCGTGTGATTGGGCAAGATGAGGCGGTTCAGTCTGTGGCGGATGCCGTGTTGCGTGCCAGGGCGGGAATCAAGAATCCGCAACGGCCCATTGGGTCATTCCTGTTTCTGGGCCCGACAGGGGTTGGCAAGACTGAGCTGGCTCGGGCGTTGGCATTGGCTTTATTTGATTCGGAAGAGAGCATGGTTCGTATTGACATGAGTGAGTACATGGAGAAGTACGCTGTGTCGCGATTGGTTGGCGCGCCTCCGGGTTATGTTGGTTATGAGGAAGGCGGGCAGCTCACGGAAGCGGTTAGGCGCAAGCCATACAGTGTTGTGTTGCTGGACGAGATTGAAAAGGCCCATCCAGACGTATTCAATGTGTTGCTCCAGATTCTCGATGATGGGCGACTGACCGATTCGCAAGGTCGTACCGTCAATTTCAAGAACACGATTGTGATTATGACTAGTAACATTGGATCTTCGCTGCTTTTGGACGGCATTGACGATGCAGGGGTCATGAAGGAGGGGGCGCGGGATGCGGTGATGCAGCGACTGCGGGAGCACTTCCGACCTGAGTTTTTGAACAGGGTTGATGAGGTTGTCCTATTCAAGCCTCTGCTTCTGGAGGAGATCGAGCGAATTGTTGAGTTGCTCATCCAGGAACTAGCGGAACGGCTTCAAGCCCAGTCGATTGCGATTAGCGTATCGCCGGATGCTTGCCAATTCATTGCACGTGAGGGATTTGATCCCATCTACGGCGCCCGTCCTCTCAAGCGATTCCTGCAGCGGGAGGTGGAAACGCCCGTGGCGCGGCTTATCCTTTCGGGAGCTGTGGTTCCGGGCGGAACGGTTGAGGTCTCTGTCAAACAGGGGACACTACAGATTATAGAAAACGCATGTAAATAAGGACGGGGCGGGGGCGCCCCAGCTCCATTTTTACAGAATAGGTTGTTTTGGGATATTTCTTTCGCTGGACTCTGTACAATATGTAGTGGGTGCGTCATCCCTAGTTTGTCGAGGGATCTCTTGCTTGTCGTCACGCGTTTCCCATGAGATCCTTCGACTCCGCTCAGGATGACAAAAATAAGAACGTCGTGAGAAATATCAAGATGTAGGGGGTAGTCCAACAAAGGATATACCGCCATTAGGTCATTTTTGGGTAGTGGAGGTAGCCCTCCCCCCTCCTCAGGATCGGGATTTCCGGACTGGCTTCGGGGCCGCATTATAGATGCGTGTACGTTACACGACAGGAGGAGTGAAGCGTGGCTTGACGAAGACGGGTGGATGCATGTAGATCGGGTTGAGCGGCTCGCCGGGAGTGTCCAATGTCTTTCGCGTTCTTGCCAGAAGGGCAATGTCGGTTGCTGTTGGCACTTGATCGCCTTCGATGAGCGTTGCCGATGGTGGGATGACGGCTTGAAGATCGTCGCCAAGGCGTTCGTGGTCTGGTGAGACAATCGTGTCGCCGAGTTTGAGATGGTGTGCAAATTCGTCGATGGGAATCAGCTCAAATGTGCCCGTTTGCCGAGGCGCATTCTTGTGCACCTCGAAAATTCCCACCCATAGCCGTTTCCGTCTGGCGTCGCCAATGACGAGGATACGTTGTCCCGCAATATTGCCTTTGAGTTGGAGCCGCATGGCGATGGCTTCTGCGCTGCTGATGCCGATGATGGGTGTGTGCGTTGGTAGGGCCATGGCGCGGATGGCGGAGAGCGCGAGTCGTAGGCCTGTGAATCCGCCTGGGCCCAATCCCACGCCGAACAGATCTACACTGTCGAGTGAGATGTTGTGCGATTTCAGAAGGGAATGGATTGCTTCAAACATACGCTGTGAGGCCCCTCTTGTCGAAAGCCACGATGCATTACCGAGATGTGCGTCGTTGTGTAGCAATGCGACAGTGGGGGTCGCGGTTGATGCCTCAATTGCAAGCGTGTAGTTCATGGCTATGAATAAAGCAGAAATTTGGAAAGTAGAAAGCAGAAAATGTGCGCCTCGGAGATGCGCACGACCTTGATGCGCACATTTAGTAGGCACATATCTCCGACATGTACCCGGAATGGGGCTGGTGTTTTTTTAAGTGTTTACGTATCATGCACGCGACTTGAACTGAAATGAAATGCTCTTCGAAGGAGGCTGTTATGGCGTTGAACATTGTTGGGAAGATTGATGAGAGCGTAAAAATCAATCACGTGCTGGCAAGTGTGTCGGACAAAACGGGCTTGGATGTCTTGATTCCGGGATTGGTGGCAGCCAATCCGGAGGTGATGATTTACTCTACGGGTGGCACGTATAAGGCTATTCAGAATATTCTTGGTGAAAATGCATCTCGTAATCTGACTGCCGTGTCTGAGTACACAGGTCAACCGGAGATGCAGGGGGGGCTCGTTAAGACCTTGGATTTTAAGATCTATCTTGGTCTTCTCAGCGAGACTTACAATGAAGCCCATAAAGTCGACTTGGCTCGCGTTGGGGCAGTGGCGCTAGATATGGTCGTTGTGAATCTCTATCCGTTCCAGTCGACCGTAGCTCAAGATGGGGTGACTCCAGAGAAGGCTAGAACAAACATTGATATTGGTGGTCCTTGTATGGTGCGTGCCTCGGCAAAGAATTATTTGCGGGTTGCTTCGGTTACAGATCCCACGGACTATGCTGGTATCTTGCGGGAGCTTCAGGCGGGAGATGCAACGCTTTCGCTCGCAACGCGCCTACGGTTGATGAAGAAGGCGTTTGCGCACACGGCCGACTACGATGCGGCGATTGCAGCTTATTTTGTCGAGCAGTCTGTTGCCGACGTTGAGGCATGTTTTACTGTGGCTTAGAGAATGTATTGTCAGCTAGAGAGGGCCACATGTATGAATTGGGCATAACAACGAGTTTTTCAGCGGCGCATCATCTCGTTGCTTATCCGGGGGCCTGTGCGGTATTGCATGGCCACAACTGGAAGGTTGAGATTTTTGTGCAGGGCGAGCAGCTTGATGAGCTTGGGATGCTTGTTGACTTTAAGGTTCTGAAGGCGTGCTTGAATGAACTGATGGAGGAGCTCGATCACACGGACTTGAATACGCATCCGGAGTTTATTGATCTCAACCCCACCTCGGAACAGATTGCGCGTTTTTTGTATCGCCGCCTCTCGATTAGTGTTTCAGACAGTCTCTATAAAATCTCGCGTGTGATGGTTCACGAAACCCCCGGTTCTGTTGCGACCTATTGGGAGTAAGTGAGTAAATCTGAAATCTGGAAATCTGGAAATGCGTGTCATATCGTGGAGACCGCCTTGCAATACAAAGGAGTCATCCCGAGCGAAGTCGAGGAATCTCCACTTCGCGCGGGGACGAGATTCCTCGACTTCGCTCGGAATGACAGGAATCTCGATAGTCTACTAATGCAATTCTAATTTATGACACAGGAACTCGAATTGTTTGAGATTGGGACATTTAAAATCGGGATTGGGAAGGGTAGCTTGTTGTTCTCATGATTGATCTGCATACCCATTCGACCTTTTCAGATGGAAGTCTTACGCCGGAGGCGCTTGTCGAATCCGCTAGTGCTGCGGGGCTCTCTGCCCTGGCGTTAACAGATCATGACACCACAGAAGGCCTTGCCCCGTTTATGGTCGCTTGTGAGAAGGCTGGCATTACTGGTGTTCCCGGTGTTGAGATCAGTGCTGAATATGCTCCTGGTACGATGCACCTGCTGGGTTACTTTATGGATCCCGATCACGCGGGGATGCAGTCCGCTTTGTTACGACTGCGCGAAGGTAGAGAGCATCGTAATCACCGAATTCTTTTAGCACTTGCTAGTCTTGGTATGGATCTGCCTTGGTCGGAGGTTACCGCCTTTGCTGGTAGCGACGTGGTTGGGCGTCCCCATATTGCGCAGGCAATGATTGCACGCGGTTATGCCGCAAGCAAACAGGATGTATTTAAACGCTTCTTGGGAAAAGGGAAGCCGGGCTATGTTGAACGTGACAGACTTTCGCCTAAGAAGGGTATTGAACTGATCCGTGCAGCTGGTGGTGTTCCTGTGCTGGCGCATCCGTTTACGCTGAAATTACGAAATAAAGCCCTTCGGTCTTGTGTTGCGGAGTTGGTGGATTATGGGTTGCAGGGCATTGAGGTCTTCTACCCGGAGCACGGGCCCGAGCGACTTCATCTGTACCAGCGCTTGGCGATTGCTTTTGGATTAACGATGACGGGTGGTTCTGATTTTCATGGGGCTGCCAATCCTGCGATAAAAATTGGTCGAGGGTTTGACAATATTCATGTTTCGGATGCGATTCTCGATGATCTTCGTAGTCGCAACTGTTTGCGGAGCAACCACTAAGAAGCCATACTGTATCGCTGCGGGAAGCTTCGACTAAGTGTATTCGACTCGGTGTGGGGACGACTTTTATCGATTATGAGTCTTTCCCTTTTTCATACCCTTCATAGCATTTATGGCAATACTGTTCTCATAATTCTATTCATGTCGCAGCGCCTCAATTGGATCGAGTTGTGCAGCCCGGATTGCGGGGTAGATTCCGAAGATGATTCCAATCGCAACGCTGATGAAAAGCGACAGGCCAACACTCCAGGGCGTTACAACGGTAGGCATATTTGCGAGTTTTGAGATGATTAGGGGAATCAGCAAACCCAGGACCACGCCGATGAGTCCGCCGGAGGTGGAAAGGACCACCGTTTCGACAAGAAATTGATGAACAATTTGCCGTTTTTGAGCCCCTATAGCACGCCTTACACCAATTTCGCGTGTGCGCTCGGTTACCGACGCGAGCATGATATTCATAATGCCGATACCCCCGACGAGCAGGCTGATACAGGCGATAGAGCCAAGAACAACATTAAACGTGTGTTTTGTTTCGCGTGCTTGCCGCAAGAGCGCTAACGGAATGTGGAGCTGATAGTCCTCAGTCTTGTGTGATGTCTGTAGCATTCGCTCAATGGCCGCTGCTGTGGGTTCAACATGATCCAGTGAGGCAATATGGATAATGATTGTGTGCAGTTCCACCTCTTCGCGGCTGAATGAACCACTTGCGATGTGCATGTCGACATCGCCGTATCGCTCGCGTGCAACGGGCAGAGGGATGTAGACATCATTAGCGCGATCGGGTGTTTGGACGCTGCTGCCTTCGCCGATTTCGGTGCCAACAATGCCGACGATCTCGAACATATTTTCACCCACACGCAAAGTCGTCCCCAGGGCGTGGTCAACAGCGAGCAGTTTCCGGGCAACCTTCTCCGTGACGACAGCGACGGCCCGCCGCTCTGTGATGTCCTCTGATACAAGTGCTCGCCCGGCAATGATATCTCTTTGCACGAGATCAAACCATCGCTCGGTTGTGCCGACAACGCGTACATTGGAGTTCCGTTTCCCGACTCGGGCTTCCTTGCGCAGAATTTTTGCCGGAACGGTGTTCTCGACGGTTTCAAAGGTTTCGGTAATACGCTTCTGGTCTGCATAGGTCAGACCATACCTGAGCATCCGTGTACGTCCTGAGGAGGTTGCAGCCTCGTCGGCGAGGGGCTTCGATGATGTCAGGATGATGTTCTGACTTCCCAAGCGCTTGATTTGATCCATTGCCTGGCGGCTGGCGCCCTCTCCAACCGAGAGCATTGCAATCACACTAGCGACACCAAACACGATGCCTAGCATGGTCAGTATGGATCGAAGCTTATGAAGAAACACGTTCTCAATACCGAGGCCAAGATTGCGCAGAAAGCGACTTCGATGCATTACGATAGCCCCCCCATGCTGGCGATGCGTCCGTCGAGCATATGAAGCTGTTTGGTTGCATGGTCGGCAATTTCGGCCTCGTGTGTCACCATAATGATTGTCTTCCCCTGCGCATTCAGACCGCTTAGCATATCCATAATTTCTTTGCCGGTCTCCGAGTCCAAGTTGCCCGTGGGCTCGTCTGCAAGAATCACGGTGGGGTCATTGGCTAGAGCACGGGCGATGGCGACTCGCTGCCGCTGCCCACCGGAGAGCTCGGTGGGTCGGTGATGCAGGCGGGATTCCAGCCCCACGCTGACGGCAAGTTCCCGCGCGCGATCTTTGCCTCTTTCCGAGCTCCACCCCAGATAGTAGAGAGGAAGCTCAATGTTGCGGAGTACGGAAATCTGCGGCAGCAGATTGAAGCTTTGAAAGATGAATCCCAGATAGCGCAGCCGGACATCGCTTAGGGCGTCATCGTTCATATGGCTTACGTCTTGGCCTGCTAGCGTATAGTTTCCGCGAGTGGGTCGGTCGAGACACCCAAGCAAGTTGAGCAGTGTACTTTTTCCAGACCCACTGGATCCCATGACAGCCCAGAATTCGCCTTGGCGAATGCGCAGTGAAATCCCAGCTAATGCGTGTACGGATGCAGAACCCATTTCGTAGGTCTTGTCGATGCCATCGAGTTCGATGATGACCGAGTTATTATTTTTTTGTTTTTCGGTCACGATGCTTTTCAGGTGAGGGTTTTCTTTTCGATTTTGCGGGTGGCGAGACTGTTCTTATGGGTGGAGATAGCGCCGCCGTCTCGTCACGCACCGAATTTCGAAGGGGAGGCGTGAGCAGAACGCGTTCTCCTTCTGAAAGCCCTTTCAGAATGTGAACCATGCGATTGTTGTCACCCCCTACTTCTACGACACGTCTTATTGCGGGGCCGTGCGCATCTGCTACGAATGCGACGGTGTTGCTCCCCTCCCGAACAACGGACTGAATGGGAACAAAGAGAGCATTGGTATGTTGCTCTGCCACAATTTCGACTTCACAGGTCATGCCGTTCCGGAGTCCTTCTGAGCTGCTGTCAACGTAGATTTCAGTATCGTAGACTTTGAGATCCGGATTCATCCAGAACGATGTGGCATCGGGTAGGGGCGCAATCTGTTTTACGTATCCGGTAAACGTCGCTTGGGGAAGGGCCTCGACAGTGATTCTCGCTCGCATTCCAATGGTGATCTTCTTGACGTGCGTCTCGTGCACTTTGATGGAGGCCATCATTCGAGTGATGTCAGGGAGATGGATCAGGGCTTCACGCTCGCGCACGATGCGGCCCTCGGCAAGGGGCTCTGTGTTATTGTGTCTTCTGGCGTTTGCGCTCGTGGCGTAGACAACAAGGCCATCGGAGGGGGCTTTGATGCGGGTGGCCGTGATCTCTTCTTCGATTTTCGCAAGTTTATCGCGCTGCCGGCTAAATTCCATTTCCTTTGCCGTGAACTCAGCTTCGGCTTGAAGAATGTTTGCCTTTGCTTTACTTCTTGCCCGCTCCAGTGCCATTGCATTTTGCCTGGCATCGCTTTGCAATTGCGCTAATTCGCGCTCGTAGGTATGAGCCTCTAGTAGCTGTTTCTTTCCTCGCGCCAATTCCAGATTCAGTGTTGCTTTCTTTGCGGCAAGATCATCCGCTTGGAGTTCGGACTGGGATATGAACTTTTGCTCCAGAAGCTTGCGTGACCACTTCAGTCTTTCCTCGGCACGTTGGAGGTCTTCCTCGGCAAGTGTAATGCTCACTTCTGCTTCGCGCAGCTGTTGTGGGTACTGGCCTTTGGTGTAGGTTTCTAAATCCTGATGAGCGAATTGTAGCAGTGTTTCTGATTTTTCAACATCGCTGGCAGCTTGGCTCTTTGTGATTGAGAGATTTTCCCGTGCACGCACAAAAAGGGACTCGGCATTCTGTACCGTGATCTGCTGGGAAAATAGTTTTTCCTCAAGAGCGCTTGATTCGAGCTCGACCAAGAGGTCTCCCTTCTTGACCTGTTTGCCTTCTTCAATAATCCATAGAATTGACGTATTGCCGGGAATTGTGTTTTTGATCACAATTCGATTTTGAGCTTGGATTGTTCCTGATTCGGTGAGGCTGATCACAAGGTTGCCGCGGCGAACCGGTGTGGTAATCTGACCGTTACTCATCAAGGGCGAGGGGGCTGACCGATCTCGCAGGGCGATACCAAGAATGGCTGTTACCGCGCAAACAATAATGACTGCTATCCACAGTCGCTTTCGGTTGGGTTTCTGAGGTGATTTACTCATGATCTTGAGCTCCAGAGTTATCCGTGTGGGGTTTATCTGTTGGCGGTGTCGCTGAGAGGGGTGTGTTAAAGTCGCATTCCTGCAAGAGACCGCTATCGGAGACCTGTAGGATTCCAACATCCCGTTGAAGGCGCAGCTCTGCTAGACGGTATCTTACGATGGCAGATGTCAGCGCATTACGAACGGACAATAACGATTCTTCGGCTTCAAGCAGGTCTCGCATTTCGGCTCGTCCGGCTTGTAGTAAGAGATCCGTACTGCGTTGTCTTCGCTCCGCCAGTTGGACCGCTTCGATCTGTGTGATGATGCTCTCTCGTGATTCTGTCAGGTTGCGACATCCGTTGAGCACTTGAAGCTTGATCGAATCTTCTTTCTCCTGAGCGGCGCGGACGGCGCGTTCAAGGTCGGTGATTCGGTTTCGGAATGCGTTACGTTCTGCGGTACGTTCAAAAGGGAGATCAATGGAAATGAGACTGGATAGAATTCCTTCAGACAATTTTAATGTTGTGTCATCCTGGGTGGCTGATGAAAGACTCCGCCGGTTTCCAAATGACGCGGATCCAAGGAGTGAGACTTCGGCGCGTAGTGCATCAGCGGCGACGACAATGGCTCGTTGGGCATCCTTAATGCGGCCTTCCGCCGTCTGCATATCGAGGCGGTTCTGAAGTGCGGTGACAATAATGCTTTGGGTGTCGGGAAGGATCGCGTCTGCATCCTTGCTGCGGGTCTCCGCATCTCGGATAAGCTCTAGGAAGGCTTTTCGCAGAAGGACGATCTCTGCATCGGGAGGCAGTCCGAGGGAGTGCTTAAATTTATCCAGAGCCTGTGCCGCAGATTGCTGGGCGTTCACCGACCGGTCGTATGCACGGAGTTGATCCTGATGTGTCTGGTCGACTTGGATCTCGGGCAGTCGTCCTGCTTTCGCCATTGACGTCGCCCGTTTTGTCGATGTGACAAGGGTTTCATGGTTGCGTTGTGCGTTGTAGGCTTGGTCGTTTGCCTGCATGACACCGAGAAATCCTTCGGCTACCGTGACCGCAAGATTTCGCTTAAACTCTTCAAGCGTGAAGAGGGCATATACGACGTTGCGTTCGGCTTGCGTGAGCGGTTCACGCGTGATGTGGCGACCGGAGCCACGAAGGAGTGGAATAGATATGGTGGCATCGGCAGAAAGCCCCCAGGCTGAATCGCGGTCACCGGTCAAGAGCTTTACCAGATCCACGGCAATTTGACTGGAAACGGCTGCTCCGGTCTGGAACGTTTTGCTGGCTGTGGTTGCTAGGCTGCTCGAACTGCCCTCGACGGTTTCGGATCCACTCGCATCGCGGCTGAGCTCGCTGTCCAGAGCTCCTGCAACCGTTGCGCGAAAGGCGTTGCGTTCGAGATCGAGGGCGAGTGCCGTGCGAAAAACATTTTCTTTGGCTGTCTGGTATTCTCGGCTGTTGCGGGCGGCAATTTGAAGCGCATCGAGAAGGGAGAGTTCTATCGTTCCGTTGATAGCCCAGATGCCTGCGATGGTATTGGTGATGGGGTTTATCTGCGGCGTTGGTAGCGTGGGCCAATGAGGAGGAGGCTCTAATGCGTCTGTTCCCAAGGAGGATGCCCCATAGGCAGGCAAATTTTGCGTCTCAATAAGTCGCCGCCGTAGAGCATCGGCGGGCGGCTCAACATTGAAGGTGGCCTGTGGTCCTGAGTCGATGACTCTTTCGCGGGTTTCCTCGACAATGTCGTATGCTGCGCTGTCTGCACCTTTGCGGTAGTCGGCAGGTGTTCGGCATCCACATATCAATGTTGTCAGTGAAACAACGCCTACTACTGATGCTAAATGCTTGTGGGTGAATATGCTCATTTAGTGAATCCTTAAGAAGCGAAATCTAGCGTATGCTGGCCGTTTTCGCAAGAGCGCCATGCAAAGCTCGGAGGTCTGGGGGCTGAGGGCGGAAGCCAGGGTCATACAGGATGGAGATTCACGACAAGTAGGCACATATCTTCGAGGTGTAGCCCTCGGCCTTTGGCGAGATCGATGTCTACGCATGCGGCCCCGAAACGAGTCCGGGGTTCCTGTACCCGAGGGCAGACCACCTCCAATGCAGCTTTCGTCTGTGGTCTTCGGGGGCGCGAACTGTCGTGCCCATAGAGTACGCTGTACACGTCGTCCCACTCTTCGTCGATAATGGCCTCATGGCAAACGCATCTAATCTCCGGGTCGTTTGCGGCCTCGCCAGTACAGCGGGGGCTGCGCACCCGCTGTAGGGCGTGCGCAGCCCGCCCTGTACTTCTCGCAAACCGTGCACAACTCGACTGCGCTTTCTAGGTTAATCGCCCCATCTCCATTTTGCCTATTCTCGGTTCTTCACGGAACTGTGTATCAGATTTCCGGAATCCGATCTTAGCCTTCCGACCTCTGCATCAGGGGTATGTCTAGTCTTTGGTGCCCGTTACAATGTTCACAAGATCAAAGGCATCGTGGACTTTTTTGCTTTCGGTAATGTAGATATCTTCCAACTCAGCGATGGAAATGTGCGCGCTCGATCTCTTCACCATCAAATAGGCATGTACAACGATGTCAGGTGGGGTGCCGCGGTTCCGCATCCCTATGAGTTCCCAGAACGGCAGATAGGTGCCACGGATCGTTGCGCTCAGCCATGCCTGAATGACGCGACAAAAGGGACATCGTTTCAGGTGTGCGTCAGTGGGGGCATCCATTCGATCTGAGCTGGGGGTGGTGTCGGTGGGAGGCTCTGTCCCGTACAGTTTTCGACACAGATATCCCGTGACGTAAAGAGCAGTTGGTATTGCCAGCAGAATTGCGCCCGAGAGCACAAGGAAGACTCCCGCCCATGCTCCACGCAACATTACGACAAGCCCTCCGAGCATGATGGCCGCGCCAAGCAGGGAGAAGAGAATAGGTGTGAAGCATTTCGTTGTAGACTGTTTCATATCACAAGCCATAACTGGGCTAAACACCAATCTTCTCGCATAGGGTTGCGATGGGGCAGCGGTTACATTGGGGGTGGCGCGGTTTGCAGAGCGTCTGGCCGAACGACACCAACTGGCGATTCCAGGATTTCCAGTAGCGTTTTGGCAGAATCCTGCGCAGTTCCATTTCCGTTTCGAGTGGTGTCTTTGTTTTGATAAGGCCAAGGCGGTTGGTAATGCGGTGGACGTGGACATCGACACAGATGCCGTGCTTATCGAACGCGACGGTAACAACGAGATTTGCTGTCTTTCTCCCGACCCCAGGGAGCTTGCAGAGCTCGTCGATCGTTTCGGGGATGCGTCCCGCGAATTCCTGGTCGAGAACGTCGGGAAGGGCTTTGAGGTGTTTAGCTTTGACGCGATAGAAGCCGACAGGAAAAAGCAGCTTCTCAATTTCATCAAGAGGGGTGCGCCGAAGGTCGTCGGGGTTTTGTACAACCTTGAAGAGTTTGCGAACGACTTGCGTGGTCGTTTTGTCCTTTGTTCTTGCGCTGAGAATGGTAGCGATGAGGACTTTGAATGTCGATCCGGTTTGCGCCTGAATGAACTCAATGATAGGGGCATCATGGCGATCGTATTCGCGCTTCAGTGCTTTGTGTACAGCCGGTATGTCCTCGCGTGTCATGTCATGCTTGCATAGGCGGCATCCATTTGCGCTAGGATTGCCTCTGCCGCGGCGGCGGGATCTGTTGCCCCGAGAATGGGCCTTCCTACGACAAGAAAGGAGGATCCGCCCTCTACTGCCATTGCTGGCGTGGCGACGCGCTTTTGGTCTCCGACATCGTCACCCGCAGGACGAATCCCAGGTGTCACAAGAATGGGGCTTTCGCCCAATTGTGATCGGAAGGTTTCCACCTCAAGAGGCGAGCAGACGAGACCATCAATCCCGCAGTTGATCGCGAGTTTTCCGAGGGCGGCGGTGTGCTCGGGAAGGCTTCGTACAATGCCACATTCTGTAAGATCAGATTGGTCCAGACTGGTTAATGTGGTAACGGCAACCAGTTTTGGGCCCCTGTCGCCTAATGCGGCTGCTGCTTGCGAAGCGGCCGTTAGCATATTGCGTCCTCCGCATGCATGAACAGTCATGAGTGCGACATTGTGCTGGCCTGCGGCTTCAACTGCGCGCGCTACGGTTCGGGGGATGTCGTGCAGTTTGAGATCCAGAAAAACACGCTTTCCGTTGTTGGCTAGAAACGAAAGCGCCTCTGGGCCTGCGGCTGCGAAGAGCTCCAACCCGATCTTGTAATAGCGGATCCGGCTGGGAAGTTGGCTTACAATTTTGGGGATCTCGTTTGCTGATGGTACATCAAGGGCAACGATAAGTTCAGGTTTCATTCTGGGACTCCTACTCGTGTTGGTTGGTTCTGTCAAAATCTTGGGTCTATTTTCTCTCTAACTGTCTTAACGGTTTTGGCTTTTTTCTAAGCTTTTTGTGTTGCAAATACTAATTATAGTACGTGCATATCTCCGAGATGCACTCCGCGCACAGCGCGGCCCGGCCAAAGGCCGTGGGGGCTACACCTCGGAGATGTGTGCCTACTTGGTCGTTTTCCTGACGTTTTCGCCTTTAGTCATTACTAAGTTGCCCCATGGGAAGCGGCAACTCGTGAGGTGATGTTATCGTAATTTTGCGAGAGTTGGGCGCGTCGAGCACCTCGAAGCAGATGTGAATTGAGTGCTCCGGGAGTAAGTCTCCGGCACGTTCGGCCCATTCTATTATGGTGATACCGTTGCCGTTAAAATAGTCCTCTAGTCCGAGTGTGAAAAGTTCGTCGGGATTGCTGATGCGGTAGAGGTCCATGTGGCAAAGGTTTTGCATTCCTTCGTACTCGTTGATCATTGTGAAGGTTGGGCTTGTAATGGGCTCTGAGATGCCCAGAGCGTTGGCGATTCCCGTCACGAAGCATGTTTTTCCGCTTCCAAGGTCTCCGTGCAGCGCCAGGATTGTTCCAGGGGAAAGGTGCGGTGTGAGGGTTTTTGCAACGTTATGTGTTGCATTGACGGAGTCTGAAATGGCGACGGTTGTGTTCATCGAGAGGGCAGTAGAGGTGCAAGGTGTTGCTTGAGTTCAGATTCAAGATTACGCGTGCGGTAGCGATCAAGGCGTTCGGTCTGTTGTTTGACAATGGCATCCCTAAGTTGTGGATTCTGAACCAGTTGTGCCAAAAGTTCAGCTGCGAGGTCAAAACGTCGCTCTTGTAGAAGGATGCCGCTGCCGTCGAGGGTTTCGGGAATCGCGGCAGAGGCGTGGGCCAGAATAGGGACTTCATGTAGCATGCTCTCAATAAGGGGAATGCAAAAGCCTTCGTGTTCGCTCATACAGAGAAAAGCGTCGGCACTTGCATAGTATGCATTGAGCTCGGGTTGCGAGACCGCCCCTGCGAAATGTACCTGTTTGAGGTCCAGATCTTTAACCATTGAGGTCAATAGGCTGAAGTAGCGCTCAGCGCCAGCGTGTGACCCCACATGAATCAGGCGAGACTTGGGTTCAATGGTTTTCTGGTAGTAGGCGAAAACCCGCAGCACATCCTCAATTTTCTTGTTGGGGGTGCAGCGCCCCACAAAGAGAATGTTCTTGCGACCATCGTTGAGCTTCTTTTGGGTGCGGGAATCAATGGTGCGCGTCAATAAGGAAAGGTTCAGCACAAGTGGTAGAATGGCTATGTCACGGTAGCCTAGATCCTTGAGTTCGGATGCATTGAAGTGGCTGCAGGCCATATTGACAGTGGCGGTGTTCGCAAGGGCAGCGACTTGTTCCCGACCTAATTGCAGAACACCCGCAGTTTGTTTGTTGACGATCTCAAAGTAGTGTGCCGGTGTCACGTTATGATATAAAATTGCCTTCTTGCAGTTCAGATTCTTGAAGGTCTCATTTACTCTTGAACCGATTGAAAGATGCAGTAGCACGATGTCGTTTAGATCTGATGTGTCTGCATAGCAGCTGACATCCTGTACGCGTTTACGAGCGGCCTTTTGGACGCAACGCGCCTCGCTGAAAATCTCCGAGGAGAACCCCCAGCTTCGGAAGATGTCGCGAAATACGACTGCTTCGTTGCTGATGGCATCACCGCTGGTGTATCCAGCTACGAATTGATGAATGGCAGGCATGCAGGATAGAGTAGAGTAGCGCAGACCGTAGGTCAACTGGCCAATGTTCCATTGGCAGCGAAGCGGCAACGCTGAAAGCTGAAAGTTGAAATTGGGATAGAATGCGCAATTTTCATTATGGTTTGTATCCCGAACCGTTGTTGTAGCCCCAGACTGTGTCTGGCTTTTCGGGCTCTCAGCCCGACGCCTGCCCGCGGGGCGGATACGTCATGCAATGACGTACTACAACTCGCGACACAGTCACGCACTACATGACAATGCGAGTGTGTGGAGGGGGGGTGGGGGCTCTGAGTTGCTTACGGGCGATCCGTGTCGGGCGGCTCTATCCGCTTAAGGGCATCCAGATCAATGCCCCGCGCTCTGAGTTTCTCTGCAACGGTTTCATTCTTTGAATCCAGAGCATAGCTTTTTGACCAACACTCCAGCGCTTGGTCGGGATTATGTAGAGCTTCGTGAATGTCGCCGAGATGTTGGAGGATTTCTGCATCGGGTGTCTTCATGAGCGTTTGCGCTTTTTTGATTTCTTTCAACGCCTCTGCAAATTTCCCCTGTTGGAAGTAGATCCACCCACGTGTATCGAGATAGGCGGGGGCGTTCTCCTCAATAACGAGAGCTGAATTTATATAGAGTATGGCTTGATCCAAATCCCGGTTGGCGACTGCCAGCATGTAGGCCAGATAGTTCAACACACGATGGCTGTCAGGGTAGTGTTGGATGCATTCTTCGAAAACGCGCTTTGCCTCTTCAATGTGGCCGCTACGCTCATATGCCGCGCCTAAGCTTAGGTAGAATATTTCCGTAAGTGCTTTTGGTTTTGTTGAATCATCACTTCGGTTTTCTGCGTTCAGTTGCCGGACGTTTTCAAAGAGTTCGATAGCTTTCTTGAAGTCCTCGGAATCGCTATAGACGCAGCCGAGAGCAAAAAGGATATTGGGTTCGTCTGATAGCTTATCTCTGGCTTCATTCAGTACTTTGATTGCTTCGTCTTGATTATCTTCATTGAGACGAAGATAGGCAAGGTCGACAAAAGATGCGGGTAGAGGGAATTGTAACTTGGTGGCGCGGGTTAGCACATTGATGGCGGCTTCGCGATTTCCCTGAGAAAAGTGGAGTTCGCTGATGAGTTGATAGAATTCTGCCCGTCGATTGATATCCCACTTCGCGAGTTTCTCAAAACATGGAATTGAACGTGAGATGGCTCCATGGGTAACAAAGATCTTAGCCTGCTCAAAGGTGTAGATTGAGAGGGCTTCTGGTGTTTCGGAGTCCTGCTTGCCGCGATCGAGAACGCTCAGAGCTTGGTCATCCGCATTGGCGTGAAAATGGAGCCCAGCTAGTGCTATGTACACAGTAGTGGGGGTGCGGTCGAGTTTTAGCGCCTTTTGGTATTGGATGACAGCAAGGGCGTTTTTTTCTGTAGCCTGATAGACCGCTGCAAGGTCAACACATCGTTCGTATGACTTGGGAGCATAGTCATAGGACTGCTCAAGCGCTTGTATTGCGATTTCGGGCATGTTGCCGCGAAGCGCGATGACTGCAATTTTTGAGAGCAGGTCGTGGTCGGCAGAGTTTGCTTTGGCGACTTTTTGGAACTCTGCTAGCGCATTTGTGGAAGCGGGACCCTCTGAGCCTTGATAGAGAAGCCCCTGCCCATAATGGGCAAGGGACTCTGCAAGTGCTTGTTCCTGACTCGACAGTGTGGTGCCGTTTGTACAGGAAGCAGCTGAGCCTGCTGGCTGCCATGTTTGGCAACCAGTAAGGCACAGTAGCGAGCAGCAGATTATTAGCAGCCACGCTCGCATAAGCAATCTCCAGCCGTTGCTAGCTCTTCTTATGACGATCAGCCCGCACACGTTTGCGGTATTTATGCTTCGTCATTTTTTTACGGCGTTTTTTCTTAATGGAACCCACGGTGCCTCCTGCTTATTACTAAGGAATTACTTTGTTAAGAGGGAGCTCTATGATTCCCTCTGCCCCCGCCTTCTTCAATTGGGGGATAATCTCACGTACGACCGATTCGTCAATCACCGTTTCAATGGCCACCCAACCCGTTGTGTTTAGTGGGTTGATAGTGGGTGCATGTAACGATGGTAAAATGTTGGTTATGATTTCAACGGTGCTTTCGGCGGCATTGAGTTTCAGTAGCACTTTGGCTTCGGCGGCAAGTGCCCCCGCGAGCAAAAGTGCGAGTTGCTCTATTTTGGTGCGTTTTCCTGCATCTTCCCACGCTGCTTTATTGGCAATCAGGCGTGTGGTTGAAGAGAGGATGGTCTCAACGATGCGAAGGTTGTTGGCTCGCAGGGAGGATCCGGTCTCGGTGAGCTCGACAATGGCATCCACCAATTCCGGGGCTTTCACCTCGGTAGCACCCCAGGAGAACTCGACTTCGGCGTTTACACCGTTCTTTTTCAAGTATTTGGTTGTCAGCCCCACGGCTTCGGTCGCGATGCGCTTGCCTTCAAGATCTTTTGCGCACTGAATGGTGGAATCCTCTGGCACGGCCAAGACCCATCGGACGGGGCGGAAGCCTTGTTTGCCGTAGATAAGTTCCTGAACGTTGACAACGTCGGATCCGTTCTCAACAATCCAATCGTATCCGGTAATTCCTGCATCAAGCATGCCGAGTTCGACGTAGTGGCTGATTTCCTGAGCGCGAATTAGCCTAGCCTCAATCTCGTCATCATCAATACGGGGGTGATAGGAGCGTGACCCTGAGCTGACGTTGAATCCAGCCTTACGCATCATTTGGTAGGTGGCCTCTTGAAGGCTACCCTTTGGAAGTCCTAGAACAATTTTACTCACTTGCTTCATCCTTCTTCGTTCAGGTGGTGTTCAGCCGCCCCATTAATGGCGGGGATATTCAACCTTTTTTTTGGCAAAGGGAGGAATCATAGAGGCATTTCTCTTAACTTTAAAGCCAAAAAGCCGAAAAAAGCATGTTTGGATTTAGTTAACATCCCGACACATGCCGTCCCGTGTGTGTTAGGGTTCCATTTGCAATGGCTTTTAGAGCCGCAGGGTAGGCCAAATGCTCTTCGATCTGGATCCGCGCATGTAGCGATTCCGGGGTATCGTCAGCTAGGACGGGAACCGCTCGCTGTGTGATGATGGGGCCTGTGTCGGTGCCTTCGTCCACAAAGTGCACGGTGCATCCGGCGACCTTTGTGCCGTAGTCCAACGCCTGCTTCCAGGCATGGAGGCCAGGAAAGGCTGGCAGGAGTGAGGGATGGATGTTTACCATTCGCCCTCGGAAGGCCGAAAGCAGTCCCCCTTTGATGATGCGCATAAACCCGGCGAGGACTACGATGTCAGCACCCGACTTACGAAGGCGTGCGATGTAGCGTTCTTCGGCCTCACCATCAATCTTTGTCTTAAAAGGGGCGGCACTTATGTAATCGGCCGGAATGCCTTGTCGGCGTGCACGCTCAAGAATGGGGGCATTTTCCACATCCGTGAGAACATAAACAATCTTCGCATTGAGATCACCTGCTTCGATGGCGTCGATGATCGACTGGCAGTTGCTACCACTGCCGGATCCAAGAACGGCAATTTGGAGAGGGATGTCTCGTGTCATGGGGCTCCGTCAAAAAATTGTGGATATGATTCAAATTTGGCACCGGCGTTTTAAATATAACTTTCAGACGCAGGATTGGAGATGTTGGCATTGGATGGATCTATTTTCAAGGTCAATCGGCCCTCAACGTGGGCGCAGGTGTTAAATAAAGTACATCTCGGAGTTAGGAATCCCGATGAGGGACTGTCGGGGATATGCATATGCAGTAGGCACATATCTCCGAGATGTGCTAGTAGAGCGGGAGTGTGCGCCTCGGAGATGCGCACGTACTTCCGGTTACCTAGGGGGAGGGCAGTGCGCTTTTCGCTTTCGGTTTGGTTGGGTACTGGGGTAGAGTCGGTGCGCTAATTAGTTTAAAACGGGTGAGGATTGGATATGGCGGCAATGGAATATGGGCGGGTTTTGGAAGGTGAGACGGCGCTTCTGCTTCCCAGTATAGAACAGTTTGAAGCGCAGCGTGTAGATCAGCAGATACTTGAAGTGCCAACTGGTGATCCGGAATGGCGTCAGACTACACTTGGAAAACCCATTTCTGTGACGGGCCCGGGGACATTCTTCGGGAATGCGCAGCGCACGCTGGAGCTTGAACCTACGACACATTCAGGATGGTTCTTTGATCGCAAGGATTTCCCCGATTCGATGCCGATTCACGTGTCGGTTGAGAATGTTTGGACTGTGTTGCGCAATATTGTGTTGTGCAGTGGATCGCCTCACAACTATATGCGCATGGTTGAGCATATCATCGCGCTCAAGTATTTGGGGCTAGATAATGTAGTGATCCGAATGGACTTTGGGGATCCGCCGCTATTTGATCGCAGCAGTATGGATCTTGTCGAGGCGATCGAGCAGGCGGGTATTGTGACGCAACATGAGCCTGCGATTTGTGTGACTGTTAAGGAACCGGTGACGGTGGTGGACCAAAATGGTGGGTTTCTTACCCTCGAGCCCGCTGCGGCTGGCAATCGTCGTTTGACTGTGGACTGTGCGATTGATTTTTCAACGGCGATAGGGCAGCAGCGTATTCAGTTTGACGTCAATCGCGAGACCGTTCGCCACGGGTCGTTTGCGCGCACCAACACCAACCTGTGGATGATGTTATATTGTAAGACGGTGGGGAAGATTTTCGCGGATACCCGAAATTTGGGTTATACACTGAAGAACATTTTAGTTGCCGGGCCTCGGCGTTATGTCAACAAACCGCACTTGCTGCACAATGGAAAATCATTGGAGGCGGTGTGGCATCGCAGTGTGCTTGATTTGCTGGCTGCGATCGCGCTTATTGATCGCGGGCGCTTTGTGGGAGCGATCACGTCCTACAAGTCTGGGCATGCGTTGGATGTGGAGATGGTTCGAGCGCTTTACCAGAATGAATTGTTGGAGGAAGTGTAGTGTCGATTCACCGAACGGCAGTTGTTGAAGAGGGGGCGACAATTGGTGCTGACGTCGTTGTGGGCCCTTTCGCCTACATTGCGGCAGGTGCAACGATTGGAGACGGTTGTCAGATTGGTCCGCATGTCACGATCTATGGTTTCACGACTTTGGGTGCAGCGAGCAAGGTGCATGCGGGGGCCGTTCTTGGCGATCTTCCACAAGATTTTGGTTTTGAGGACGGGGAGTCGTTTGTTCGAATTGGCGAAGGGTGTGTGATTCGCGAAGGGGTAACGGTACATCGCGGTTCGAAGCCGGGAACAGAGACTGTGATCGGGAATCGGTGTATGCTGATGGCATTTTCCCACTTTGCGCACAATGTCCAGCTTGAGGATGACGTCATTGTGGCGAATGGTGCCTTGATTGCGGGCTATGTTTTGGTAGGTGCGCGCGCGTTCATCAGTGGTAACGTGGCGGTTCACCAGTTTGTTCGGATCGGCCGTCTGGTAATGCTGGGAGGCGGCGCCATGATTTCCAAAGATGTTCCGCCGTTTTGTACGGTACGGCCTGCCATGGAAAACGGAGTGGGTGGGCTTAATGTGATTGGTATGCGCCGGGCAGGGATCGGCGCAGAGGATCGCTCAGCCGTCAAAGCTGCATTCAAGCTTCTCTATTGCACGGGGCTCAATGTGTCCCAGGCCCAAGAACAGCTTGCAGAGATGTTTATAGACGGCCCTGGGCGCGAAATGCATGATTTCGTCTCAGAATCAAAACGCGGGATCTGCGGGTGTTCGATCGTGTAGATGTTTCCCGAAATGAGTTCATGTCCTGTAACTTCCCGCGCGTTTCTCGTTCGTTTCGAACCTCCAACATCGCACTCAAAGAGAATCCCAGATTCCGGGGTTCGATGTTGATTGAATCGACGTACAGTACGTGCGCATCTCCGAGGCGCATGCTTTTCTTTGCCCTGCGGGGCACATCTCGGAGATATGTGCATACTGCTTGGGCTTTGCGGGGCACATCCCTGACAAGTCCTCATCGGGGTTCCCAACTCGGAGATATGTGCGTACTGCGTTAAGGATTATCAGGGACAGATCTACTGTGCGAAGCAAAGTTAAAGTTTCTTGAGAATTTCGGGGATGTCATTCCGCGCAAAGTCGAGAGATCTTCAGCTCTCTGCAAGAAAGATTAGCCTCTACGCTTTCTTCTTATACGTATAAGGCTTGGACACGACTTGTCCCTCGGGCGGGAGGTCTTTCCGGGTTAATCCTAATTCTGCAAGGACGGCATCGGTCGTCTTGAAATGACACTTTACCGTCTGTAGGAGGACGTTAGGGGATTTGGCGCGAGCCAGTGCGACGGCGACTTGTCGGACTGCGGCAGAGGCACCCTTCTTGATTTCGGTCCCGTACATTTTCTCCATGTTCTGTAATGCCCGAAGAAAGGCTTCGCGAGCCAGGATTGAAGCGGCTGCAACCGCCGTGTCTGACTCTGCCTTATGGCGCTGGATCAGTTCGATACCGCGCCCCTTTTGCATCAGCGCACGCTTAACGGATTCTTTGCTTCCAAATTGATCAGAGATTGCCTTTGGGCACGTTGGCACTTTTGCGAGAAGATCTTCGATGGCACGGGCGTGCCCCCATGCCAGAATTCGATTCACACTGCGCATCTTACTGTAAAGTCGGTTGTATGCGGCTGGGCCGATTGTGACGAGAGCAAAACGGTGCCCCAGAAGCTTGCGCAATTCTCCCCCGATGAACATGGCTTTCTTATCGCTCGTGATGTTCTTGCTGTCTTTGACATCCAGACTGCGCATGGGTTCGATGAGCGTCTCATCAATATAAGCGGCGGCAATAACCATGGGGCCAAAGAAGTCTCCCTTGCCACTTTCATCTACCCCCATGTGGGGTTCGGCGAGCTCGGGGCTAAGGACGTCTTCGTAGCCGACAGAAGCGGAGAGGAGCACGAGTGGTTCTAGAATGAACTGCACGAATTCTTCGGCACCCTTTCCCTGCACCAGGAGCTTTCCGCTGTTGTAGAGGTTGATGTTGCAGTCCTCGGTCTTCGCCGAAATGCTGGTGTAAGGGACCTCGGTGGGGCGGTAGTTGCCCGCACTCAGGATTTCGACCAGAACGGTTTGTTGGTCGTCGGTGAGTTTGTATGTGAATGATTTTTTGGCTGGCATGAGGGGTAGAGTAAAGCAGCGCAGACCGTAGGTCAACTTGCCAATGTTCCATTGGCAGCGAAGCGGCAACGCTGAAATCTAAAAGCTGAAATTGCATTGTATCTGCCTATGTTTATGACATATGGCATTTCTGAACACGCAAAGACCGCGTAATCTGTCATCCCGAGCTTGCCGAGGGATCTCAGCCCCCTGTAATGCTTGAGATTCCTCGGCAAGCTCGGAATGACAACATCCGCTTTTGTGTCGTCCGTGTTCAGCACCTTTCAACACCTGCCCTCTTTTATTGCTTGTCCCCTCGTATGCATCGAAAGCTAGTCCATCTCTGAAGTGGACAGGAGTGGGCTTCCGAAGGTAGGCTATGCGCTCTGATTTTACTTACTATGGAGGATCGAAATGGACACAAAGCACTGCGTGATTACGGATTTACCGGAATGGAAGGCGCTGGAGGCTCACTATGCGAGTATAAAGGATGCTCATTTGCGTGACCTGTTTTCAGAGGATGAGGATCGTGGTGAGCGGCTGACGCTGGAAGCTTCTGAGCTTTTTCTGGACTATTCCAAAAATCGAGTGACAGATGAAACGATGCAGCAACTCGTGGCGCTCGCGGAGGCTCGCGGGTTGCGAGAGTCCATCGCGCAGATGTTCGCCGGTGCGAAGATTAACAAGACCGAGACTCGTGCAGTCCTGCATGTGGCGCTGCGTAATCGCAGCAATACACCTATAATCGTTGACGGGGAGGATGTGATGCCCGGCGTCAATGCGGTCATCGAGAAGATGAGCGCATTTTCGGATCGAGTGCGTTCCGGCGAGTGGAAGGGGTTTACGGGGAAACGCATTCGAAACGTCGTCAACATTGGTATCGGGGGATCCGATCTGGGGCCAGCGATGGCGTATGAGAGTCTGAAATCGTACAGCGACCGGAACCTGACGATTCGGTTTGTGTCGAATGTTGATGGCACGCACTTTGCGGAACAGACTTTCGGGCTTGATCCGGAAGAGACGCTGTTCATTGTGGCCTCCAAGACGTTTACGACTCAGGAAACCATGACCAATGCCGGAACCGCCCGTGCGTGGGTGCTCGATACGCTTAAAAATGAAGCGGCCATTGCGAAGCACTTTGTTGCCGTGTCGACCAATGCCGAAGCCGTGGCTGCATTTGGTATCGACACCGCGAATATGTTTGAATTCTGGGACTGGGTTGGTGGGCGCTATTCCATGTGCTCCGCAGTAGGTCTGCCCGTAATGGTGGCCATTGGGCCTGAAAACTTTGTGAAGATGTTAGATGGATTTCACGCGATGGACCGGCATTTTTCAGAGGCACCGCTGGATCAGAACATGCCCGTTGTGCTGGGATTGCTGGGAATCTGGTACAATAACTTCTTTGGTGCTGAGACGCATGCCATCCTTCCGTATGATCAATACATGCATCGGTTTGCGGCCCATCTACAGCAGGTGGACATGGAGAGCAACGGTAAGTGTACGGGGCGTGATGGCGAAGCGGTTTCATGGCAGACGGGGGCCGTTATTTGGGGCGAGCCGGGCACGAATGGTCAGCATGCTTTTTATCAACTGATTCACCAGGGAACGAAACTGATTCCGTCAGACTTTATTGGTTTCAACAAGAGCCAGAATGCCCTGGGTGATCATCACGTCAAGTTGATGGCAAACTTCTTTGCCCAGACGCAGGCATTGGCATTTGGTAAAACGCGTGAGGCAGTGGAGGCTGAGGGTACGACAGGCGATCTCGTGGCCCACAAGACGTTTGAAGGCAATCGACCCACCAACACGATCATGGCAGATCAGTTGACTCCCTTTGTGCTGGGAGCCCTGACGGCGCTCTATGAACATAAGGTGTTTGTGCAGGGCGTAATCTGGAATGTCTTCTCGTTCGACCAGTGGGGGGTTCAGTTGGGCAAAGTCTTGGCTGGGAACATCCTGCCTGAACTTGAGTCCGAGACGGCGCCTGCACTTGCGCACGATAGCTCCACAAATGCACTGATCACACGGTTCCGTCAGCGGCGGTAGGTTTTTGCGAGAATAAAGAGAGAATAGAGAATGGCCGCGAATGGACGCGAATTAATTTTGAAGGTTGAAGTATTTAGGGGGGGGCGACTGCGCCTCGAAGATGTGCAGGTACTGAATAACGTGCATCACCGACGATCGCTGCCGGAGTTCCCCGCTCGGAGATTCGCAGGTCCTTTCGAATGCATTTAGCGTCCGAAAAACCGCTTTAAGGGGTTGTCGCTACGGTTGCCCTGAGTGTGGTGGAGTTCTGCTTTAGCTGCTGGCCCCTTGGTATAGGGTGGAGGGCTGATGATGACGGTGTCGTCGTCTGGCTCATCTGGGGGAGGGGGCGATGCCATTCCTGGCCACGCGGAACCGAAGCCCCGTTGTTTCATGAGTTCTTCGACTTGTACCATTCGGTATTCACGGTTGGCGGTAATGTAGATAAAGCCAGAAATCATGATAAGCATCAGATTTCTTGGGGAAAAGATCACCATTCCAAAGACCGTGACGTGCTTAAGCCCGAATATTCCAATGATAAAAAATGCTACGGCGAGAGCGCGGCCTAGCCGTGCGGCCATATGGGTGGCTTTGAGGCGTCCGTGGTGGGGTGTCATCAATGCGCGAAAGACGCGGCCCCCGTCCATGGGGAAGGCGGGGATTAGGTTGAATCCCGCAAGTAGCAAGTTGACAACTCCTGCAATCAAAAGGACTTCTCCCAAGAGACGTAGCAAGCCTGGACCAAACGCATAGAGTGGGTATCCTGTGGCAATACAGATTATACTCAGGAATAGACTTACAATAGGGCCGGCGATTGCCATGAGGCATTCGTCTTTTGGTTTGTCTGGCATTCGATCCATTTTGGCCGCACCACCAATGAACATCAGTGTGATCTCATGAACGCGGCACCCTTTGTGGATGGCGACAAACGAGTGGCCGAGTTCGTGCAGAGCGATGCTTCCAAATATGAGTGCTACTTGAATTGTTACTATGACTAGTGAGAGGAAGCCGCTCACCAATCCATGATTGCGCGTGCTGGCACTTACCTGCGGGAAGGCCACGTAGACTAAGAGCACAAGGAGGGAAATATGGATTTTGATTGGAATTCCCCACACACTCCCAATTCGATACTCTGATTTTAACATGGTGTTATCTCTCTTGTGTTCTATGAGCTGTTTGCACAGCCCCCCAGTCAGATGTGCGGCCCGAGGACGGGCCACCTCCAGAAACAGGTATAATCTTGAAAATGGGGGTGGGGTGCCCTCACCCCACAGGTGTTTTGCAAGCGGCTCCTATTATTTCTTTTTGGACGAAAAGAAAGATTACGAGAATGTGGGGTGATTGCGAGCATTATTGAATACTGCTCTCCTGTTCTGTATAAGAGGAAGCAACGAATGGAGAAAAATGGCAGTGCAAAGCACCAAATCTGAATCGGAACCCAAATGTGAGCGTCTGTTGGGTGTCCTGCGGCAACGCAAGACGCTGCTGATTGTGCTTCAGGATTATCCTGACCCCGATGCCATAGCGGCGTCAGCGGCTTTGCGTGAGTTAGCGCGCAGTGTATCTGAAGTGACGACCACGATTGCGTGCGGAGGGTTTGTCGGCCGAGCCGAGAATCAGGCACTTGTCAAATATCTGGGTATCAACATCCAGCCGCTCCATAAAATTAATATAAATTCATTTGAGTGCATTGCCATGGTGGATACGCAGCCGGGGGCGGGCAACAATACACTTCCGCTTGATTGTCTCCCCGATATTGTAATTGATCATCACCCTATTCAGCCGATCACCCGTAAATCGCCGTATTTCGACATTCGAAAGCAATATGGATCAACATCAACAATGCTTCATGAATATCTGCGGTGTGCAAAGATAGATATCCCCGTTCCTGTGGCAACGGCACTATTGTACGGCATTCGCTCCGACACGGCTGATTTTGGTCGAGATGCGATGCAGGCTGACATCAATGCATTTCTGGCGCTGTATCCCACCTCAAACAAACGTATTCTGGGTCGCATTGGGATGGCACGTGTGCCGCGAGAGTATTTTCAGGTCATGATGTCTGCCTTGCGCAATGCGCGTAGCGTTGGGGATTGCATCTATACAGACTTGGGTGTGATCACGAATCCTGACATGGTTGCCGAGATAGCGGACTTGCTCCTGCGTGATGAGGAGACATGTTGGGCGTTGTGTTGTGCCTGCTATGGAGAGACGCTGCTGGTGTCGGTTCGCACGAGCAATCTTGCTGAAGATGCGGGAAAACTTGTTCACCGTATTGTGGGGCGACGAGGGACGGGTGGGGGACACTCAGCGATGGCGGGTGGACAAATTCCCCTGAAGGGACTCGACGAACTTGACGTAATGACGAAAACGGTGATTGGTCGATATTTGAAATATCTTGGAGAGGGAGACCTGGCCGTGGAGCCCCTTGTAAAGCCTATGACATGATCTGGGAAAGGGGCTAAATGAGCATGGATGTGTATGCGTTCGGGGGATACTCTTGCAAACCATCTGCGGGGCGAGGGTGCCCCACCTCCATTTTTTGATTATATGGGGTTTTGGAGGTGGGCCGCCCTCGTCCCGCGCACCTGACTAGGAGTCTTGCATGAGGCTCAAGGGACGTTTTTTTCGAACTTAGTGCGGTATGTTGTCATCCGCGAGAACGAGGTGGCATACCGTCAGATCGTCTAGTGAAGGTTTTTACACATGGTTTTCAGTTCTCTCATATTTCTTTGCATCTTTTTGCCTCTCACTCTGGCGCTCTACTATGCGGCGCCGGCTCGCTGGCGTAATAGCGTTGCTCTTGGTGCGAGTCTTGTTTTTTATGCGTGGGGGGCCCCTCGTTTTGTGTTTGTCTTGGTGGCGTCGAGCACCATTGACTACATCGCCAGTCGCTATCTCGCACCGGATAGTCTTCGTCGGTCTGCCCTGCGGCGAACGATTCTGACGCTTGCGATTTCCACGAATCTGTCAGCGCTGCTCTACTTCAAGTATATGAATTTCTTTGTGGAGCAGGTGAACCCGATTCTGGAAGCCGCCGGGGGCAGCGGGATGGTGTGGCAGAAGGTATTGCTCCCGATTGGCATTTCGTTCTTCACGTTTCAGAAGCTCAGCTATTTGATTGATGTCTATCGTGGCAACGCCAGACCTGCCCGCAATTTGCGCGACTACCTGCTTTATGTGTCACTGTTTCCTCAGCTTATCGCGGGTCCCATTGTCCGGTATCACGATGTGGCATTGCAGCTTGAATCTCGGGGCTATAGCGCGGAGCGATTTTTGGAGGGTGTGTGGCGTTTCTGTTTCGGGTTAGGTCGCAAAGTGTTGATTGCAAATATTCTCGGGAGTGTAGCGGATGGGGCCTTTGATCCTGAGCTTACCGTGCTGACTCCTGGCGTCGCGTGGCTTGGGGCGTTGTGCTATAGCTTCCAGATTTATTTCGATTTTTCCGGGTACTCTGATATGGCTATCGGTTTGGGAAAAATGCTCGGACTTGATTTCCTAGAGAATTTTAATTTCCCCTATGTCGCGTCATCGTTTACGGAGTTCTGGCGCCGTTGGCATATCTCACTGTCGAATTGGATGCGGGAGTATCTGTACATTCCGCTAGGCGGAAACCGCATGCGACTTTGGCGCAGGACTCTCAACCTGTGGCTTGTGTTTCTCATTTCCGGATTCTGGCACGGAGCGTCTTGGAACTTTGTTGTGTGTGGGGGCTATCACGGAGCCTTTCTCTCGATGGATAAGCTCATTCAACGGCGAGGCTGGCGTCTTCCACCCCGTTTGATCTCCATTCCGGTCACCTTTTTTCTCGTTCTGATTGGGTGGGTATTCTTTCGAACGGAGACGCTACCTGAGGCAATGCAATTCTTTGCATGCATGCTGGGGAGGGCTGCGGGGGAATCGTCGAAAGTATCAGTTGCATCCCTGATGGGTGTGCATACATGGATTGCCCTGGCCGCGGCGATCGCGTTATCACTGGCTCCCATTATCAAGGGGTGTGAGATTTTAAAAGATTGGCCGATTGAGGGGTGCACACGTCGGGATCATGTCCGGGTAACCGTGCGTTTCCTTCTTTCGGTTGTGTTGTTGGGTTGTAGCCTTTTTTGTCTGATTGCAGGCCAGTTTAATCTTTTTATCTACTTTCGGTTCTAATGATGAATATGTGTCGATACAGACTGCTTTTGGCCACTGTTTTTGTAGTGCTTATTGTGCTTCCGTTTGTGCAGAAAGCTACAAGAATATTTCCTTCCCGTTCGCTTCACGGTCGAGAGGTTACTGTTAAGAAACCAGACTGGTCGCTGTCTTCGTTGTGGAGTGGCGCTGCCGCTCGGCAGTTTGAGGCATACTTTGCGCGGAAGGTTGGGTTTCGGAGTGAGGTGGTGCGAAGCGTTAATCAGTTTAATTTTAGCGTTCTGGGTAAAATTTCGGGAAACATGGGTACGCCGGTTATATTGGGAAAAGATCACTGGCTCTATGAGCACGAATATGTGCGGCACTATGTTCGGGAACTTGGCGTGAATGATCGGGACCGATCGGATTTTGTGAGTAGCTTGAAGCGGTTTCAGGATGCATTAAAGGCACGCGGCATTGCTTTTGTGCTGGTCATTAGCCCCAGTAAACCGGAGATCTATCCCGAGCACCTTCCCGATCAATATCGTAATCGCGTTGTCCGTGACACTCCAACCCGCGCCTATGGCATGTTGCGCCCGGAATTTGAGGCCGCGGGAGTGAACGTCTTTGATGTCCATCGGTTCTTCAAGGATGCGAAACCTAAATCTGAGCTGTTGTTTGCCAAGACTGGCACGCATTGGAATTACTATGGGAGTTTCCTGGCCTGTCGCCAAATGCTGTGGGAGCTGCGAGATAATCAAGGCCTTCAACTTGCCCTACCGCAGTTGGAACGCATTGTTATGGACTCTACAGTGGGTACGGATGAAGATCTGCTTCAATTGCTCAATTTGCTGTGGTTTGAGTTTTCTGAGAAAAGTCAAACTCCCTATCCCATCGTTTCGACGGATCCGGTGGAAATGGAGTTGCGGCCCAATGTCCTTGTCGTGGGGGATAGCTTCTCGTTTACATTGATTGATGCATTGAATCTCAGCAAGTCGGTGAGAGAAATAGATTTGCTCTACTACTTCAAGCGCCACTTTCGGTATCCGGTGGAGGATAAAGAAGGGTATGTTCAAGACCATGAAGGTGCTGAGATTGGTCCCATTGATTACAATAATCTCGATTGGAAACGCCTGCTGCTTGATAAGGATCTCGTGATTCTTGAAATTAACGAGATCATGTTTATCGCTCGCGGCTGGGGTTTTCTTGATCGTGCCACAGAGGTTGCAAAATGATATATCTTGATAATGCGGCAACAACGCCACCCGATCCTGCGGTATTGGATACGTTCAATAAAGTATACGAGAGCTTTTGGGCAAATCCGCACTCATTGCATCGTCCCGGAGAGCGGGCGGAACAGCTCCTTGAACAGGCTCGCACGCAGGTATGTGATGTGTTGGGTGGCCGCGATCATCGTGCCGTATTCACCTCCGGCGCCACGGAAAGCAACAATCTGGCGCTGAAAGGCATCGCTGCGTTATACCAGCAGCGTGGGAAACACATCATTAGTACGAATAGCGAACATCCCTCCGTTGAAAATGTGTTGTGCTGGCTGGAGGGAGAGGGTTTTCACGTGACGCGACTGCTTGTTGGAGTAGAGGGTCATGTCACTGCCGATCAAGTTCAGGGTGCGCTCACGGATTCAACGATTTTGGTTTCGACGATGTTTGTGAACAATGAATCGGGAGCGATCAATCCTGTTGGTGATATTGCACGGGTGCTCTCGCAACACCAAGCGCTCTACCATGTTGATGCTGCGCAGGGCATTGGAAAACTCCCGTTTTCGCTGGTTGATATTCCTGTGGATCTGGTGTCGATCTCAGCTCATAAATTCTTTGGACTGAAAGGGAGCGGTGTGTTGATTCTGCGTGAGCGTCAAGCGATTGAACCGCAACTTCTGGGGGGCGGGCAGGAGTTTGGTCTTCGCTCCGGGACTGTTGACGTTCCGCGTGCCGCGGCCATGGCGAAGGCCTTGCGCCTTGCGATTAATGATCTCCCGGCGAAACTCGCGGGCGTAACATCGTTAAACCAGATTCTTCGAGATGGGCTTGCAGAGCTGTCCGGATTGGTTTGCAACTCGCCGCAATCCGCCTCACCGTACATATTGAACTACTCGGTATATGGTATAAAGCCTGAGACGTTACTGCAGGGGCTTTCCCAATCGGAGATTTATATATCGACTGTATCGGCATGCTCCTCAAAGACGGCGGAACCGTCTTCGGCTATTCTGGCGCTTACAGGAGATGAGGCGCGCGCCCAAAATAGCATTCGGTTTTCGCTTTCGCATCGCACAACACTTTTGGATATTGAACGCTTTCTGGAAGTGTTCGCCGCGACTTTGGACAAACTACGATAGGAAAAACGCATGCAGTACGACGGCATTATCGCAACATTTGGTGAGATCTTTCTGAAGGGAAAGAATAGGAATCGGTTTATTGATACCATCTTGCGTATGGTCAAGCGACAGCTTGAGGAGTTTGATACCATTCGTATTCGAAGAACCCATGCCAATCTGAATGTTGAGTTGAATGGAACCGATCCCGATCCCGTTATAGCAAAGCTCAGCAAGGTTTTTGGTATTCAACGGTTTCAGCTCTACACCTATTGCGAGAGTGATATAGACGCGATCAAGGAAACGGCGTTGGCGGTCGTGAATGCATTGGATGACGACGGAAAACGTATCAAAATCACAGTGACACGAGGGCATAAGCAGTTTCCACTCAAATCGCCTGAGGTGGCGCGGATCGTGGGGCAGTATATTGCTAAAAACTCGAATGTTCCGCTTGATATTATGAATCCCGATCTCAAGGTGAAGGTGCAAATTCAGAAGGCCAGAAGTTTTATTGTATCGAAAGAAGTTTCCGGGCCTGGGGGCTTGCCCATAGGGATCAATGGAACGTCGCTTCTGATGCTTTCGGGTGGACTGGACTCGCCTGTGGCTGGCTATCTGATGATGAAACGGGGATTGGGTATTGAGGGATTGCACTTCGACTCGCCACCGTATACCTCACCTCGCGCGCGCCAGAAAGTTTTTGATCTTGCTGAAAAACTGGCCCATTACATGCCGACAGGGAAGATGGTGGTTCATATTGTTCCATTTACGGCACTCCAGAAAGCGATTTTTGAAGTGGTTCCTGAAAGTTATGGCATCACGATTATGCGGCGTATGATGTATCGTATTTCGGAGCGGGTGGCACAGCGTCGAGGGTGTGCTTTGATTTCGAATGGTGAAAGTCTGGGGCAGGTTGCTTCGCAGACTCCGCAGAGCATGTTGACCATCAATAGCGTCATCACTATGCCGGTGATCCGCCCGGTAGCGTGTATGGACAAGATTGAAATCATGGCCATTGCACGTGTGATTGATACTCATGACATTTCGATTCGTCCGTATGAGGACTGTTGCACGGTGTTTGTTCCGAAGAGTCCATCGACAGCTCCAACATTCAAACGGTGTGAGCAATGTGAATCGCGTTTTGATTGGGCTGCGCTTGTAGATGCGTGTGCGGAAGGCGTGATGAGCGAAACGGTTGAAGCTGGCCATCCTGTGCGGATAGATGCCGATACAAGCGATGAAATCTGTGCGCTACTGTAGATCAGCAGAGCCTGTGTCTGCATCTTGGAGATATACACATATTGATAAAAAGTTGTGTATACTCTTAAAGAAGTTTGATGCAAAATTATGCCTGAAACGCAAAGAGATTAAACTCTAAATTAAGGGCTGGTACCAATCCGTTCTCCGAATCCTACTTGACTAACCAGCGGTTCCAAATTAGGAAATCTTCGAGTTGCGGGAGGGGCTTCGGACATG
>CAZNWT010000010.1:0-20542 GCA_964576795.1 uncultured Victivallales bacterium
ATGTCCGAAGCCCCTCCCGCAACTCGAAGATTTCCTAATTTGGAACCGCTGTGCATACCCCCTTTCAGGTCAACATTACCAGAGTACTTATCCCAGTGAAAGATGTAGACAATGGCCACGGCCAAATGCGTCGCAAGAAAGATGGCGACACCACCACACAAGGGGGTCGAGACGGCATGCGTCCGGCGACCACCGGGATTATCAACCAGCTTCAGACGCAAGGCGATGCGCATCAGGACAGGGACAGCAATAAGCATGATCGCCAAGCTGCTCACCCCAACTATTATGTACTTACTCAAAAATCCCGTCATCGGTCTCCTAAATTGATTTCTTCAATTATGGACTAGATTCAAGACACATTCAATACTGCGTGTTGCTTGTGGGTTTTGCGTTGTGAGAAATTCTCAACCACGGAAGTCACGGAAAAAACGGATGGGGAAGATACAGTGATTACGATTAGTTGTGGTCTTTCTTCTTAATCATAATCCTGCTCGTAATCGTAATCGGACTTGTCTTTCTGGGGAAGCGATTATCCCTGATACTGTCATTCCGAGCTTGCCGAGGAATCTCAATCATTACCGGGGGTATTGTTGCTGCAAATCCAAATGACCGATAACGAGCCTTCTGCGCTGTTCGATTGATCAACGCTACCAGCGCAAATCGCGCGTCTGATTTTTTGTTTACCCCGTTCGAGGACGTAGAGTGTTGAGAGTAGGCTATAGAGAGTGGGAGAAATCGGGAAATTGACCCCTCAGTTTTGAGCATGTTACGTAAACCATTCAACAGTCCACCCTCAACACGCCATCCGAGGCATCCGTTCACATCCGTATAATCAGCGGTTCAAATCTGCCACAACGCAGAATCCTCATAACGGCCTCGTATTGCGACAACAGCTACTGATAGTATCGGAGATCATGTTAGCGAACGAAGACAGCTGCTTTAAACTAATCATGGCCTGCGCTGCACCCGCACTTGGGCAATCGCAACACAAGGCCATCAAAGGTCTGGCATCACAGATTACCGATTGGATTGCGTTCTGCGACCTTGCGGCAGCGTGCAGGCTCTCCCCTGCAGTCTTTGAGAGACTCTCGAGGAGCGACGCCAGTGACGCCATTCCAGCAGCAGAACTCAAACGGCTGAAGGATGCCTATTTCGCAAACATGGGTAAGTCGGCAGGCATGATACAAAACCTTGCGAAGGTCATGAATGCCTTGCAGATGGCTGGAATTGAAGCCTTAACGTACAAAGGCCCCATTCTTGCGAATGAGGCCTATGACGATCCGTCGGTTCGGCAATTTGATGATCTGGATATTATCGTCCGAAAGCGAGATCTCCAGAGGGCAAGAGATAGCATCGAAGCTGAGGGATACGACCCCTGCCTTGCTCTACCGGAAGCCATTGAGCGATCACCATTCAGACCCGAAAAGCCCTACCTCCTTCGGCATCGCGACGGAAGCCATGACATTGACCTCTCCTGTCGACTCATGCATGACTACTTTTCATTCGAGCTTCCCGAAGAAGCCATATGGGAGGGGTCAAGACTATATGAAGTCGATCAACATTCGATTCCGACCCTATCCCGAGAGGCACTGTTTGTGACTCTCTGTGTCCATGGATCCAAGCACCTCTGGTCGCGACCAAGCTGGATTGGCGACATTGCCGGGCTACTCAGTAAGAATGCCGACAGCATGGACTGGGAGGAGATCATCAGGCTAGCACGTGCCACGGATGGGCTGAGGATGGTGCTGCTGGGAGTCAGTCTGGCGGAAACCTTCTTTGCCGCCCCCTGCCCGCCGATTCTCAAACGACTTCTTGATGAAGATCCGAAGGTCGCCACACTAAATCGGGAGCTATGCGAACGGCTTCCCGATCGAGCCGGAAAGCCAGAAGTTGACAATATGGAGCGGCTTGGACTCCATCTACGCATGCGACAGCGATACCGGACGCGTCTGCGCTACCTACTCGTTCGTGGGATTACCCCAAGCTACAACGACTGGCGAGCGCTCAAATTACCGAGACTGCTCTACCCACTCTACTACCTAACGCGGCCATTCCGCTTGCTGCTGCGGTAGGCTGCTAGCAGTCCTCCTCGACTTGCGTATGGGATTGCTCCTAATCGTAATCATAATCGGTTCATCCGACCAACGCACACCGTCGGTTACGCTTCGTCGAACTGCTTAGTCGGTTTTGGCTTTGGCAAAAACTCGATTACGATTAAGATTAGGATTAGGATTCGTTTTGGGGGCCTAATTGTGTAGCCATACGCGTCGTTATCAGTTTGGCTGGCATGCCTTACGACTGGCGTGTTTTGATCAAAGCCCGGTAGCAAGCCAGGCGCTCTCGCAAGAGGAGCCCTGTAACGCGGGCACAACAACGAACGTTGCGCGTGAATGTGGTGCGACCCCCTGTTGCCATGCGAAAAAGCCACTCCAACCCCACTCGACGAATCCACACAGGCGCCCAGCGACGAGAACCCGAATGAAAGTCGAATGCGGCGCCGACGCCAAACATCACGGGGACAGACAGGCGATCCCAGTGAAGATCCATCCAGAACTCCTGCTTCGGGCCACCCAAACCCACCCAGAGAATGTCTGGACCGGCCGCTTCGATGGTGTTGAGCACGGCATCGCACTCTTCGAGATTGTCCAGTTCGCGAAGGGGGGGCGAATGAATTCCACAAACCTTCAAACCGGGGAAGCGTGCAGACAATTTTTCCGAAAGCTGCTCGGCAACACCCTCTCGCCCACCGTAGAAGAAATGCTTCCAGCCCGGCTCAAGGCCAGCTTCGCACGCCTTCAACAGGAACGTCGGTCCGGGGAGGCGTTCGGGGAGGCGAGTGCCATGGGCTGCCGCGAGTTGCATCGCGGCCACACCATCGGGAAACACCGCTGCGGCATCCTTCAGGATGCCTTGCAGTCGGGGGTTTCCGACTGCATGCGAGAGCAGGTTCGCCTCACAGAAGCAGGCGTATCGAGTAGGCCCAGAGGATTCTACGACAGCCGCCAGCCAGCGCATCGCAGTTTCCCACGTAGCCATCGTCAACGAAACCGGACCACAGGGAACAGAAGAGAGTTCATTAACAGCATCACTCATGACTCGCGATCACCCCCAATCGCCGAATATCCAAGATCAGTCGGTCGGTAACGACCGACTTTCCTTTCCCGTTCATGTGTATGCCATCATAGAACAGATCGTGTTGACTGCGATAGTCCTGAACATATTCCAGATAGGAGACCCTCTCATTGGCAGCCGCAATCTCGCGAAAGTGTTGTCGGACACGCTCCCTATCAGTCCTATCAACATCATCAAGTATATCGATTGTGGGCGGATGCCAAAGCACGATGTGCACCCCGCGCTCTGACAGTTCAGAAATGAGTTCGACGAAGGCGGCATAGGACGCGGGCTCGATTTTTACAGGTCGAATGCGCCCAGAAGCAGTGCGGGCACGCAAAAGCTCAAGATTGACCTGCCCATGCTTCAAGTTCTCATCATACCCAAACCAGCCGCGTACCGACCGATTGACCGTTGCTTCGTCGTATCGAGCCGTGGTGAGGAGACGATACAGCCAGAACTCCAGAACGGATGGGCATTGCGACCGAACAAGGTTCGCAAATTCAGGCTCATCTATAAACGGCAGAAAGAGGCGGTAGGAGTTGGAACTGAGCTGGGAGTCGGTGAATGATGTTGACTCCACATCGAACAGCAGCACTCGTACCCCGGGTTGTCGCGCCAGAAAATGGCGCACCATGGCACAACGGTCAAATATGTTGACCCCATCCATCCCATACTTGGCAACGGGCACACCGAGGCCCTGCGATAGTTTTTTGGGGTCCACCCCCAATACAGTACGCGAATGCCCGACACACAGGACGTTGGCCGGCTTTGAGAGACCAAAGTACCGTTTCAATCCTGTCTTCAAAAATGCCCCAACCCCGCGATCAACGACCACGACGATCGACAGAAAGCAGCATACCGTTAAGATTGCTTTACGCATAGAATTGCAGCCTAGAACTGAAAATAGATAAACGCATTGCGGCTAATCCCAAATATGGCGATAGCTAGGATTGTGGCCACATACCCCCCCCACCGTATAGGCCGCGGAAGGCGTGACAGAGAACCGTGTAATGATGCGCGTCCCCTAAACTGGGCATACTCGACAATCAAAAGCACAGCAACAAAGGCCAGAGAAAGAACCGTGGTGAGCTGAGAGGGCCCGCGATAGAGAGGACCCGCCGCAACAGTAAAAATGCCACGCAACACCTCCCATGCAACAGAGAGGGATGAAGCCCGGAAGAAGATCCATGCAAAGGTGACGACGTGAAACGTGATGATCACACCCACAATGCGACGAACACCCGCAGAGAAGCGGCTCTGGACTTCAGTTACATTGAGCAGCAGGCGCTCAACAAGATAGAATGCAGCATGCACCCCACCCCACACGAGAAAGGTCAAGTTTGCGCCGTGCCAAAGTCCACTGACCAAAAAGACGAGCAGAATATTCCCACACCATCTCAACACTGAAGTTCTGTTCCCACCGCAAGAGATGTAGAGGTAATCTCGAAACCATGACGTGAGGGAGATATGCCAGCGCCGCCAGAAGTCCGTAATCGAACTGGCAAAGTAAGGCAATCGGAAATTCTGCATCAGATCATATCCGAGCATCCGGGCAACACCGCTTACGATCAGTGATTCCGAGGCCCCCGCAGACAAATCGCCTACAGTCCAGATGTGCGTCGCAGGTGCATAGCTGCCTTGACTGGGAGTAGCACTGCCAAAGGTTATGAAGTTGGTCGGCCACGTGTCGGTGACTTCAACTCCAGAAGCATCTGAGGGGCCATTATTGGTAATCACCACCGTAAACGATATGTCATCCCCAACATCATAAGGGCCGGGATCATCAGCTTCTTTACTTACAGCAAGATCTGCGTTAGCCACCTCATTGGTTGCATAGGCATACAATTCCGTCTGTTGGAACTCACTGACCACATACGCAGAATTCACAATCTCATTAGAGTCAACACTCACAACCGTGGCGTCAAACGTAACCGTCATCACGGTATAAGGAGCCAATGCATCAAGCTCAACGATGGTAGGTGGAGCGCTTCCTGCGACGGAACCCCCCAACCCATCCCCCGGCTTTGTATATTCAAATTCAATGCCATCAAAATAGACCTGATCCCATCCGTTACTCCACCCCGAGCCTCCCGTCATCACACGTACCATCGTGTTAGAGGCAATATACTCGGTAGCATCATACAAGGTATTAACGCCTGCAACCGCATCATTTTGAGATGAATCCAGAATCTGCAATGAGTTCCAACTGCTGCCGCCATCATCCGAAATATCCACCAAAACGGTTTGACTGGCATTGGCCACAAACGCCCGCCGATACGTCAGCCGTAACAACGCATTTGAAAAACTCGAGAGATCAACCATCCGCTGCAAACCACCCCCTGAAGTGGTAATCCGGAGAGAATTAGAAACCGCAACATATCCCGCAGATGGACCATCGGCCTCCCCAAGCTCCACCCAATCCCCCGCCCAGTCTACCGTCCCATTGTTATTGCTGAATGACACATCATTAAAGTCATCACGGACTTTGTTCAGCACGGTATTGGTTGCAATGGCGTAGTATGTAGAGTTGGTGACATAGGCTAGGCTTGCCGGAAGCTCCTCCGTAAGACGTAGCGACTCTTGTGCCCGCGAACCTGTGTTCGCCACAGTCAGGGTGTAGGTCACCGTGTCGCCCAACGCCAATGCGTGGGTCGGAGACGATGTCTTGGTTAAGTTGAGCGAGGGATCATCAATACGAACAGGGTCGACATCTTGCCACTGTCCCTCGCTGGAACCTACATACGCGCTGTTGACCAGCACTCCGTCTTCAAGAGGAAATGATGCATTCACCGTAAGTACATAACTGACGGTTGTCTCATCACCGACATCAAGCGATCCAATGTTGTAACCCGTTTCATCTAGAGGAAAAACGGTGCTGGCCGGCGGCACACTATCATCAGACGCGGACACACTATTCGTCTCAAATGACCCCGTTTTATAGGTTACATTGTCCGGCAACTGATCAAATACGATAATGTTTGCAGCCGACTGGAAGCCTTTGTTCGATATCGTCAGGATGTACTTCAGTGAATCGCCTGGATTCAGTTTTCCATCACCGTTGACATCAATCGATAATTCATGAGTTTTGCGCACCACTATAGATGGAAAAGGCATCAGCGTTGTCCCCATATCCAATGCCGTTCCGCCCGTCGGAGATGGCGATCCGGGATACTCACCCCAGGCCGCAGCTATATAAGTGCCATCAAGAGTATACAGCCGCATTCCCGTCTGGTCATTCTGATAGGGGTTATAGAGAGTCGTGGAGGATAAACGGCTAATACTAACATTAGTGTCATAGTGATTGCCGACTCCATCAGTCAACGCTCCCGTCGTGGGATCCGCATCATAGTCAATGTAGAGGGTTGTATTCGTGACAGGCGTCACCCATACAGGGCTATAATTTCCAGATAAGTCACTGCTGCCCCATCCCAGTCCACATATAATCATCGTCGAAAGGGATTTGCTCGGAACAGGAGAGAACCCCCAATCATAAGCCTGAGATCCACCACCACCGCTAATGGTACTCAACGTTGTAAACACCTCGCCCCCAGATGTATAAAAGCGAGCCCCAGACCCAACCGGCACCACAAAGGTCTCAGTAGCACCCGCAGCCACACTATTTGAACCACTTGTGGATGAGGTCTCATAATTGACCGTTATCGACGATGAATTAGGATTGTGAAGAAACATGGCCGTTTCGCCACCGGTCGACGACACCGAGCTCACCGGCGTCAGGTACTCACTAGACCACTGATAACGAGGGAAAAGGGTAAACAACCGAACCTTATAGTTTCCGTCATATTTGCCTGCAACAAGATGGGCCTGAATCGGTTTTTGGGCACGGACAGTCGCTCCAATGCTTACGCCTTCAACAAAAATCTTCTCCCCCTCTTCCAACCACTGCTGAATATCGACAACCCCATCGGCATTCGTATCTATGTTAACCAGGGTCGGATTTTCACTCACCATCACAAACAGACCCACATAATCAAACGTTGTGTTATACGAGAGATCCTCCCCCACAGGGGCCTCATAAAAAACTCCATGTTGAGTCGTATCCAAAGCCTGAACCGTTCCTGCCATCAGCGGCCCAGTACCGTCAGGGTACACGGCGCGCGTCAGAGCAATCGACCTTGTCGCCGAGATTTTGTCGCGTCCATCGTATAGAATATTCGTAGCAATTCGCGGAATAGGAACATTATTATCCAATGTAATAACATCGCCTTGCTGAAATATATCGGTGGGGTAAGCGGTTAAATAGCCATTCGTGGTGTTACCATCCCCCCAAATGGCGCTGGAGGACTGCACAGGCGAAAACACCGTTGATTCATAGCCATCTTCCCAGTGATCAAAATAGATTACGGTATTAGACGACCCAACAACAACAGCCGTCATACTGCGAACGTATGTGCCAATGCTTTGGTCGTACTCAATGGCATCAAACGCGCTGTACACATCCTCTTCTGGCAGAGGGCTAAGAAAGGTCTGTGATATGCTCTCCGCATATCCAAAGCTCCCCCATGCCAGAGATAAGCCTATTAATAATCTATAAACCCAACTTTTCATATAAAATCGCTTTGTCCCGCCACATAAGCATAAACGCTAATCTGCGGTTATTGACTGCTGATGCTATACAGATCAAACAAACGAACCGAACTGAACTTTTCAAATGCTACCATAATCGTAACATTACACGCAACCCATATTTTCAGAAAAGTTCACACAAGTAATAAGGAAAATTCTGAGGCTTTGCGCTTGCATGACGGTATCCGCCTATCGGGCGGGCCGGGCAGAAAGCCCGGAAGCTTCACTGGCAGCCTGTCGGACTTTGATCAGGGAAAATGATACTCGGTATTCTTTGTGGCCCCTCTTTTTTTCAAGAGGTCCAGCTTTACCAATGAGGATAAGCGGTTACGTGCAGTTCGGTCACTGACCTGAAGCCGTTCGGAAACTTGAACTGCGGTGACCCGTCTATTTGCTGACGCCATCTCAAGAATCTCATGTTGTGCTGGATCCAGGCTGGAGGGCCAGCGCCAGATACTCGAAATTTGCGTAAAGAACCCCTTCAGTTTGACTTCCGCTAAGGGCAATTTGGCTCCGGCCATTTTCTCCTGCGCCAACTGGATTCCCGTTCCCCAGCCCTCGATCAGCCCGATCTCATTAAATGCCCGGTCTATGACTGGATTTCGCAGCTGCAATGGCACAGTGAATTCACCATAAATTCACGGAATGCCGTAATCGGGTATGCCGGACGCTCAATACGATCACGGTCCGTTCGGCTCGCCTGTACGGGGATATGTTTTGAAAAAAATCCAAGGCCGCATCGTAAAGTTTTCAAATGGGTTTGTCTGCCGATTGTTTATCTGCGAAATCCTTTGCAGCGGTGCCTTGGAATCGAGCACTTAAACGCATTCTTCAGCTTGCCCTTCGTAGCCCGCAGGGCGAAGTGGGGTCGCGCCCTTAACCGCGTCACTTACTTGGATACGCTTAATCGACCGACTTCCTTTCTTAGGTTGCCCGGTTTTGAGTATGAATGTCTGTAAGTCGAGTAAATAGGCACCGCTGACTACACACTTCCATGAAAAGCCAAAACGAAACTGTCTTGATCTATTTGCACATCCAGTTGATGCTGCAACGTAATGACTAAATCAGCAACAACCCCCCTCGTGATTATCGGTGCCGGCGCAGCTGGCCTTATGGCGGCTTGTCATGCTGGCGAGCGCGGCATACCGGCACTGCTTCTGGAACGCAAACACCGGGCCGGCAGCAAGCTGCTTATGTGCGGCAATGGACGCTGTAACCTGACGTCATGCCTTACACCGGATGCAATGCTCACCGATTTTAGTTCCCCTCTCGACGTATTCCTGAGCATCGCTATTAACGCATTCTCGCCCAGCCAACTGCAGAACTGGTTTGAGCGTAATGGTCTCCCCCTGATGCAGACGCGTGACGGCAAAGTATTCCCAAAATCCGAGCGCGCACCCGATGTCGTTCGCTGCCTAACCGATGGACTACGCAATCACGGAATCCCGATCTGCTATAATGCTCCCGTAGAAAAGATCGTGAAAGACACGACCGGATTTATCATTCAAACTCGCACATTCACAATACACACCGACCGCGTGCTGATCGCCACGGGCGGAGTGAGTTACCCCAAAACGGGAAGTGTCGGCGATGGCCAAAAAATGGCGCGCGACCTAGGACACCGCATACTGCCATATCGCCCGGGGCTAGTCGGCATCGAGTGGAACATGCCCTGGATGCAGCAACACAAGGAACAGCAGTTCAAAGCCGCCCGTGTCCGAGTCCTGGACGGAGAGCGCTGTATTGGCGAAACCACAGGCCTTCTGGAATGCGAACGCTGGGGCTTGGGAGGTGGCGCGATTTCCAATGCCACACGACTGCTATCCCGGCATAATGCAAAGCATCCCACCGTCGAAATCTTTTACGCGCCCAAGTCTGAACCCCTGCGAATCACATCCCTTAAGACACGCCCTCTCAAAGAGGCTATGGTGACCGTGGGTGGAGTCGACTTGCAGCAGATCTCGCCCACAACAATGGAATCAACAAAAACCCCCGGCCTGTACTTTGCTGGCGAAGTTATGGATGTCGATGGTCCCACCGGTGGCTACAACCTAACCGCCGCCTTCGCAACCGCACGCCTCGCCATCGATACCATTGCCAACCAAGGCAACTTCACCCCGCCTCCCACGATGCATAAACCCCGTGGCGGAAAGCGCCCCGGCAAGCCCAGCCGCCGACATGGCGCCTCCAACCGTCCCCACCGACGATAACCCAAATTCGCTAATACAGAATGGCGCCACCGCAGGAGGCGGAGTTGGGTTATTGTTGTATTTGAGCGCGCACGGCTCCAGCAGCGCGGCTACGTCCACCCCGTATGCTTCCAGTGCACCCAAGGCACGTTCCGGTAACAAAGAAAAGTGGCTTATCCGTCTATGCCTCATTTAGTCGCGCAACCTGCTGTACGGCATTCCACCCTACGGGAAGTAAGTTGAGCTCCAACCGGACGGCCCATGAGCAAAAAACACCCAGAATCATATTGAACGGTTCTACAGGAATCACGAAGTCGAAACCTGAGGGACCTGCGAAGTCACTCCGGCAGACACGTATCGGTTCCTGGATAATCTCGATCTCCATGTGGTCGCCGACAGTGTGGAGGCGGTCATCAGGGACATCCAACGCCCGCAGGAATATCCGTGCGTCTGGACCCATAACGGCGATGCGTACTACTGAAGCTGTGTCGTCTCGCACGAGGGTGCCAGAGAGCTCCGGACGGGACCGAAACCACGATAGCGCATTGGGTACCGCAGTTCGGGGAAGTCCGAGGGAGATTTTATCTTGGCCAACATAGAGATCCATCTGTCCCCCCGGCAGGGCTTCCGGTTCAACTTGCATCCCGCAACGCCCCGTACCCGGCGAAAGAAAGTCAATGTTCACCCCCATGAGCCGACATACCGTTTCCGCAGCTTCCGGACCTACAAGCGTAATCCACCCTTGATCGGCACGATCCGGCATCCCTAATCCTGTAGTGATTTCTTTGATCTCATCTGCCAGCGGCGACATGAACTTTTCAAGGAATAGATCCCCAAAAGCAACATGGCATTCTGGATCAAAGACATTACTAGGACGGACTGACGCTACGAATGGACTGGGGCTAGGTACCTGCATTTTTTCCTCCCGGCTATCGTTAGGCTAAGACTGCTTTGGCAAACGCTTTAGCTTTCGCTATTGTTTCTGTGTTTCCAGTCTGACTAAAGTAAGTCACGAATACGTTCATGATGTAGTCTCCTTATTAAATGATGACAAAAAAGAGGGCCGGTCTCACGCTTTCTCCAGAGCCGCGAGCGCCGCCTTCACAATGCTATTCGGAACCGCAGGGGCAACCTCAACTCGCCCCACCAATGCCAACCCCTGCAGAATACCCATGTACAGTCGAGAAAGATCACGAATGTTCGTGCTCCCGTCCAGCTCGCCCACTTCCTGGGCACGCTTAAATGTCTTGTAAAACGCGTCCTCGATACCCTTCATGTGGATTCGCAAGACCTCAGCCATCTCCACATCATCCTCGGCGCGGCATTGCGCCATGCTCACCCCAAGCAAACAGCCCTTGCTCCCGAGCGTTGTATGATACTCCAAATGCTTATGCATCAAACGCCGGACATTCTGAAGCGGCGGTCCCTCCCCCTTCAACTCACTGCGCAGCTGGCTCACCACGTTATCCGAGTAGTGCTGTAGCGCCTTGACGAAAAGCTCCCGCTTGTTACCAAATGTATCGTAGAGGCTCTTTCTTCCAATGCCCATCTGCTCTTGCAACTCGGCCATCCCCGTCGCCGCATACCCCTTCGCCCAAAAGATTTGCATGGCCTTTTCCAGGGCCACTTCCGGGACGAACTGTTTGTCAGGTCCTCTGCTCATGTGCGTAACCTCTCACACCTAGACCGTTCGGTCAATGATTAAGCCAAAATAGATAGACAAGCGTCTGGGATGTACAAAACTCTCTCCTCGCGCGGCTATACTCCACATTAGCATCATATATACACCGCAGACGCCACCAATGACGCCAGACGAATCAGGATCACAGCCTTTCATCTTTGACACATCTCTAACATGGAGTAGACTCCACTTTCTCAGTAACAATGCTTGTTGGAACGCGTGCCTGCTCGTCCGGGCGCATGGCGAAAATGGAAGAAATGAATTTACAGATTTTAGGGTTTGACGACTGGTTTTCCGCGCACGCAGACGCATTGCTTCAGGAAGGGCAACAGGTGGCCCGAATCACGACTGTTGACCGGGGGGCGTTCCTCGTGCGCAATGAGCACGGAGAGACCCTCGCCGAACTATCAGGTAAATTTCGTTTCGCGGTTGAATCCAGTCCTGACCTCCCCTGCGTTGGCGACTGGGTGTGCGTGGAGCACACATCGCCGACGCTCGCAATTATTCATGCGATCCTGCCAAGGAAAACCTTCTTTCGTCGCAAGCGCCCGGGAAAGACCGTGGACTTTCAAATGATCGCGACCAACGTGGACATCGCCTTTATTGTTCAGTCTTGCCACTACGATTTCAATGTGCGGAGACTCGACCGCTATCTTGTGGTGGCCAATGAGGGACACATCGAACCCATCGTCATCTTGAGCAAAACGGATTTGGTTAGTCCTGAAGAACTAGAAGGCATGATCGAAGCGATCAGAGCTGCCGGAATCACGGCCCGCATACTTCTCGTTAGCAACACCACGGGCACCGGCTTGGACGCGTTTCGCGATCTACTCCTCCCCGGAAAGACCTTCTGTTTGCTGGGTTCTTCCGGAGTTGGGAAAACCACCCTCATCAATCGCATTATGGGGCATGATGCGTTTGAGACACAGACTGTCAGCGCGACAGGAGAAGGCGTACACACAACATCACGTCGCCAGCTGCACATCCTCGACAACAGCGCCATGATTGTTGATACCCCGGGCATGCGGGAGCTTGGGATGCTCGATACGGGTGATGGACTCGAAGACAGCTTCGCGGATATTCATGATCTATCCCTCGACTGCCGCTACGCCAACTGCACTCACCTGCAGGAACCCGGGTGTAACGTTCTGATCTCCATCGACGAAGGTGATCTCAGCAGAGAGCGCTATGAAAGCTACCTCAAGCTCAAGAAAGAGACTGAGTTCCACGACCTCTCCTACGTCCAGAAGCGAAAGAAAGGGAAGGATCGCGCGCGCATGATCAAAACCGTCATGAAGCATAAAAAGCGCTAGCGTTCAGGACGTCTGCGTGGCTTCAAAGAACCTGCGGGCAGGGGCGTCATTGGATTCGCACGTCGCCTTCTTCTATCCCATCTCAAAGAGAATTTTGCCTGAGCGTCCCTCACGGGAGGCGTGCAGGATGGCATCGCGGGGTTGGAAGAGTGGGTAACACGCTTCAACGGGGCAATGAATTTTGCCCGCTTTGAGCATGGGACACAGGGCGGCAAACAGCTCTTGTACCTCCGGCTCCGTGGCTTTGCGGTACCAAGCAGCGATCCAAAACCCGCGTGCGGCTATGTCGCGAAAGATAAGGTGTGCATTGGAGAGTATGAAAGGCTCGCGGGCCATCGCGCCGTAGGTGACCACAGTACCGCCGTCGGCCACGCAGGGAATCATATTCTTCAAGATGGGGCCGCATGTGGCATTGAGCCCGAGGCGAATGGCAGCCCCGCCCGTCGCTTCCCGGACCTCGTCACAAAGCTGCGGGCCGTCGACGACAACCACGTCCCCACCCAGGCTACGTAGTTCATCCACCAGCTCAACACGCCGTACAATGCTCACCGTGCGCAAACCCTTCGCGGCAGCGATCTGAATAACGCAACGCCCGACCCCCGAATTCGCCGCATTCTGGATCAGCCAGTCCCCCGGGTGCAGACGGACAAAGCGGTGCAACAAGTGCCAGGCTGTGGGCGGATTGATGGCCAACATTGCAGCCTGATGAACAGGCATACCCGGCGGAACAGGGATGACATTCGTCCCCTCCGTAATATACGCCTCGCACCAGGAACCGGTGCGAAGCGGGGCAATCACCTGCTGCCCCTCCCGTAACCCAGGCACGCCCACGCCCTTTTTTGCAACGACGCCGATTCCCTCCATCCCGGCAACGGCGGGCAGCTCGGGCTGAACCGCGTAGCGTCCCTCAAGCATGTTCAGATCGGCAGGGTTAATCGGAGCCGCCTGCATGCGAACCAAGACCTGATTAGGTCGCAGGTCAGAAAGTTCCATACGGGACACTTCGACCACGTCCTCGGGCAGCCCTGTACGGCTGAACTTCACGGCTGTTGTTTGAATAGGCATGATCCGCTTGACCCTAACGAAGAGCACGCTCCAGTGCAAGACGAGTGTTGGCCCAGTCTCAGGAGGGAAGGGAGTGCGAGGGGTGCGAACGGCAGAAATACTGCGCCGACCCACCGGATTGAGTTCCCGGAAAGAGACGTGCAGAGACGCTATCAGTCCCGAATCCCGAGGTATCGTTTCACCTCTTCTGTCAAAACGGTCGGTTCTTTCGGGAGTGTTGTCAGGTCGAAGCGCGGTAGAAGATCTTGTGGCATCAGCGTCTCACCCCACTCAGCCCAACCACACCAATGGGCCAACATGCCGACAATGGTTTCCGGCGAAACACCTTGTTCGCGCAGGGCGCTGATGCGGGTGTCTCCGTGGCGTTTGGCAAGGCGCCGACCATCAGGGCTGACCACCAAGGGCACGTGGATGAACTGCGGGCAGGTCAAACCCAGCGCTTGGTACAGTAGAATCTGCCGGTGCGTCGTCGAAAGGAGATCGTCACCACGCAGCACCTCTGTGATCCCCATCGCTGCATCATCAACGACAACAGCAAGCATGTAACCGGCACCATCCTTATGGCGGGCAATCACAAAGTCACCAACCACCTCATGAACATGCTGATCCTGTGGGCCATGAAAGCCATCAACAAAACGTACACACTCGTCAGAAACCCGAAAACGCCACGCCGGGATGCGGTCGTCCAGCAGCGCTGCGCGGGCCGCTTCGAAACTGCTGTAGCGATCACGACAGGTCCCGGGATAGCGAGGCCCATCGTCACCCACATGGGGGGCACTCTGAGCGCTTTCAACATCGCTGCGTGAGCAGGTACAGGGATAAACCATGCGCGCATCTGCCAGCTGGCAAAGCGCCTTGCGGTAATACGCAATGCGCTCCGACTGTACATAGGAGGCATGGGGACCGCCGCAGTCTGGGCCCTCATCCCAATCGAGCCCCAGCCAGCACAAATCGGCTAGCGCCTGTTCAGCTGTGCCGGGCTTGACCTTCGGATGATCAAGATCCTCCATGCGCATCACTATAGTGCCGCCTCGCGAACGCATTGAAAGCCACGCAATCAGAAAGCTTCTGGCGTTGCCCAAATGCAAGGCACCAGTTGGACTTGGGGCCAGACGTCCGCGAATGGTTTGCCGATTACTGCTCATACCGTTCAGTCTCGCCTTTCATGCTGTCGTAGGCAAGTCGAGATGCAAGGGCGGAGTAGAAAGCGCACTCTTCGGCGCACTCCCCGACATTCGTCTGCCCCATTTTGAGTAGGGTTGCGTGCAAGGTGCGTATAAAAAGGAAAAAGAGAGCGACATGTACGAGTAACCTGCCGAAAGGGAGCCTGAAGAGAGACGGTGGATGCCGGTCTCCGGACGGCGTTGAGCAAGTGAGGGAGCCTTGAAGAGAGACAGGAGAGACCGGGGGGGGGGCACACTGTCATACCTCAGGCTCTCCGTTGCACAACCGCGCCGGGACGCCACGATCCACCTGCGTTGCGAATGAGGACAACTTGCGAGTGAGATTGTGGGTTGTGGGTGCGCAACACCTTTTCAGATGAAGCATTGAATCCTCAGCGCCTACCCGCTAGGATGACTTAATTACAGCATCCTTTTGGAGGGAGCTGTGCAAACAGAAAGGTTTTATCATGATTTGGATACTCGTCGGCATTGGTGTTGTCATATTGGTTGTCGTCTTCGGCATGTACAACGGCCTGATCGGCAAGAAGAACTCGGTTGAGAATGCCTTCGCTTCAATTGATACCATCCTAAAGAAGCGCTACGATCTCATCCCAAACCTCGTGGCTGCGGTTAAACAGTACATGGAGCATGAACGCGGGCTTCTAGAGAATGTTACGGCACTGCGCGCCAAAGCAACATCTGGCAACATATCCTCAGATGAGGCAATCACACTTAATAACGAAATCAATAAGACCATGGGTGGCATCATGGTTGCGGTAGAGAGCTACCCAGAACTGAAGGCCAATGAAAACTTTAAAGATCTACAACGTTCGCTCAACGAGGTGGAGGAGCAGCTCTCCGCGGCACGGCGCTCATTCAATGCCGCCGTCACTGATTTCAATAATGCTGTTGAAATGTTCCCGACCAATATCATGGCGGGCATGATGAACTATAAGCGGCGGAAATTATTCGAGATTCCAGAGGTTGAGCGCGTTAATCCCGACGTGAAGACGCTCTTCGCATAAGGGAAGGGTTGCATCATGAAGACAATTGAGGATTTCCAGAACTACTACGAAAACGATCTGCGCCCTTCACTTGAGATTCTCGACGGCGAGCGCAAGTCAAGCCTCCGCAATGCGGGGCTTGCAGGCACACTCATTACGTTCGTTATTCTTGGTGTTGTGGGCTGGATGTTAACATCTGGTTTGCCTCCCACATATATGCTATTTGCAGCTGTAGGGGGCGGAGTATTGGCTTTTGGAGCATTCGTCCTGTTCACAAAAGATTTCAAGAGCAACTTCAAGAACACGATTATTCGCCAGGTAATTGCTTACGTTAGCGAGGATCTCTCTTATGCACCCACAGGGATGATCTCCCGCAGCGAATTTCAGAGTAGCACACTATTTAAGAACCGCATTGACCGCTACAAAGGCGAAGATCTGGTCGACGGAAAAGTGGGCAAAACCAAAATCCGTTTCTCCGAACTTCATGCTGAATACAAAACGACAACAACCGATAGCAAGGGGCATCGACATACAACCTGGCACACGATCTTTAAAGGCCTGTTCTTCGTTGCGGATTTCAATAAGCACTTTCAAGGGCGCACCGTTGTGCTGCCAGATTCAGCCGAAAAATTCCTAGGGCGCTTGGGCAAAAAACTACAGGAGTGGAACGTCTCGCGTGATGATCTGGTCAAGATGGAGGATGTGGAGTTCGAGAAGGAGTTCGTCGTCTACGGAACCGACCAAATTGAGGCGCGCTACATTCTCTCCCCTGCACTCATGCGGCGGATCCTGGAGTTCAAACGCAAGATGAAGGTGCCAGTCCATATCGGATTTGTGAATGCCAATCTCTACATGGCCATGAACATCAAGAAGAACATGTTCGAACCAAGAATCCTTCGGACAATCTTGGATTTCGATCTAGTACGCGAGTACCTTGAAGATGTCATGCTTGCCGTCGGCATCGTAGAAGAGATGAATCTCAACACTCGGATCTGGACGAAAGAGTGACTTAACACTTTCCCAAATTTCGTAGCATTTTCGTATCATCGGGGAGGTCTTAATGTAGGGTTGGCCGTCTCGGCCAACACTACATCTGAAAATTCATTTTTACCCCGGCATAATCGAGCAGACGTGCGATGCGGGGTATGAGCCGCCCCGTCTACACGCGCCCAAACTTCTTATGGAGTTCCTTAAGCGGTGTAAAGATCAGTGTTGGTCGCCCGCGCGGTGAGGTGTATGGCATTTCGCAGGCCGCCAGATCGACGACCAGGTGTTCAATTTCATCAAGACTGAGGCGCTGGCGTGTTCCAACGGCAGACTGACAAGCCGCTTGCGCAAGCGCATCCTCCTTGCCATGCGCGCCGCCCCGAGATCCCACCGCTTCAAGACTCCTTGCCATATCGACAACCAGACTCTCGACCGACGTTCCATCAAAACACGATGGCAGGGCATCAACAACAAAGCTATTGCCCCCAAACTCTGACAATCCGAACCCCATATTCTGAAAGAGCTCAACGTTGCGCCGAACGCGTGCGGCATCGCGCGCTGACAGCTCAACCGTCTCGGGAAGGAGAAGCACTTGCGCTTCCACAGCTCCAGCGACGACAGCGCGCATAAAGCGATCATAAAGGACCCGTTCATGTGAAGCCCGTGGATCCATCAACACCATGCCATTCTCCGTCTCAAGAGCCACATAAAACCCGCCGATTTGTCCCAATACGCGACACCATGCCCACGGCGTGGAATGGTGATCGTCCTCCCGTGGAACCCCCTCCGTATTGTTGGATGACACATCAGCACCAGAGCTGGAAACGGGAGCATCATATCCTTGCTCTCCCCCAAATACAGAACCATCTTGACCAAGGCTTGGCTGTGCCACAGCTTGGCGCGGATACTTAAACGCCCGGGTTGGCGGAAGATCATCAATCTTGAGTGTTGTCTCGACGGGGGGAAGGTGATCCATAAGACCAACGGCCTCCGGAAGTCCATCATCTTCGGTCTCACCAGAACCAGATGAAACGGAAAGCGCCTTTTCGATTGCAGCAATCACAGCATCCCGAACATCTCCCGGCCGGCGAAAACGAATTTCTTTCTTGGTCGGATGGACGTTCACATCAACCCAACCGGGTGGCATTGTCAAAAAGAGGAAAATCGAGGGGTGCCGTCCTTTTGGCAACAGGGTGCGATATCCCTGCTGAATGGCATAACTCAACAATGCGGGACTTGTCGGGCGACCGTTTACAAACAGGTATTGCTCATTGCGATCCGCACGGTGAACCGTCGGAACGCTAACGTTACCACTGACTCCAATGCCACCGACCTCATGATCGACACGCTTAAGCTGTTTAAGAAGATCAGGACTGAAGAGTTCCCGTAGGCGATCATCCAGATTATCAGCCGCAGGCAAGCGGAACGTCTCACGACCATCAATCGTCAAACTCATCCCCACCTCAGGATGTGACAATGCCTGAATCGTAAACACATCCCGTATGCGAAACAGTTCCGTTTGTTGACTACGCAAAAACTTGCGACGGGCAGGAACGTTGAAGAAGAGATCTCGAACTTCGATGCTGGTCCCTGGCGGGCACCCGATCTCCTGTACATCCTGAATGGTGCCACCGGAAAGCACAATCTCAGTGCCCACCACCTCTCCCTGGCGGCAGCTTGTTAATCGAAATCGCGATACACTTCCGATCGCAGCAAGCGCTTCGCCCCGAAATCCCAACGTGTGGATCCGCTCGATATCATCTACATCGTGAATTTTACTGGTGGCATGGCGCTCAATAGAGAGCAAGGCATCATCCCGCGTCATTCCGCGACCGTCATCACTGACCGAAACCAGTTTGCGACCACCCGCAGCGACGGCAACGTCAATTTGGCGTGCACCCGCATCAAGTGCATTCTCAATCAGTTCCTTGGCAACCGAAGCTGGACGCTCCACAACCTCGCCTGCTGCAATCTTATTTGCAACCTGAATGGGAAGGACGCGAATCTGTGGTTCATCAGCCATGGGTGCAGGATACGCTATCCTGCAGTGAGAGGAAAGTCTCAGATCATACAAGGGTAAAAACTTGGGGATAAGGAGTGCTTGTATTCGGGGTGCACGTGCTGACCCGCGCCACAAACCACGTGCTCCCCGAAATACTGGGGAAGCCCGTCCTACAACATTGCAATACCCCCCTTGTAGGACGTGCTTCCCCGTATTCGGGGAGCACGTGCATCAAGCAGAGCGTGACGCGAAGACATTCCGTCAGTTGAGCTCAGCGTTGCACGATACATTCACGCGTCGCGCGCTCACCGAAAGCGGCGATTTTATCGCCACACCGCATTACAGCTCTAGCTCAAATCGAACTCGAGATAAGCCGACCAAAGGTCGGCATGCTGTGATCGACAATATCGATTTGCAGCTCGCCATCCTCGCCGCCGATCTCTTCCTCGGCTTCATGGCCCTCAGGAACAACCATAAACGTGGGCAGATAGCGGTAATACACCTCCAACATCAGCGTGCATAAAATCGTTTCCATGACCTTTTCGCCGTGTTCCTTCGTTGCTGGCGAGTCCCAGCTCCCAATCGCATGTGGTTGTCCAAGGTGATCCACATATCCACTGGCTTCCTTGGCCACGACTTTCTGGTTCTTCATCAAACTGGGGGAGAATTGCTTGTTCCATTCCTTCCACGCTTCACCACCCTCCTGAAACTTTGCCTGAGTCACGTAGTACATGTAGTAGAGAAAAGATCCCGAGCGCGGGTTTTCCCAGTCAAATGTCCAATCAGAAAGCCCTGATATTCCACCGCGACATTCGCGGCTTTTGGCGGCACCTAAAAACTGTAGGCACAGAACCCCAGCTCCCGTGAGCCCCGTGTTCTTGTTCCCCGGACCACAGTATCCGAAACCACCATAGCCTTCCCGTTCGCCATAGTTCAATTTAAAACCCGCGATTGATTTGGTCATGCATTCGTCTAGGCCAGGAATATCCCCGTACAACCCGGCCATCTTCGCGGCTTTCAAAGCCTGAACACACCACGCCATGTAGGAGCTGTCATTACGTTCACTGGGCGTTAGATTGTAATTGAATCCCCCGCTGGGGTTTTGGCCCTTGACGATACAGGCGACAGCCTTACATGCCGCTTCCTTCAACGTGGGAACCTTCGTCATGCCATAGGCCTCACACAACGCATAGGCCACGATCGGTTGCGTGTAGTCGTGGCCATCTCTGCCGGCGAAACGCCCGTCTGCCTGTTGTTTACTAACAATATATCGAATAGCGGATTCCACAGTATAACCGAATTCCTCTGAGGCCGGAGTGTCGCCGTGAGCAAGGTAAGCCAACAAGGCCAACGCCGTCATGGCTGGCTTAGAATTACCCCACGTACCATCCTCTCTCTGCGTTTTCTTCAGAAAGCGGAGCGCACGCAACACGGCACCTT
>CAZNWT010000010.1:20642-66532 GCA_964576795.1 uncultured Victivallales bacterium
CACTTCTCTTTGAAGGTCAACTCGTCGAATTGATCCATCAAATCATTCTGGTGTAGCGCAAAGAGATCTTCCCCTTCGTCAAGCACGTCTACGGGGTCAAGTTCGTCTGCCATAATTACTCCTTAGGATCTCACTATCCGATAGTCTACCGATATAACGGATCTCAAGATGGATGCATTAGGCCAGATGGTAAGAAAATTCGAAATCTCTAAAAAGATGCTTTCGGCGATGCCTACATGCTGAAAACAGAGATATTCGTCAAGCCCTCACGGGCACAAATATTGAGCAGTTGCACAAGCTTTGAATGAGGAGAATCAGCGGTGCACTTGATGATCACGCTAGCACTCTTGCTGAACGAAGCAATTCGGGTGAGGCTACGGTCAAGTGCAGCCAATCCGCGAGATCCCATATACGGCCTACCATTAAGCGTCCACGCTGTTCTTCCAACCTCAATCGTCAACAGGTCGTCCACCTTCTCTTCTGGCTTGGAGTTGGGATCCGGAGCGGGCCGAGAGACGTCCAGATGGGAGAGAATGTCCTCCTGCTTCAACGTCACAATAAAGAAAATCAGGAGCTGAAAGACAACATCAATCATGGGCGTCATTTCAAGCTTAGCCGCTTCGCCCTTGTTACGTGCTTTGCGTTTTCTAGACATGGCTTATTTCGGCTCCTTAATGGCAGCAAAGTCGATACGCCAAATGCCCACATCCGTGCAGATATCCATCACTTTGCGAACATCCTTATGCTTCGTTCGCTTGTCCGCACGAATCATAATAGGAAATGTTCCAAACTTCTGGTAGCGCGACCGAATGATGCCCTTGAGCTTGGCTTCTGTCAGCTGGTAGTTGTTGATCGACAACCACCCCCGACGGTCAACTTCAATGACGATCGTTCGCTTGTCCTCGCCTTTGTAGACAGGCGATTGACGAGCATCTTCAAGTTCGATGTCTTCGTTGATGTTCTCATCCATCTTCATCGTAACGATGAAGAAAATGATCATCTGAAACACGACGTCAATCATCGGCGTCATGTCGATATCGCAAGCTTCATTAGAGCGTTTGCGTTTCATGGGAATTTCCGTTTGAGATTCTAGTCTTCAACGACTTCAACGTGGCGAAGATCCTTGATCATTTCCATAGTCAGCGCTTCCATGCGAAGTACGATCTTGTTAGCTGTGTTTCTAAAAATGTAATAGAAAGCCACACAAGGCACAGCGACAGTGAGTCCCGCAGCCGTTGTAAACAACGCCTGTGAAATGTTGCCTGCAAGAAGTCCAATGTCCGGGGTTCCGCTACCCAGAGTTTCAAACGCAGCAATCATACCTTGAACCGTACCCAGCAGACCCAGCATGGGAGCCAGATTGCCCACCACAGAAAGCCACGTCAGTTTCTGCATCAATTTTTCGGTTTCAAGATCGGCTGATGTCGAAATTGCATCTTCAATGACGTCGAACCCCTCCTCAACATGACTAAAGCCTGCACTCAGAACATTTGCCAAGGGTCCGGGTTCGTTATCGCACGCCTGAAGCGCTTTGAGCACGTCCCCTTCGGCCATCGCCTCGTTCACGGCGTCAATAAGAACCTGCGGAATAATTTTCACGGGACGCACTGTAATCGAACAGTCCACCGTAAAATAGACAGCAGCGCCGGCCGCACCAAAAATGGCCAGCCAGAGAAGGAAGGCCAGGGGCCCGGACTTAAACACAACAGATAGAAAACTGCCAGAGTTAGAGCTTGTTGCAACGGCGGCCTCGCCACTTTCAGTGACTAGATCTCCCGCAGCAGGCTCCGCATCCTGCGCCATGGCACGGGAAACGGGAAGCGCGACGCCAACCAACGCAAGCAGGGATACAACTAGGAGGATTTTTTTCATGGAAACGTGCGTCCTTTCATTTCGTCCACCGGCTTTTATTGTCGACGGAATCTCGGTTCAATTGAGCTACATTACTCGCAATTACTTGTTTAAAAATTAGTTTAGCTTTTTAGCATATTCGCTGGTTCCGTAGCTAGACAAAAGTCTCTTTCGCCATTTCTCAGCATAGTTGTTCTCATTCAATGCTTCATGCGCCTTGACGGCTTTATAGAGCGCTTCGGGCTGAATCGACTTTACATCCTGAAACATGAGAACGGTGCGAAGGTAACCATCTAACAACGCCTTCTTCGTCTCCCTTTTCGCCATATAGATGTCGCCACGCTTCACCAGCGCCACGGCCGCCACCTCACGGGCGCCAGTCTGTATTGCGTCGTCTAAAATGCGAAGCAACTTGCCGTGCATCTTCTCTTTTAACAGCGCGTCCCAATAGACACCAGCAAACTCACCATCATCCGTAGCCTTTGGATTGCTTCGCAGCACATCCTCGCACATGCGAACCGCTTCCGCAGTCTGATTCATGCCCAAATACGCCACAGCAAGATACCGAGCTGCAATAAGATCTGGACCAAACATATCATAATCATCCTTGATCTTTTTGAGCGTAGCGATGGCAGCACTGAATTGCCCCCGTTTAACGGCAGCAACCGCAGGCGCAAGTTGGTCAGGCTGCTTCAAGAGCGTGATGTGATCAACATCAGACGCCTGAACGCGCACCTTAACATTCTTTGGGGGTATTTCAATTTCGAAGGCCTTGGATGCGGCCAAGTAACGAACACTGCCCCGGGCCACCCCGCCGCCAGCGCTTTGCTTCTTCTGAATCGTCGCATTGTGAACACCGCCAGCCCAACAATCCGTGCTGACAATAATAACGGCAAACGCGCAAACAAGCATCCGTTGCAGCCCACGCGGGTAATCTCTATATGTCATGACTCTAATCCTCCTCAGGGGTTGTCGCTTCAATCGGGGTTATCGCTTCAATCGGTGTTTCAGTAGCCTCGGCGGCGTCCGCCGTGGCCTCGCTGGCGGGCTCATTCGCATCGGCCACCGCCTCCTCAGAAGATGCATCATCCTCCACGGGCGTCGCCTTTGTGCCTCCGCTGACACGTGCTCTGCTTTGGAGCTGTCTAATCTTGAGGGCATACTTCCCATTCGGGAAGTTTTCCAAATAGCGATCAGCATCTTGCAGCGCATCATCCCAACGTTCCATTTCCAACAACAAGGGCAAACAATACAAATAGGCATCTTCGATATGCGGCCTGACTTCGGCGTCATTCGCATTGCGGAACATGATCACGGTCTGATACGCAGCAACCGCATCATTGCGGTACAGGATTGCTTGTTCCGCATCACCAAACTCTACCTCTGAGGCAGCCTTACGCTCAAATATACGCGCAACACCAACATCAAGTTTGGTTTGAATACCGGCTTCCTTGGCAAATTTTCGCGCCCGTTTCATGGCAACAACCGCTTCGTCAAACAAGGAACGACGCTCCTCAGCATTCTGCGTCTCACTGGCCACTGCGGCAAACGCCTGACTGGCGCTAAGACAAATATCAATCGTATAGCCAGAACCGGGATAGTCTGCAAGAACAGAACGCAGCACCGGGGCCGCCTCTTTAAACCGCTGCAACGCCACGAGTGCCTGCCCCTTGAGAACACGGGAGGGTTCAAGGTAACCACGCTCCTTTTCACTCTTAATGATGCGATCAAATGCCTGAATGGCAATTTCATACTGACCAACATCGTAGAGTGCTCGACCCGCCGTAAGAATCTGACTGGTGGGATAGGTTCCGGTACCAGAGAACATCTCTTTAAAGTAGACCGTCGCCTCGCGCTCCATCCCCAACTCAAGCAGATTCAGCCCGATCATGAATACCGAATTGGCTGCTTCCTTCGTATCCTTGTAATCCTTCTGAAGACGCTGCAACGTTTTGCGGGCATCATCTGGCTTGTTGAGAATCGTGTAAAGCGTACCCACCTGGCTCAGCGCAGCGGGCGCAAAAGGAGAGTCCGGATACTGCTCAACCATACTCAACAGAGTCTTGACCGCTCCCGCTTTGTAGTAGGTTTTGAGAATTAGCTCTGGTGGAACCGTACGTTTGTATTTCTCATTGAAGAAATCCTGAACACGCTTCGGAACACTCTTACGCATGCAGTCTGCCATGGCCCGATAATACATAGCCCCTTGCAGAACCTGATCATTCGCCTTGGCCTCATCTGCGCTGCGCTGATAGTTCAGACGTGTTGTTTTGTCACCCAGCAACTTCTCAAGTTCAGCATACCGGGAGATCGCCATGGGGAGATATCTTGGCCCCATCACCTTAAGTGCATTCGCAAAACGGAACATCGCACTCACCAACGGGTGCCCAGAATTCTCGGTTGCCTTGAGCTCATCAATCAACTGTTTCAGCACCTTGAGCTCTTCTGCAGGTTTTTCCTGCCGGCCATAAACAAATGCAATTTTGCTGAGCGCATCGAAGTAGACAGGCTTGCCTTTGTGATCCGTTACAATCTGATTATAATAGCCAAGAGCGGTGTCCAAATCATCGGCACGAAATGCATCTTCAGCAAACCGGAAAAGCTCGGATGCGGTTCGGGGGTGGTCTTTAAAGTACGTAAAGAACACATCATAGGCCTCACGCATGCGCCCTTTGTCCCCGCGTTCATCATACTTGAACGCGATCCGCACAATCTGATCGCCAGCTTTGACCTTGAGCTCATCGTTTCGGCAAAATCGTTCAGACAGATGGCGTATCAGGACATCACAGAGAAGATAATCTTCCAACTCAATGTAACAAGCAGACAACTCCCCCATCGCCGCAACCGAAGTATCCCCCTCTGGGAAAAGACTCAGCACTTGCTCATAGGCAGCTGCAGCCTCTTTGAACCGCTGCTGATTGAAGAGCGAACGGGCCTCGCGAAACTGCGCGGCTTCGACGACACCCCACTGGTCTTGCGTGATCTGAGCCTTAACCTCTTTGTCCCAAACCTTCTTCAGAGTCGCTTCAATCTGCCGAAAGCGGATACCACAATCTGGAGCCCAAGTTGTATTCGGATAGCGGATAAACACATTCAAGAAGTGCTGCAACGCCCCCGATGACTGCTTGCCCTTTGCACCGACCTTCTTGCCAACGAGAAGATCCAAAGCCTTTTGCTTGTCGCCACCCTCTTTGAGAATCCGTTGCGCTTCTTCGTGCAGAATCACGCCAATCATATATCGGCACTGCGCCATCGGACTCAACTTTGTCAAATCCTCGCCGCTTTCATCAGAAGACAGCTGTAGATTCTTATCAATTTCTATAAGCTGCGCTTTGTAGTCCTCAATAAGTTCCATGGCACCATCAATGTCGCCTTGCAGCTTTTTCATGTGAGCCAGCGTCACAATGGCGCGACCAAACCATAAATCCTGAACCCAGAGAATCTCGTCCACAAGCTTCTTCGTCTCAATCAAAAGATTATCACACTCTGCGCTACTAGCCTCCTCCGCCATCTGCATCAGGACCTCAGTCAATTCACTCTTGAGCTGGCGGTCAATGTGGCGTTCTGGTTTGGACTTGAGCGCTGCGCGATATGCAACCGCTGCCGCAGGCTTGTTATCCATCATCAACATCATCTGCGCGTACTTGTATGCCGACTCCAGATAGAACCCCTTCAAGCTCTCTTTGGGACCATTTGGAAACTTGGCAAAGAAACTGTTGTAGATCCCCTGCGCCTCGCCATACTTGCCCCACATGTAGAAACCGTCGGCAAGCATGAGTTTAAGCGTCCACGCCTCCTGCGAGTCCCCGCCGCGTTTGGAAATGATCGCCTTTGCTTCGTCAAACTTCCCTTGGGCACAGGCGTTTTTGATCCGGCGGATATCCATGATCTCGGGGGGCAGCGTCAAGGATTTAAAAATAGCATCAGAGTAGCTGGGGAGACCTGCCGCCATCAGTCGATCTGCATACTCCAGTTCTGCTTCCACTTTGGGACTCAGCCCACTCTCACCCGTCAGGCTCTGCCCACATGCGACCGCAGCAAACAGGGTCAACATGCAGACAGAAAACAGGGAAGTAACAACACACCTTTTGTCGGCAATGGATGATGACATGCGAATAGTCATAGCGTACACACCGTGATTCCGTCAACGGTTTTCTCGAAAAGCTAACGGAATTCGCGCGTTCAATGTGCCCCCGAATCAACATGTCGTGCGGGAACATAGACGTCACAGCGTTTCTCAGAAAAATGCATTTGCAGCCTCGCAAAACGCTGGAGTCCTTTTTCGATCGGGATCTGCGGCCACCCATCACCAATCAGGGGCCGGGCATACGCCACGAACGCATCCGTTACATCCAGTCCATCAGCACTCAGCCACGACGGCGGAAGATGACGCACTGAATTCGCAACCGCCCCCAGCGGCACTTTATCGTAGCGCACTTTATACACAGCCCCCGGCTCACGCAGAATCGTCGCCATATAACCTGTGCCGCATTCGCACGCTACCTCTACGGCCTTTTGTCCAACACCATAAGCCTCCTCAATATCCACCTTCGAAGCAAAACTTGAGGTGCATCGCTGAAGGACCCCTGGCATCTGCCACGTTGCCTGACCACGGGCACTCAATCCCTGAGCGTTAAGATGATTCGCCACAATCTGAGCCGCAGCCATTTGACTTGCACCGTACTCAATATGCCCAAAACTATCACGCGCCTCGCCAAGCGCACCAACATCAAATCCCTCGCTTACAACCACAATGCAGCGACCGCTTCGCCGGAGTTGGTCGTTGACGTGATCGGTGAGCGATTCCAGCGTATGCCCCCCTTCCGCCGTGTAAATCTGCAAAGGCATTTCGCGCTGCGGGTCAGCCAAACGGGAAGCCGCCGGAATAAACCCAGATGTGCGCCCCATTGCCTGTAGCACAGAAACGCATTCAGACGGTGCCATACCACGATTCTCTTCATTCACGTTCTGCGTGATATAGGCCCAATACCGCGCGGCACTACCATAGCCCGGTGTATGATCAATCAATTTGAATTCGACGTCCCCGACATCGTTATCAATCGTCTTGGGAACGCCCGTAACCGTCAGGTCGTATCCACGCTCATGCGCGAGCTTCGACACCTTGTTTGCGGTGTCCATCGAATCGTTGCCACCAATATAGAAAAAGGTGCCCACATCATGAGCCTGGAAGACATCCAGGATTCGGTCAAAGTCCTGCGTCTGATCGGGGGTCAGTTTATAGCGACAGGTCCCAATCGCACCGGCCGCAGGCGTGCAAGACAACCGTGCAATCTCATCAGCATCCTGCACACTAAGATCCAAAAGTTCCTCTTTGAGAACACCCTCAATCCCATGCCAACCTGCATAAAGTGTCCCCATGTGCTCTGGGAATGCCCGGCACGCCTCAATAACACCTTGCAACGAACTGTTAATCACCGGCGAAGGGCCACCAGACTGGGCCACCACGACATTCTTCACTGCCATACCATTTCTCCTATTCTTTGTGTGGGGTCTGTCAAGAGCTTTCGGGCTCTCGCAACCCCAACATCCTGTCTATCAGCGGGATACGGCAATTTCACCGTTCTCCCCCGTTTTCACGCTTAGTCGATACCCCTAGTCACGTACACATTATCCAAATGGTCTAGTCGCAACTGCTTAAGAACCAACTACGAAGCAGTTCGACTAAGGGTATCCGACTAGGAGTATCGACTAAAAGTTCTTCCCTCGTTTTCCTGCCATTTCGGTTGACGATAGCAATGGACGATAGAGATCTTCCCCTCGTTATCCGTTATCGTCGCCCGCTATCGTTTCACCGATGTGAATGTGGCGTGCAGAAGACGTGCCCAATCCCTATGACGCAACGCCTTACAAAAGAAGCACACCCGGGCACCCCGCGCAAGAGCCTTCTGCGCTGTTCGATTGATCAACGCTACCAGTGCAAATCGCGCGTCTGAGTTTTTGTTTACCCCGCTTGAGGGTGTAGAACGTAGGAAGTGGAATGTGGGAGGAGCAGAAAGAGCGAAACCCGCCTGCAACGCTGTAGCACTGCGGGCAGGTTGACCCCACAGTTTGAGCACGTTACGTGAGCGAACCCTCTCATAATCCGCTGTAATCGCATCTCAAAAAGTACACTCCCCACAGTCCACTCTCCCCATCCGTGTCCATCCGCGCCCACTTGTCCTCCGAAGCCTTGGCGAAGGATGGATCCGCGATTCAAATCCTTAACATCGCAGAATCCTCTAACAAATCAAGCGTTGAACTGGACTGAAAAGATACGGTATCATCATTTTTTAGCGCAAAATGCTTGGTTGCAATATCATAAAGAAGTGAGCATATACCTAAATTGGCATCTGCGGGATCACTTTTAGAGAAAACAACCCTGTAAAGAGGACTTCAGCCATGTGTGGAATTGTGGGCTATGTGGGAACACGGGATGCGACCAATATCATTCTCTCGGGCCTGAAACGGCTGGAATATCGCGGATATGATTCGGCAGGAATCGCCCTCTACCCCATGGCAGGCGGCGAACTTAACGTCATCAGACGGGCCGGTAAAATTGCAAATCTTGAAGCCGGTGTTCGGGAGTTTCTACCCGAAAGCGATACCCCTTATGCCAGCTTGGGAATTGGCCACACACGCTGGGCCACTCATGGACAGCCCACAGAAGCCAACGCCCACCCCCATCTGAGCCAAAACAGCCAGTTTGCTGTGGTTCACAATGGCATCATCGACAACTATGCTGGCCTCAAAACCAAACTCATGGCAGATGGCTACACATTCAAAAGCGAAACCGACACCGAAGTCATCGCCCATCTTCTCGAGGCCTGCTATGACGGAGACCTCCGCGCCGCCGTAGCCAGCACCATTAAGAAACTCGAAGGCACCTATGGCATCTGCGTGGTCTCACCCCTGCATCCCGATCTCATGGTTGCTGCCCGCAAGGGCAGTCCAATCGTGATTGGCATCTGCAAAGGCGAAACCATCGTAGCCTCCGATGTCAGCGCCATCATCGGGCACACCGATCAAGTCATCTTCATGGACGATGGAGACATTCTGACGGCAACCCCCGATAGCATTGATATCACCTCACTCAAAAACGTCCCTGTGTCTCGAAAACCCACTACGATTGACTGGGATTTGGGAGAAATTGAAAAAGGGGGCCATGAACATTTTATGCTTAAGGAGATCCTTGAGCAACCCATAGCACTCGCCAACGCAACCCGGGGACGCCTGCTGCCAAAAGAAGGCTCCGTCAAACTGAGCGGCATGCAAATGGATGCCTACGAAATGGCCCGCATCGACCGCATTTCAATTGCCGCTTGCGGCACCTCGCTCTACGCCGGGATGGTAGGCAAAAACTACTTCGAGGAATTTGCCAGCATTCCCTCAGAAATCCAGCAAGCCGCCGAATTTAGGGATCGAAACCCCATCGTGCTGCGCGACACCTGCATGCTCGCTATAAGCCAATCCGGCGAAACCGCCGACACCCTGGCAGCCGTACGAGAGGCATCGCGCAAAGGCGCCACAGTTCTGGGCGTCTGCAACGTCGTCGGCTCCACCATTGCTCGCGAAACTGGCCGCGGCGTCTATCTGCATGCCGGACCCGAAATTGGCGTGGCCTCAACCAAAGCCTTCACCTGCCAAATCACCGTCATGGCCATGATGGCCATTCTCATGGGCCGCACGCGGCGGCTCTCTGAACATGCGGGGGAAACCATGGTCAAAGAACTCGCCCGCATACCGGAACTCGCCCAACGGGTTATTGATCATAACGACGAAATCAAAGCCCTTGCCGAGAAATATGCCGACAAAGAGGATTTCTTCTATATGGGTCGCGGATACATGTACCCCGCCGCCCTCGAAGGCGCCCTGAAACTCAAGGAAATCTCGTACATCCACGCCGAGGGATACCACGCAGCAGAGCTCAAACACGGCCCCTTGGCGCTCCTCTGTGAATCCGTTCCTGTCGTTGCCGCCGTGCCAAAAATCCCGGGTCGCGAGAAAACCATTGCCAACATGCAAGAATGTCGCGCACGCAAAGCCCCCGTTCTGGCCATTGCCACCGAGGGCGATCGCGAAATAGAAACACACGCGGACGACATCATATGGATCCCCGAGTGCATGGAATTCATTTCACCAATACCAGTAGTTATCGCAGAACAGCTCTTTGCGTACCATGTAGCCAAAGCGCGCGGGTGCGAAATTGATCAACCCCGCAATTTGGCAAAATCCGTCACTGTCGAATAGCAATTCACGAAAGTTACGCGTGGAAAACAACAGCGTTAAACAAGCCCTGATCACACGTGGCGTCACCATACGATGCCCGGAATCCGTGGATATTGATGCCAGCATCAACCCACAGCGAATCGCGCCTGACACCACGATTCACAGCGGATGCCGCATCTCCGGTGAACACACCTCACTCGGACCGGGGTCCGTTCTGGGCGCAGAAGCTCCCGTAACACTTCACAACGGCCAGATTGGCAAAAACGTTCACCTCAAGGGTGGCTTCTTCTCGGATACGACACTCATGGACGGCGTCGCGTTGGGTTCGGGAGCCCACGTCCGTGGAGGCACGCTGATTGAAGAAAACGCATCCTGTGCTCACACGGTTGGACTGAAACAGACAATTCTCATGCCATACGTCACGCTGGGGAGTTTAATCAACTTCTGCGACTGCATCATGGCGGGGGGAACAGGGCCGAAAAACCATAGCGAGGTTGGCTCATCCTACATCCACTTCAACTTCACAGCACATCAGGACAAAGCAACCCCCTCAATGGCAGGAGAGGTTCCCCAGGGCGTCATGCTCGACCAGCCCCCCATTTTTCTTGGTGGCCAGGGAGGATTGGTCGGACCAACCCGACTCGCGTACGGCACCATTCTGGCTGCAGGTACCATCTGCCGCCGCGACGTTCTTAACCGCGGAAAACTCGTCTTTGGACAAACCGGACACCGCATCAAAGAGGTTGATTACGACCCAAGTATCTTTGGCGATATTGACCGCATCTGCCATAACAACTTTATATACATCGGAAACCTGCACGCCCTATACGCTTGGTACGCGCAAGCGCGACCACTCCTGACAGCAGATGACATCTACGCCCAAGCCTGCCTGGAAGGGGCTCTACAGCAGCTTAGCGCCGCCATTACCGAGCGTCTAAAGCGGCTAGATCAGCTCGCAGAGAAGCTTTCCGAATCGCTTGACCGCTCAACAGGAACCGGCGGCACCCTCACCAACCAACGCCGCTTTGTGGAACAATGGTCCTCTGTAGCGCCCCGCTTGGGACTCTCTGCAAACAACAGCGAAAACGGCGACATCGCCACTCGTGACGCATTCCTGCTCGCCATTCAAACGCTTGGACGCAATGACTACATCAACGCCATCCAAGCCCTACCCGCCGATGTGAAATCACACGGCACCGCGTGGCTACAAAGTATTGTCGACTCAATTGAATCACTATGGGGAGAGATTAAACATGGCTAAACTCTTTGGAACAGACGGCGTACGGGGTATTGCCAATATGGACCCAATGACAGCCGAAATGGCGCTGGCCATTGGCCGGGCAACCGCTCATGTCTGCAAACAACATGATAAACGTCATCGTATCGTAATTGGAAAGGACACCCGCCTGAGCTGCTACATGATCGAAAATGCCCTTACCGCAGGCATCTGCTCCATGGGCGTTGACGTCTTTTTACTGGGCCCCCTCCCCACACCCGGAACAGCCTATATCACCCAAAGCATGCGGGCCGATGCGGGCATCGTCATCTCTGCCTCCCACAACCCCTATCAGGACAACGGTATCAAAATTTTTACCCGCGATGGCTACAAGCTCTCTTACCGACTTGAAGAGGAGATTGAAGAAATCATTGCCTCCGGTCGCATAAACGCCATTCGGCCCACTGCCGAAGAAGTCGGGCGGGCAAAACGCATTGATGATGCCACAGGGCGCTACATTGTCTTTTGCAAACAATCCTTTCCCGAGAACCTCACGCTCGAAGGCATGAAAATGGTCATCGACTGCTCCAACGGCGCCACCTACAAAGTTGCTCCTATCATTTTCCGAGAACTTGAAGCCGAGGTAACTGTGATTCACGGAACGCCAAACGGACTCAACATCAACGACAACTGCGGATCACAGCATACGCAGGATCTCGCAGCAAAAGTGCGCGAACTCGGTGCCGATGTGGGCTTAGCATTTGACGGCGATGGCGACAGACTCATTGCCGTTGACGAACACGGCGAAGAGTTCGATGGTGACCACGTCATGGCCATCTGTGCAAAAGCGATGAAAGAGGCAGGTGAGCTGAACAACAACAAGGTCATCATTACGCCCATGAGCAACTTTGGACTGCGGGTTGCCTTTGACGAAATGGGCATCCAATACGAAGATGCAGATGTCGGTGATCGCAATGTGCTGGAACTCATGCAGCAACAAGGTGCCTCCATAGGGGGCGAACAGTCTGGGCACACGATCTTTCTCGATCACCACACCACCGGAGACGGCATTATCTCCGCCCTACAACTTCTGGCAGTCATGCGCCGTAGCGGCAAACCGCTCTCAGAGCTCGGAAAAGTCTTTCAGCGAGCCCCCCAGCGCCTGATCAATATCAACGTCACCTCCAAGCCGCCACTGGAAACCATCCCCGAGATTATGAAAGCAGAAGCTGCGGCAAACAAAGAACTCGGGAACAAAGGGCGCACCCTAATACGCTACTCAGGCACACAATCCATGTGCCGCGTCATGGTAGAAGGCCCCACCGAAGCCCTCGTCGACCAGCTTGCCTCCTCACTCGCCGACACCGTAAAACGCACGCTGGGGTAAGCTCAAGATTCCTCGACTTCGCTCGGAATGACAGCCTCGAGGCTGTCGGATTTCCTGCCGGATTGTCATGCTGAGCTTGCCGAAGCATCTCGCCGAAGGCGTTGCTGGACGTGTAATGCTTGATAAAAAAGGCCCACGGTTGCCCGTGAGCCCTTTTGATCGCAGAATTTCGTCAACGCCTAGTCGATTGCTTTTATACAAACACAGGCGTTGTGACCACCAAACCCAAGAGAGTTGTTTAGCGTAACGCGCACCTTGGCTTCACGCGCCGTGTTCGGAACATAGTCCAAGTCGCACTCAGGATCAGGAACAATTTGGTTGATTGTCGGAGGAACAACGCCATCCCTGATAGCCATGGCACAGGCAATCGACTCCACACCCGCAGCGGCACCCAGAAGATGACCCGTCATGGATTTGCTGGAGCTGATCATAACCTTGCGGGCAATATCGTCTCCCAACGCCCCCTTGATCGCCCGTGTCTCAATCTTATCATTGAGGGGTGTGCTCGTGCCATGCGCATTGATGTAATCCACATCAGCCGGATTCACACCCGCCGTGTCCATCGCCATCAACATCGCCCGCGTAGCTCCTTCGCCGGACTCCATGGGAGCGGTCATGTGGTAGCCATCGCAGGTTTGTCCAAAACCGGCGATTTCGCAATAAATCTCGGCGCCACGTGCTTTAGCGTGCTCGTACTCTTCCAGAACGAGAACGGCAGCACCTTCGCCCATAACAAAACCATCCCGCTCTTTGTCAAAGGGCCGACTCGCTGTCGCGGGATCGTCGTTGCGCGTACTCAGGGCTTTCATTGAGGCAAATCCAGCAATACCCAAAGGCGTGATGGCCGCCTCGCAACCCCCGGCCAGCATCACCTCTGCCTCACCGCGTTGGATAATATGCATCGCATCGCCAATGGCGTGAGCGGATGTGGCACAGGCAGAAACGACAGCATAGTTGGGGCCGCACAATTTGTGCTCAATGCCAACAAGGCCAGAGGCCATGTTTGAGATCATTTGGGGAATCATGAAAGGTGAACAACGGCCCGGTCCCCGCTCAAGCAGCACCTTATGCTGTACCTCAAGCGTACCCAATCCGCCAATCCCGGATCCGACGATTGCACCCATTCGGGTAGAATCCTCAACGTCTCGATCAAATCCAGCAGAATCCATTGCCATCTTCGAAGCGGCAACCGCAAAATGACAGAAGCGATCCATGCGCCGCTGAGCTTTGCGGTCAATGAAGGCGCTAACATCAAAATCTTTAGCCTCGGCCGCAACCTGGGCTGAAAACTCAGATGCGTCAAAGCCCTCGATCACGCCAACGCCACCACGGCCATTCTGGAGACTGTCCCAGAACGTTTGGAGCGTCGAACCGATGGGAGAAACCACACCCATGGCTGTAACAACAACTTTTCTCTTTTCCACGATTCGCTCCTACTATTCCAGCCAGGGGTTCCAAGCAAAACCGACCGAGGAGCCGCACGAAACAAGGCTCCACGGTCGCATCCCGTTATAAGAACTTTAAGCCTCGATGCCCTTTTCCGTCATATACGCAATAACGCCACCGACAGTCGTCAGCTTTTCTGCGTCTTCATCAGGAATCTCTGCACCAAACTCTTCTTCGAATGCCATTACGAGCTCTACAGTATCCAGCGAGTCAGCGCCAAGATCCTCAATGAAAGAGGCTTCGGTCGTCACCTGATCTGCATTCACACCCAACTGCTCTACAATGATCTCTTTGATTTTGTCTGCAAGTGCCATTTTTACTCTTCTCCTATTATTGCGTTGTTGTTTAAATCCCCCCTAAGGAAGACCCCAACCTACATGACCATTCCACCACTAATTGTCAAGACCTGACCCGTCATGTACGATGATGCTTCCGTTGCCAGAAACAGTACCGTACGCGCAACATCCCCCGGTACCCCGAAGCGCTTCATCGGTATTTGATCCAGCATCTTCAGCTTCACGTCCTCAGACAAGACTTCCGTCATCTTCGATTTAATGAAACCGGGCGCCACTGCATTCACGCGAATATTGCGCGCCGCAAGCTCCTTGGCTGTCGACTTCGTCAAGGCGATTACCCCCGCCTTTGACGCTGCATAGTTACATTGCCCCGCATTTCCGATCAAGCCAATAATTGAGGCGATATTCACAATGGCGCCACTCCGTTGCTTCATCATCGGACGGGATACAGCCTTTGTAAATAGGAACGTCCCCTTCAGATTCACTGACAGCACCGCATCCCAATCCGCTTCGGACATGCGCATCATTAAACCATCTTTGGTGATGCCCGCGTTGTTGATCAACACATCAATACTTCCAAAGGTCTCGATCACACTCGCAACGGCCTTCGTTACAGCCTCGCCATTGCTGACATCCACCGAAATGCACGCAACCTTCGCGCCGAGAGCCTCAACAGATGCCGCAGTCTCTGCCAGCCACTCGGCCTGCAAGTCGCAAAGTGCCAAGTTGGCACCGTTACGTGCGAGCTCTTCCGCAATCGCGCGACCAATCCCCCGGGCCGCTCCCGTGACTAGTGCTGTTTTTCCGTCCAATACGCCCATGTCATTCTCCGTTTGTTATTCACTAATCGCAGCAACCGTCTTCTCCAGAGTCGCAATATCCTGAATATTGTAGAGGGGGGTTCCGCGCTCGGCAATACGTTTAACCAACCCTGTCAGCACTGCACCGGGTCCACACTCAACAAACTCACTCACACCCGCAGCCGTCATCGCATTGATGCTCTCATACCAATGCACCGAGCCGGTTACCTGCTTCAGCATCACCTCGCGAATGGCATCAGCATCGCCGTGCGGCTGCCCCGTCACATTGGCGACAACCGGAATTGCGGGCGACTGAACGGGAACCGCATTGAGCACGACCTCAAGTTTTGGGGTGGCAGATGCCATCAGGGATGAATGAAACGCTCCGGCAACCTGCAAAACAATCGCACGCTTGGCACCCATTTCCGTAGCCATCGCAGCCGCTTTTTCAATGCCCGCACGCGCTCCCGACAATACGGTCTGAGCCTCGGAGTTCAGGTTTGCCATCTCCACGCCTGTGGCTTCGCAAATTTCGAGAAGGTGCGCTTTCGACAACCCAATGACACTAACCATGGAGCCATCCTTTTCATCGCATGCCTCCTGCATCGCGCGACCGCGCGCCTCAAGCACACGCAACGTATCCTCAAACGACATGGCGCCGGAGGCATGCAATGCGGACCACTCACCAAGGCTAAGCCCGGCCATCATGGACACCTCAAGCTCGGGCACACTCTCTTTCAGTGCTGTATAGCAAGCAATGCTGGTCACAAAAATTGCGGGCTGACAATGATTCGATTTGGTCAGTTCCTCAACTGGCCCCTCAAAACAGATTTTTGAAAGCGCATAGCCGAGAACCTCATCTGCCTTTTCATACAAAGCCTTGCAGGCTGGAAATGCATCGGCAAGATCCTTGCCCATCCCGACAAACTGGGCGCCCTGCCCCGAAAATAATATTGCACGCTTACTCATATTTCTCATCCTCTTTGTTCTAACCCGCAGAGCCCACTCTCAACTCTCTGTTCATCAGGGTGTTACGGAGATATGGCCGTTCTCCCCTGTTTTCCAACGCTCTAATCCCCATCCAGCGAGGGGGGAGATTCGAGTGTACGAGTAAGGGGCGCATCGGCTCTTCCCGTACTCGTACACGTACTCCTACACGCATATCTCTTAGGCTATTCTCTCATTTCCTGCCATCGGTGGACGACTACGGCGACGACTACGATGGACGATTAAGAACGTTATCCTCGTAATCCGTAGTCGTCGCCGTAGTCGTCAACCTTCTCCCCGTTTTCATACTTTTCATTAAACTTTTGACAGAACTCAGAACTCGAAACCCTCACATTTCCAGAACGGTGGCACCCCATGTAAAACCACCCCCAAAGACGATCATCAGCACAATGTCTCCCGGCTTAATCCGTCCATCGCGAACGGCTTCATCCAGCGCCATCGGAATCGTAGCAGCAGTCGTGTTGCCCAAGCGGTCCAAATTGACGACGATCTTGTCCATGGGTATTCCTGAACGGCCGGAAATTGCCTTGATGATGCGCATGTTCGCCTGGTGCGGAACGAGCCAATCCACGTCTTCCACGGTCAATCCGGCTTTCTCCAGAGCTTCGCGACCCGCTTCCGTCATGCAACGCACAGCATGCTTAAATACGTTGTTTCCCGCCATCTTCATGAAATGCTGGCGCTGATCAACAGAATCATGGCTGGCAGGAATACGACATCCCCCAGCAGGAATCATCAACAGCTCACTCAATGAACCATCTGCCCCAACCGAGGTGGCTAAAATACCTCGCGTCTGATCCGTCCGCTTCAAAACAACCGCACCGGCGCCATCACCAAAGAGTATGCACGTTCCGCGATCTTCCCAGTCCGTGACCGAGCTCATTTTCTCGGCACCAATGACCAGAGCGGTTTCATAATGTCCGCTGAGCAACATGCCGCGTGCCACTTCCATACTATAAAGGAACCCTGAACATGCCGCTTCCAAATCAAAACACAACGCCTTGGTGGCGCCGATTGCCGTCTGAACCAAACAGGCGGTACTGGGGAATGGCATATCCGGGGTCACGGTACCCACGACAATCAGATCCACGTCCTCACCCGCAATCCCCGCGCTAGCCAAAGCCTGTTTTGCCGCCCCGGCTGCCATAACCGAAGTGGGTTCATCATCTCCGGCAATCCGGCGTTCACGTATCCCCGTCCGCGTTACGATCCACTCGTCAGACGTATCCACCATCGTCTCAAGCTCTGCATTCGTCAGAATTCGCTCCGGCAGATAAGCTCCCGTTCCAACGATCGTCACCGCCGTCTCTGTGTTGTGCGCTTCCATCATAAAGGGGTATCCAATGCTGCAATTTCGGTTTCGATCTCTTGATTCAAGTGATGATGTACAGATTCACCGGCAACGCGGATGGCGTGATAGATTGCACGCTTCGAAGAGCTCCCATGCGTAATGATGCAAACACCATTAACACCCAACAGCGGGGCGCCGCCGTAGCTTTCTGGATCCAGACGCGCTTTCATCGACAGCAACGCACCACGTAAAAACACGCAGCCCAGCAGGCGGATCCAACTCTTCTTAAACTCTTCCTTCATCCAATGCCCAAAGGCATGCGCGACACTCTCACTCGTCTTTAATACAATGTTTCCCACAAAACCATCCGTCACCACAACATCCATCTCGCCAGCAAACAAATCGTGCCCCTCAACGTTACCAATGAAATTCAGAGGAGAGTTCTGAAGCATGGAAAACGTCTCTTTGGTGATCTCATTGCCCTTAATGTCTTCGCCGCCAATGCTCAAAAGTCCAACAACGGGGCGTTTCCGCCCCAAGATAACGCGCGAATAAACGCTCCCCATCACAGCAAACTGACGCAGCAACGCCGGGTCACAATCCAAATTAGCGCCCGCATCAACAAGCACCAGCGGATTGCCACGCGTCGGCATAATCGCCGCAATCGCGGGTCGATCCACACCAGCCAACGTTCGCAGCTTAAGGGTCGCCGCCGCAACAACGGCACCGGTGTTGCCAGCCGACATCACAGCATCGGCCTCACCCGCTTTCACCATTTCGACCGCACGCCCAATCGAAGAATCCCGCTTACGGCGAATCGCCAACGCAGGAGCCTCTCCCATTTCGACAACCTGAGAAGCATGCCGAATATGGATGTTTGAGGGAATGCTACCGCACAGCGCAAGCTCAGCCTTTACGGACGCCTCGTCCCCCACCAGATATATATCGGTGACGGTCGAGAGTTCCCGCGCAGCCTGGACAGCACCGGCAACCACTTCCCGAGGGGCATGATCCCCCCCCATGGCATCAACAGCGATTCGCATTCTCGCTCCTGCCTTTTAACTCAGGCGGTCTCGACAGTCAGAACCTGCTTGCCTTTATACTGGCCGCAGGACGCGCAGACGCGATGAGGCTGCTGAGGAGCCCCGCACTCGGGACACGCTTGTACAGCACGCACAACAGTATCATGCGAGCGTTTTCGCATACGACTCTTGCTTTTCGATGTTTTTCTCTTGGGGACAGCCATTTCAGCTCCTTCGTTCTTTTTTCTGGCCCAAACCGTCCAAAGCCGCCCAGCGAACTTCGTCGGGCGGCTTACAGTTACATTCGCTCGTGTTTTTGTTCGCACCACATTGCGGACAGAGCCCTTTGCAGTCCGAACTGCAAACCGGGTACGACGGAAAGGCAAGGATGATAGCTTCACGTATATCCTCGGTCAAGTCCACAGATTCGGTTGTTTCATCAACCTGATAATCCAAGAAACAAGCGGGATCCTCAACTTCCGTTGAATAGGGTGCCGAGCACCGGCAGCATGTCATCGTAATGGAAACCCCGAGCGACCCCTGAACCAAAAGCTCTCCAGAAACCTGCGAAGCATGCAATGAATAGTGCAGCGGGCCATTTAACGCAACAAGCTCCCCCGCCTCAATGTCCAGTACCTCAGGCAACATCTCACCCGCATAATCGCGCCCCTCTTCAGGAATCTCGTCCATATAGAGAACGAGGCTATCGCCACTCCCCGGCGGCACATTTTCAAGTTTCATGCGACATTCCTTTGTCTTGGAGCATTCCTGTCAAGAAATAGCAAGTTAGGCCGGTTTTCCAAACTTCGCCTCCAGAGCCTGCTGCACCTCAATCGGAACAAAATCCTTCGTACGCCCACCAAGACTGGACACTTCCTTCACCGTGCTGGAGCTCACATAGCTATGAATCTCCTTGGGCATCATAAATAAGGTCTCAATCTCGGGAGCCAGCTTCCGATTCGTCAGAGCCATCTGAAACTCATACTCAAAATCAGAATACGCCCGCAGGCCACGAATAATCACCCGCACCTCCTGCTCCCGCGCATAATTTATCAGCAAGCCATCAAAAACATCAACCGTCACATTGTTTATACCCAGCCGCGACACAACCCCACGAATCATATCCGCACGCTCATCCGCATTAAATAGAGTCTTCTTCATTGTGTCCGACGAAGCCGCCACAATCAAACGTGGAAAAATATCCGTACAGCGCTCAATCAAATCCAGATGACCAAATGTCAAAGGGTCAAACGTTCCCGCATAAATAGCAACACTCGTCATGACGCATCTCCCTTTGCTCTAAAAAAACGGATCCTTGATCCACTATATCGCCGATCTCGAACCAGCTCCCATCCATCCACCATTGGAACCCACTCATCGCTTCCCTGCTCCAAAATCAAAAGCCCTTTGGGAGTAAGCATCCCGGATGCAGTAACCGCCTCCAACAAACGCGAGCCAAATTGCGCTCCTGCGGCCCGCTGCCTCTTGTGGTACGGAGGATCGGCAAAGATAATATCAAACTGCGGTTCGGCAAGACCTTTTCTTAAAAAACTGAAGACATCCGCACAAACACAACGCATAACAGAAGCATCAAGCCCCTCCCCTCCCAGCGTTGTCACATTACACTTGAGCACCTGATGAACCCGGCGATCCTTCTCAACCCAACACACACTCACCGCACCGCGACTCCAAGCCTCTATGCCCACCGCCCCGGATCCCGCAAAGAGATCCAGAAAGCGTATATTGGGAATCACAGCCTGCAACGCCGAGAAAAGCGCTTCCCGCACACGATCCTGAGTCGGCCGCACCGAAGCGCTCGGAACACGAATCGCCCTCCCCCCTAGTTTTCCCCCCGTTACACGCATGACCACACCTTACGAAAACACCCTACAACCCTACAACCCCAAATCCAGAAGTCAGAGGGTGGAGGTCAGAGATCAGAAGTCAAGGAGGAGGGCATCCTGATTTAGGATTCCGCTGCCCCTCCCCCTTGGCCATCAGCCCCGTTCCTCAACTCGTACTCATAATCGTAATCGCAATCGGGATCCTAATCAGAATCTTAATCGGAATCGGAATCGGAATCGGATTATACAAGCAAAAATCAAGTACGATTACGATTACGATCAAGAATGACGGTGGGGTACCATCCCTGTGCGGTTTCCAGAAACATGGGGGGTTTCAGGTAGTGTCGCATCCATAGAAAGGGTCGGAATTTGAATCAGGACTCGTCCCTCGGCTTCGTGCCTCAGCGGGATAATACAGGGAGGAAACTTCTTTGTAGCCTCCGGCGCCAACCGGTGGATCGTGTTGCCCCACGGACGCGAGAATTCACGCGCTGGCGCGCGAAGTTACGAGGAGCGGGGGCCATATATACCGTGAAGTGTTACCCATGCCCAGATCCACCCTCAACACCTCCACAGGCCACTCTCTACAGATTACGCCTCACACTCCACAGCCCTCCGCAAAACCCTTTCTCGAAAATCCTGCTTTACACGGGGAAACAGCCCGTCTATATTTCGCCCGACAGATAAACGAAGAAGCAAGTAAGAGACGAAGAAGGGAATCAGAGCGGCAATGAGCCAGATCGACAAAGCAGCAATCCAAGAACAGTTTCAGCGACACGAACGCGACACGGGGTCTTCCGATGTCCAGATTGCGGTGCTCACCAAACGCATTGAAGCGTTGACAGAGCATCTCAAACAAAACAAGAAAGACCACCACTCCCGCCACGGCCTTATCAAAATGGTCAGCGCGCGGCGTCGCCTCTTGGATTACATCAATAGCAAAGATACCGACAAGTACGAGAGTCTCATCAAAGAACTCGGTATACGTCGCTAGTCTAACTGCTCGTATTACATCCGTCCCTAAGGGAGAAATCCCTCTGGCGGGCGCAATCGTATTTGCTCCCATACTGCGGCGGATTCTCTTCAAAGACAAAAAAAGAAAGAAGTACAGATAATGAAAGATTCTACAACCGTTTCCGTTATGCTCGGAGACAAAGAGCTCACACTCGAAGCTGGCGTCCTCGCCCAGCAAGCTGCAGGTTCCTGCACCATTCAACTTGGCGACACCGTCCTTTTCTCAGCAGTCACCTGCACCGATAAGCCTCGCGAAGGAATTGACTACTTCCCGCTGCAAGTCGAATATCGCGAAAAATTCTATGCCGCAGGACGTTTCCCCGGTGGATTCTTTAAACGCGAAGGGCGTCCCAGCGAGGGAGAAATTCTGACATCCCGCTTCACGGATCGTCCCATTCGTCCCCTGTTTCCCGCCGACTACTTCAACGACGTGCAGATCAACAACATGTTGCTCTCCGCAGACGGCCAGAATGACTCTGATATCCTGAGTATCGTCGTATCAAGTGCATCGCTCACGTTATCCGAAATTCCCTTCCTCGGCCCAATCGCGGGTGTTCGTGTAGGACGCGTTGATGGTGAATTCGTCGTCAACCCCACGCATGAGCAGCGCGCACTGAGCGACATGGACTTGGTCTACGCAGCAACACGCGACCTCCCCCTGATGATTGAGGGTGGCGGCAAAGAAATTGCAGAAGCCGATCTCGTGGCCGCAATGAAGTTTGCCCAGGAATTCTGCGTCAAGATCTGCGATGCTCAACTTGAACTGCGCGCCAAACTCGGACTCCCCGAAAAGGTCGTGACCGTATCAGAGCCCGACACAACACTGCTCGAAGCCGCCCGCGAAGCTGTCGGCGCTGAGTTCGCCGAGGTACTCACGATCGCCGGTAAACTCGAACGCCACGGCAAAGAGAACGCACTGAAGGCTTCTCTGAGAGAGACGCTGCTCGCAAAATTCCCGGAAATGACGGCCGAGCAGTTCCGCTTCATGTTCGATGAATTCGAGATTGAAACCGTTCGCAACAACGTACTCGTGCACGGCAAGCGCATAGACGGGCGTCCATTCGATGCTCTGCGCGGACTCAAAGCAGAGTGCGGCATCCTGCCACGCACACACGGATCCGCATACTTCAACCGCGGTGAGACGCAGTCGTTGGGAACCGTAACACTTGGAACGCGCTCAGATAAACAAAACGGCGACGCGATTACAGGCGGCATCGGCGAGAAGCGCTTCATGCTCCATTACAACTTCCCGCCCTACAGCGTTGGGGAATGCGGGCGGCTCGGATTCACCGGGCGACGCGAAATCGGACACGGTGCACTGGCCGAACGCTCACTGCGTGAAGTTATTCCGGAAGATTACCCTTACACCGTGCGCATCGTGTCGGACATCATGGGATCCAACGGATCATCATCAATGGCCAGTATCTGCGTAGGCTCACTCGCTATGATGGATGCTGGTGTCACAATCACCGCACCCGTCGCGGGCATTTCCATCGGCCTGTTCACAGGTAATGGCAAAGCCGAGCTCGTCACTGACATTCTCGGAACCGAGGATCATTGCGGCGACATGGACTTCAAGGTTGCTGGAACCCGCAAGGGCATCACCGGCTTCCAGGTTGACCTCAAGATTCCCGGACTGAACTGGGACCTCGTCGAAGGCGCTTTTGAACAAGCCAAAAAAGCACGCTTTGAGATTCTGGACTTCATGGAATCCGTCCTTCCAGCACCGCGCGAAGAGCTCTCCGTGCACGCACCGCGCATTGAGCAGATCGTAATTGATCCAGAAAAGATCGGCGAACTGATTGGACCGGGTGGCAAAAACATCCGCCGGATCACCGAGCTTTCGGGTGCGCAGATTGACATCGAAGAAGATGGCACCGTTAGCATCTACGCTCGCGACAGCGAAGCCATGGAACTCGCCACACGCGAAGTCCAGATGATCTCAATGGATCCCGAAGAAGGACAACTCTACGAAGGACGCGTCACCGGAATCAAAGAATTCGGTGCATTCGTTGAGATCCTACCCGGAAAAGATGGACTGGTGCACATCAGCGAGATGGCAGACTGCCGCATCAATAGCGTTGAAGACATCTGCAAAATCGGTGACACCATGTGGGTCAAGTGTGTCGGCATTGACGACCGGGGCCGCGTTAAACTCAGCCGCCGTGCCGCCATGGCTGAAATGGATCAGGCCGAGCAAGAAGCGTAGATTCTAAAACAACAAAACCAGAAGCTCCGTTTGCACTTTGCAAACGGGGCTTTTTTTGTGGTCTAGATGCAGAACGGCATCTACACTCCTCTTTTATTAAAGATAATCCTAGAAAGGGCAGTTCAACACCGAAACACGCGGAAATCACGAAATATTGCTTCATTACTTTGCGTGTGTTTTGCGTGTGTTGTAGTTACTCAAATGCCAAATGTAGGATAACGGTTTTCATAACGGAAGTACCTCATGCTCAAGCTTCGACAACTTTTCATACTAGCGTCGCTGACAACGGCGGAGCTCTTGCGGCAACCGATATGTCTGCTGCTCACCACGGCATGTATCGTGCTGACCATGGCGGTACCCTTGATCACAGCACACAACATTGGGGAAAGCGGAAGGTTGGCGCGCGACAGCGGACTGGCCTTCCAACTTATGCTTGGCCTCGCCCTCGCAGGCTACGCCGCCTGCGCAACCCTACAGCGCGAACGCCAGGCGGGTACGCTCGCCGCCGTGCTCAGTAAACCGGTGGGGCGGTGGACATTCTTCATTGCCAAATTTATCGGCATCTCAACCGTGATTCTCGTTTTTTCGCTCTGCGGAAGTCTCGCAACACTGCTTGCAGAACGCGTTGCCATGCACTACAGCACCAATGCTGGATACCGGATTGATTATCTGACAGCAGCCGAGGTTATGGCATGTCCCGTGATCGCATGCGCCATCGGTGCATGGGCCAACTTCCGTCACAAACGGGCATTTTCGGCCTCGGCGCTTCTCGCGCTACCTCTATTGATCACGCTGGTTACCGCCGCCTGCAGTTTTGTCTCGCGCGAAGGACAGTGGCACATCGCATCTTATCAGCCGCAGCTTCAATGGCCAATTCTGGCTGCAGCACTACTCGTCACGTTTGGCCTCATCCTTCTCGCTGCAATTGCCTTAAGCTTGGCCGTACGCCTACCACTAACGCCTGTCGTCGCCATATGTTTTGGACTCTTGTTGCTTGGCCTAACAGCGGACACGCTGCTCGGGGCCTCCTCTCATCCCCTTGGGCGCATTCTCTATAACCTAACCCCAAATTGGCAAAACTTCTGGGTGGCTGATGCCATTGCGGGCGGCGGCACAATCCCGCTAGTCCGTATCGCACAAACAGCCCTCTATACATTCCTTTATACAACCGGAGTCCTCTGTCTTGGGGGTGCGGCATTTCAACATGCGGAGGCATCATGAGTAATCCTATTGTAACCACCACAGCCCTAACAAAAGTGTTCAGAGACTTCTGGAATCGGCCCAAAGTACACGCCCTAACCCAGCTCGATCTCTCCGTGTCGCGCGGGGAGGTTTTCGGCCTATTAGGTCCAAATGGTTCGGGTAAGAGCACCACGATCAAGTTGCTTCTTGGTCTTTTGCATCCCACGTCAGGAAGTGTCACCATCCTCGGAAGCACCCCACGTAATGTTGCCAACCGACGGCACATCGGCTATCTCCCCGAAGAATCCCAACTCTATCAGCAGCTCACCGCGGCGGAAACATTGCGCTTCTATGGGGGACTCTTCGGTCTGAAGGGAGTACAACTCAAAGACCGCATTGACCAACTCCTCAATATGGTCGGACTCACTCATGCGGCAGACCGCTCCGTTGGCGAGTTTTCAAAAGGGATGGCACGGCGCATCGGTCTCGCCCAAGCGCTAATCAATGATCCTGATCTCGTGATTCTCGACGAACCCACAGCCGGACTTGATCCCGTGGGGTGTCACCAAATCAAAGATCTGTTACGGGCGCTTGCCGCACGAGGCAAGACCATCATACTCTCCTCGCATCTCATGGCCGATGTCCAGGATGTGTGTGATCGTATTGCACTGCTACACAACGGTCGCTGCCTGACCGAAGGGGCGATGGACACACTGCTATCATGCCGCGACCGCATTCGCTTCGGGATCAATCGGCCCTCACCAGAACAGATAGACTCCATCACCGCAGCGATTAGCAAAATTTGCGGAACCCCTCCCGAGATTGACAATCCCACGCTAGCGCTTGAAACCTTTTTTGTGGATGCCATTGCAAAGGCAACGACACCCAATAACCGCTCCCCTTCCGGGGTAAGTCAAAAAACACAACTGGCTCCTTTTCTCAGGTCCCCATGATCACAATCAACCCCATACGCTCAATCGCACGCCTCACCATTCGCACGGGTGTCCGGAGTCGCGCCTGCACCTGGCTCTTGGCAGCTACGCTTGGAATCACACTCGGCCTTCCACTTGCCCTCCACGGAGACGGCACGGCCGTCGGTCACATACGAATGGTAATCACCTACCCGCTCGGCATTCTCTTTGCCATCCTGTTGCTTGGAACACTTTGGATGTCGACAGGGCTAATTGCTCTGGAAATTTCAAACCGACAGCTTCAATCCATTTCTGTAAAACCGATCAGCACGTTTGAAATCTGGGCTGGAAAATGGCTGGGACTACTCGTGATCAACAGCGTGCTCATTATCGTGGCGACACTTGGCATGCTGCTCTCGGTCACAATAACGGCGCGGCACTATTCAAAAGCGCCGAAGGAATATGCCGCACTTCAGAATCAGGTACTCACAGGTCGGCGAGCCATCATACCGCAAACGCCACCATACCTAATACAAGAGGCCGAACACCTGCGCTGGGTCAAGGTAAGGGCAGGAGAAGCCACCCAAAACGTGCCCATTGATCGTTTTCTTCAGGAACTGAAAATCAAAGAGGCAATCGTCAGTCCGGGCACATCTCGATCATGGAGTGTAACATTGCCCAGTAATGGGAGAAAACACGGCAGCAACGCCAAACGTTCACTCCAGTTCCACTTTCGTTGTAGCCCAACTGAACGAGCCCCCATTTCTGGAATCTGGACACTTGCCTCAGAGAGATGCATCCCGATCACACTGACCGTAACAAACATTCTCGATGGCGTTCATTGCCTTGCCATACCAGGCGACTTCGCTCCAACGCAGAACACAATCACAATCACATTTGCCTACAAATCAACAGAGACCGCCCCACACCTCTTCTTTGATGCAGATGCCCCTGTTGCACTACTACTTCACGAAAGCCCTTTTATTTTAAACCTCCTACGCGGCATGCTCGCTATGCTCTCAATACTTGCTGCCGTTGCCGCCATCGGGCTCACAATGGGTGCGCTCTTCTCTTTTCCCGTTGCTGTCTTTGCAGGCGCCTCGACTCTGCTTTCACTTACGCTGGCAGCAGGATTCTCCAAAGCACCCGCTCATCATGGTCACGAAGAGTCCGCCAATGCCATTGTCACACAATTTGAACAGATTCTACTCATGATCAAACACTCCACCACAACCCTTGCAAACGCGTTTCCGATAACCGCTCTGGGAAATGGCATGCTGTTCTCGTGGCAACAAACCGCAGAAAGTGTCATCTTGCTACTGCTTATACTCCCCCTGATCCTCGGGACCGTATCAGCTCTGCTTCTATCCCAAAAGGAGCTCGCAGCATGAAAAACGGAAGCCAGAGGTCAAAGGTCAGAGGCCAGAAGCTGGATCGCCTACGTACACTTGGCGTAGTCATTACCGGGTTTACCTTGCTCGCCCTCGCCGGACTCAACAGCCCTCACACCGCCAACCCGCCCCCTTCCCACCTCCCACCTACCACCTCCCCCCCCCCGCCCCCCCCCCCTCACAACCGTGACACTGGCTGGCTTTCGCGGACTTACCGCAGATCTATTGTGGCTCCGGGCTGCAGATCTCCAGGACAAGGGCCGCTACTTTGAACTCGTACAGTTAGCCGATTGGATTACCACGCTCGAACCCCGGTTCGCTGAAATATGGGCACTTCAGGCATGGAACATGGCTTACAATATTAGCGTTATGATGCCCACCGATTCAGACCGATGGAGATGGGTGCAAAATGGCATCACCCTCCTGCGCGATCGGGGGATTCGCCACTGCCCAAATCAGCCTCTGCTTTATCACGAACTGGGGTGGCTCTTTTTTCATAAAATTGGGTCCAACTCAGACCTCGCAGCGTCCTACTACAAGCGCGAATGGGCTAAACAGATAATGGCGCTTCTGGGGCAAGAAGGAAAACCAGACTACGCCACGCTGCAGCATCGCGCAGACAGCACAACGCATCTGCAGGATTACGGACTCGATCCCGCATACATGATGAAGCTGGATTCACAATATGGGCCACTCGACTGGCGCGTTGCCGAAACACATGCCCTCTACTGGGCATCTCTTGGCGCAATCGCCAATCCTGATCATCCCAGCCCCATGTGTGAACGCATGATTTGCCAATCCATGGTCGCCCTCTTTAATCACGGAAGGCTTACCTATAGCAAAGACGGAGACCTTTTTGTCACCTCTCCCGAATTTGATTTACTCCCCAACATCATCAAGACCTTTGAAGATGCCATAGCAGGTGCATCTAATGAGCTTCCAGCCGAAGCCTTCGCATCCTTTCTGGCCTCAGCCATACAGACACTCAAGTTTTACCAGCACGGGTCAGAAGCCAGAGCCCTATTCCAAAGACTTCATAATCAGTTTCCTTCGGAACGAACACAGCGCGGTTTTGACGCGTTCACACAAGGCAACGCCGCTCAACTTCCACAAATTCTATCAGCACCCTAAGAGGAAACAGCATGAAATTCCAAGCCGCTATAACCCTATCCATCATCACCGTTATCATCAGTGGATGTCGAAAACCAACACCCCCTCCCGTTGAAAAGACCTGGCTCACAATGGGAACGTTTGCTTCCGTTACGCTTCGTAGTGATGACGCCGAAAAAATAGAGCGCTACCATACCGAAGCCGCACGCTGCTTCGATGAAATCAACCAAACCCTCTCAGTCTATCGTCCTGACAGCGAGATCACACAACTCAACAACGCCACTGGCATGATATCTGTCAGCGAACAAACATTCCAAATGCTCGAAAAGACCATCCACTATTCCAAAATCTCGGGGGGCGCATTCGATCCAACACTCTTCCCCCTTATTCGCCTGTGGGGGTTCAGCGGAGGCACAACACCCACCAACCTCCCCGAAGTCGAGGCGATCTCCAAATTACGAAGCAACACCGGATATCAACATATGAAGCTCAACCCAGTTTCACATACCGCAGGATTTGATCAACCTGGCATGAGCATTGATCTTGGTGGCATTGCCAAAGGCTTTGCAGTGGACCTCGCTTATGACCATCTAACAAGCAGCCTTCCCGCCAACACACTAATCAACCTCGGCGGCAACATCCGTTGCCACGGCATGGCCACTCCGGATCGACCGTGGCGAATCGGCGTACGCCACCCCTTTGACACGAGCAAGACGCTAGGGGCACTATCCATTGCCAGCGGCATGTCACTCGCCACCTCAGGAAATTACGAACGGTTCGTTTACATCAAGGAAAAATCCTACGCCCACATTATTGACCCGCGCACAGGATATCCGGTCAAGGGAATGGCGGGCGTAACCGTCCTCAGCACCACCGCCATAGAAGCAGATGCCATGTCCACCGCGCTCTTCGTTGCGGGCGTTGAGAACGCTCCCGCGCTTCTAGCAGAATGTCCCAACACCCAGGCCCTTCTGGTTCCTGATAAAAATCCCATCGAGATCTGGGTATCGGAAGGCTTTCAAACCGTATTCACCCCTCACCCCGAATATGCAGACAGCGTCCACCTACTCGATCCTTACATTGAGCTATAGAGGCAAACAAATCGACCCCTTGGAAAACTGTGTTCGCAAAGGTCGGTTTATGGACACAATAATAAACAACGTTTTCCTCCCCGCCCCCTATGGTCGATCATGCTTCAAGCAACAGTAGGCGTTCCTGATAGCGGGTGACAGAAATCGAAGCAGTTTCTGGAGGATAGCGAAAATTTCAGGAAAGAGATTCGATCAAACACAGTCCACCGTGTATTTGTCAAAAGGGAAATCACCACAATCACCGCACCATTTTACGGTACCCTGTACGGCAATGATACGGACTCATACAAGTTCAAGCTGACTGACGGGAAGTGGCAGTTTTTCGATAAAGAATAGCAATCGTTTGCTTCTCTACATGCGCTATGGAGCATGATATGCCATGGTATCAATTCGGGGCGAGCTGTCCTGTAGCGATACCAACTACGACAAGGCCGTATCCGATCACGAATATGGGTACACACGACATCGACCACGACTGTTGCGGGTGGTGACCCAATTGCACAGGGATAGATTGATTCCATAACACAGAATAGGAACAGCATGAAATCTGAACAGAATATAGTGCTAATCGGGATGCCCGGGTCTGGAAAGAGTACGGCTGGTGTCATTCTTGCCAAACAGATCTCCTACGACTTTCTCGATACGGATGTCTTGATTCAGGTTTCCGAGAATCGCTCGCTACAGGATATTCTCAATGCAGAAGGGCATATGGTCTTGCGGCAGATTGAAGAGCGTATCCTGCTCACCATCTCAGCGCAAAGCCATGTCATTGCCACCGGGGGAAGTGCAGCCTATAGCGATTTCGCCATGCGCCATCTCGGCTCTCAGGGCGTTATCGTCTTTCTCGATACGCCACTGACCACCCTGACAGCCCGTATCCACAATTTCACGACACGGGGCATCGCAAAACGACCCGACCAATCCTTCGACGATCTATTCCAGGAGCGGCTCGCTCTCTACACCCAATACGCCGACATCACCATTGCGTGCGCGGGCCTAAATCAAGAAGAGGTCGCCACCAAAATCATTGAGGCCTCTTAAACCGAGTCTGGCGGCGTCATGCCGGCCGCATCACTGCCGGGTGGGGGCAACGCTGTCACGGGCTGGACAACCTGAATGAGCCGCCATTTGCCACCTTTGAATCGCAGATACAGGGACCCCGCCAAAACAAACACCAGCAGCGTAAAACAACACCATGACACTAATGGCGGCGCGTGCACCCATTTAATCAAAACGTAACTGACACCCGCCATGAACCAATGCAGCACAACGGAAAACCACATTGTCCAACGGGTATCCCCCGCCCCGCGCAACGCTCCACTAAACACGACGGCCGCGGCATCAGCAGCAGTGTAGAATGCGGCGATCCGCAAAGCCGCAACGGCCAAAGGGAGCACCCCGGCAGCATGCGCCGCAATGGCTCCGCGAGAAAAGACACCCACCAACATGTGGGGGAAAAAGAGAAAGAGAAACGCCATGCTCGTTGCATAGAGCGTTGCCACTTTAAGCCCAGAGTAGGTCGCCCGCTCAGCGAGATCGGGGCGGCCCGCTCCCATATAGCGCCCAACCAGACTCATAACCGTCAGGTTGAATCCCAACATCGGCAGAAATGCGACGAGATCCCAATTAAAGGTAATGGTGATCGCCGCCGCCGCATTGATGCCATAGGAATGAAACATGAGAACGAAGACATTAAAGGCGGCCATATTGAGGAAGAACTCGATGCCAGAGGGAAGACCAAACCTCAACAACTTCCACATCATCGTCGGGCAGAGGCGCAATCCTGATAGCGTTCCAAACTCAACGCGCACCCCGCGAAGAAAATAGGGAATCAATAGCATAAGCAGCCCTGAAGCCGACCCCAACAGCGTTCCATACGCAGCGCCACGCATTCCAAGTGCAGGGAACCCAAAATGGCCAAAGATCAGGACGTAGTTCGCGCCCATGTTGACAACCATGGCAATCAGATTGGCCACCATGACCATGCGCGTACGGCCAATGCCACAGAAGAAGCTGGAGATCGCAGAGCGTAACAGCCCCATGATACTGCCAAATGCAAGAATGGTGAAGTAGGTCACCTCAAGTTCAGTTTGCAGCGCGTCATGCCCCGATCCTTTCAGAAGCATGCACCCCAACGGTATGGCGAGCAGTATGAGTGGGTAGCTCACGAAGCTCAAGATCAGCCCCTGGGCAGAACTGAGACCACACTGATCGCGGCGCCCCGCCCCATAGTACTGGGCGACGAGAGCATTGACGTAGCCAATGATACCCAAAAAGAAGGTCATGAGCACAAACATCGTGAGTCCACCTGCCATTGCGGCAGACAAGTGCTCGCGACCAAGATTGGAAAGGAACAGCCGATCCACAAACATCATAATCGTTTCCGCAGCATTGGAAACAATCATGGGGACGGCAATCGCCAGCAGCATTTTGATGCCACCGGGGCCTTCAAAAGGAGATTCAGGACGATCGTGTTGACGACCTATTGAGCAGGGTAAGTCCATCACACAGCATCCTTCGGACACAGAGCATCTGGCACCAGCCGTGCAACTCCTATAAAGAAGTGCACACCCCGGCTCCAATACGCGACACGAGACAGATCCAACCTCTACGCTTCGATGGTCACGCTCTTAATGGTATCGCCCTTAACGATAGCATTAACAACGTCCATATCTTCGGTGCGCCCGAATACGGTGTGAACGCCATCAAGATGCGGTGTGGCAACATGGGTAATAAAGAACTGACTTCCGCCTGTGTTCTTGCCTGCATGTGCCATGGACAGCGTACCCGGTGTATGCTTCTGGGAGTTGATCTCGCAATCGATCTGATACCCCGGCCCGCCACAGCCAGTACCATCGGGACATCCGCCCTGTACCATGAAGTTATTGATCACACGGTGAAAGGTGAGTCCATCGTAGTATCCTTTTTTTGCAAGATCACTGAAGTTTTTAACAGTTCTGGGGGCATCCGTATCAAACAACTCTAGATTGATAGTGCCTTTGCTGGTTTCCATAATGGCTTTCGACATAACATACTCCTTTAAATGCGCGCATTGATAAAATGATAATTGAGGAGTCAGAGTAACACCCCATGCTCCAAAGTGAAGATCTTTTCTATTAACGAAAGAGAGGGCTGTGCGTTTTTCGTAAAGCGTTGCGGCATTGCGTTCAGCTGCATCTCATATTCGCCACAGTCGCATCAGACTACGATAGCCGGCGACGAGAACGGTGGACGATGGAGATGTTCTCTCCCCTGTCGCGCCGTAGCCCGTAGGGCTAAGGTGAATCGTTATCCGCTCTCGTCGCCCGTTCTCGTCTACCAGTTCTAGGGTTTCGCATCGGACCAACTGTGAACACGACAAGCGTTGACTGTAGCCGCAGATCGGCCCCTCGTCAGTACAACGCAAACGGATACGTGCTTCGAGTCCATGCTTTGTCTACCATTTTTGTCGAATAGGAATCCCAAGAGCAACCAGTGCCTGTTTAATCTGTGGGATTGTGTAATCCCCCGTGTGAATCATGCCCGCTATGATCGCAGCATCTGCATGCGCTTGGTTGAACACATCCGCAAGGTGTTGCGGGCAGCCGGCCCCGCCTGAGGCCACAACAGGAACAGAGACGTTTTTGGCAATCATCCCCGTCAGGCCAATTTCAAATCCTTCCCGCGTTCCATCGGCATCCACAGAGTTAACAACAATCTCACCAACGCCAAGATCCACGGCTCGCTTCGCCCATTCCAAAGCATCCTTGCCTGTGTGCTCCCGAAACCCACGCACGGTAATCTCATACCCGCTGGGGCACGTCTCACGATCCTCTGTTGCCAACGGATCCATCCCAAGTACGATGCACTGGTTCCCAAAAGCACGAGCACCCTCAGCAATGATATCTGGATTCCTAACCGCTAGAGAATTGACAGAAACCTTTTCGGCGCCGGCCAACAGGATACGCTCCATATCTGCCAAGTTCGAAATACCGCCGCCCACAGCAAACGGTATGCGAATAGCCTTGGCCACTTCTTGCACCATCTCAATATCAATAGGCCGCCGTTCCGCAGATGCCGTAATATCATAAAAGACGAGTTCATCGCACCCCTCCTCGTAGTACTTTGCGGCAAGCTCTACAGGGTCACCCATCTCGACGTTGTTCTGAAATTTAACCCCTTTTGTCACAACTTTATTGTGAATATCGAGGCAAGGAATTATACGGCGCGTTAGCATGGTTTGTTATTCGTTCCGAGTTTAGGAGTTCTGGGTTGCCTTTGATTTAATTTTAAGATTACAAAATTGTTCTACGGATTCCAGGCACAGAAATTCTTCAAGAGTTGCAGCCCCACATGTCCCGATTTCTCGGGATGAAACTGAGTCGCCACCAGATTTCCCTGCACAATAGCGGAGCTGAATGTCACGTCTGCATAATCGGTTGTTCCCAACACACAGTCGGCCTCAAGAGGGGCAGGATAGTAGCTGTGGACAAAATAGAACTCACTACCCGCTTCAATATTTGCAAACACAGGGTGAGGCAAGTTCTGTGCGACAGCATTCCATCCCATCTGGGGAACCTTATCATAGGGATCCGTCGGTTTAAACAGTTGCACGTTACCGGGAACAAGCCCCAGACAATCAACGCCACCATCTTCATCAGAGTGGTCAAACAAGATCTGCATTCCCACGCAGATTCCCAAAAATGGGGTTCCTCGTTGAACAACCTTACGAATCACATCAACCAGACCCAGCCGGTTTAGATTCGCCATAGCAGCCCCCGCCGCACCCACACCGGGGAACACCACGCGATCCGCATTCAGAATAACCTCCGGCGAATCAGTAATGGTGGCTTCAATTTCAAGCGCCTCGAAGGCCAGCTTCACGCTAGTAAGGTTACCAGCTCGATAGTCAATAATAGCAATCATGATGGGACAAACTTATAAGGCATCATAGCGACAAGGGCAACGCGTTTTTGATGTGAAACTTTAATTCAAACATCCAACATCCCTTTCAGCGTGCATGCAAATGTTGGTTAAACTCGATTCTCATTTTCTCTGCGATGATCGCGCCATGACCGGCAATGAGAAGGAATCGAGAAAGCAGCCCGCCTGCATCGCATTGCGAAACATTGCGAAGCATTGCAGGCAGGTTCGGTTAAGCGTATCCGAGTAAGGGGGGCGGTTAAGAGTGCGACGAAGTGTACAGTTAAGAGTTGGAAAGGTGCGAAGACCATGCCAGCGGCATGGCAAGCACTTACTCGAATTTTTAAGCGCACTCTTACGCGACACGCTTACTCGAATACACTTATACGATAGACTTTCATCGAGGAGATGCGTTGAGAAAGAGACCAAAAGGGGAGGAACCCTCAAACTTCATTTCAGATCTCTTATTTCGGCTTTCCCTATTTCCTCAGCTTTCCCCACACCTTGCCCGGCGTAAGAACCGCCGGCAGGATGCGATCTTCAAAAACAACTTCCCAGGCATAGGTCTTGACGACCTTCTTGCGAAAAAGAAGTTCGGGGCGCTTGTTCATGGCCGCTATGATGTTCTTTGCAACAGCGGAAGCACTATCGCCAAGGTGAATATAGACCGCATCCCGTTTGGCGATCTCCCGCAGTGCGGGAATGTCACTGATCACCACAACCAGTCCAGCTAATCCAGCCTCCAGAACCGGCAGCCCAAAACCTTCACGATCACTTGGAAACAGCAACAAATCGGAAAGACGATAGAGCGCACACAGATCTTCATGACTGATACTGTCGCTGAAACGCTCGGAGAGAAAGATAACCTCCTTCTGCACCTTCAGCTTTCGCCGAAGCGAAACCAGCATACGGTAGTATTTCATCGACTCTGGGTTGTGCGCATCCGGCGCCCCCGTGATGAGCCATCGAACGGATTTGCCGCGCTTCTTGAGGGCAGCCACCACTTCCATTCCCACACCAAGATTCTTGCGGCGCAGAATTCTTGCCGGCGTTATGGCGACGAGGTCCACGGCTGAAAGCCGCTCCTCGTAAAACAATTGGGTGGCCTTCTTGGGGAGGCAGAGATACTTCGGGATGCTAATACCATCGGGAATCACGGGGATGCGGGATACAGGAATGCGAAAGAGCTTGTTCATTTCCGATTGGCGCTGTCCCGATATCGCACAGTAGTCACACCCAGCCTGCGGCTGTAGCAGAAGACTCCAGGGATAGCGTCTATGTTGATGCGGCTCATAGACGGGGTCGACAAAGGTCATGTCATGCGTCCAGGCAATGAAGCGCGTGCTGCGCGAACGCTTCATTACATTCGTCAGCGCAGCGGTAAGCACCATATTGAAATGCATCGTCATGACATTATGCATCATGCAGACGTCAACCCCACGAAAAGCCGCGGTCAGCTTCTTCTCGGTCCGCTTAACGGCCGCATCGAAACTATTCGGGACGACTCCACGATCCAAAGCCCCTAGAACCTTTGACAGAGGACCGCCTCCAGATGCAATTTCCGGAATGACCACAGTCGTCGCTTCGGGATCAACGGAGCCCCCTTTGCCTACGATAAGCTTAACTTTGAACCCAGCCTCGATAAACTCCCGGGCATGGGCCTGCATGATAAATTCAACCCCCCCGATGATCGGGGGACATGAGTAATGCAGAATAGCAACGGTTGGTTTCGCTTTCACCATGCGGGCCTCCTTACGCTTCAAGCTTCTGAATCAAATAACCGCGCTGCGCGTGGAACAACTGTGCGCCCGCAAGAATCTCTGACTCGGCTTGCTCGGTGCTCATGTCCCAGGTCTTATTCATAAAACTCAACGCGCGTCCGAAGTAGAGCCCCTTGAGTGATTCGACAAGGGCAATCTTGTCATCAGCATCACGGAAAGCCGCGATCATATCGTAGACCGCCGTCACCCATTGCTCGGGAGCAATATCAATGGTGCCACCATCAAACATCGCCGCAAGCTCTTTGTACAAAGTGGGAGAGAGTTCCTTCTCTAGTAGCGCTTGGGATCCGCTGAAACTGTCGCGTGCCTGTTTCTCGATTGCGGTACGATCCACGTTGAGTTCCTGAGGCGGGTCCAGATGGCGCAATCCATACAACGGCGGCTGATCAATGGTGTCGAGGTCTTTCCATTTGTCATAATTTCGAATGACCGTCAAGAAGGCCGTGCTGACAACTTGAATAAACATCGGCCCCAGCTTTGGAGCACTCGGCTTGTGTATCTTGGCACCCAACCCCGTTTCGCAGATGTTGAAGTCGCCAAGAATGGCATTCATGGTCATAAAGATATCAATGCCGTACTCCTCAGTCGTGCGGTGCCATGGCTGCTGAATCAGATGCTCGGCAAAGCGGCGTGAAATGGCAAAGTCCCCGCCAATAGGCTGTCGCACGTTGCGGCAGAACAGCCCGTACACCAGCGGATAACAGATGCTATTGGTAATGGTGCCATCATACTTGTGCCGGGAGTAGATGGGATTCACCATGTCGTAGCCTGCCATAATCGGATCGGTGAAGTATTTGACCCACTCCGGCGTCACACTAAGCAAGTCGGCATCCAGGCAAACCAACACTTCTGCATCCAGCTCAAGCACCTTCCGGAACATGTTCTCAAAGTTGTAGCCCTTGCCCGGCGTATCCGGTGGTGTTGTAACATAGATTTTGGGAACGTCCGTCTCGGTTCCAAGGAATACCGATTCGGTATCATCCGGAGAATGGTTATCGCAGTTCAGAATACAGGAGGTCTGATCCCCATAGTATTTCTTTAACCCAAGGCTGGCCTGCTGGGTTGGATAGTCGATTGAGTCGGCTTCGTTGAATGAGGCCAATCCCACGACGATATCAGCCTGCGTAACATTTGATGTGTTAACTTCTCTCTCAAACATGAACTCTCTCCTTATATTTATTTGCAGCGTATAGGCACTCTATTTGCTGCACATTAGCTTCATTTTATTTTTAATACTTTTCCAAAATCTATTGCCAGAAGCCGCCCTACCTGTGCCGCGCAATTTGTCAGCATAACAGGCCCGCGCTTGGGTAGATCCTCCTCAGCAACATTTTCCTCCAACGCAGAGAAGAAGGCATCAATCCCAATGGTGTGTACCTCTTCGGGGTTCTTTCCCAGACACCCACAAATGGCGACCACCGGCACACCAAGCGCTTTTGCCGTTCTGGCAACCCCGGCAGGGGTCTTTCCAAATGCCGTCTGATGATCCATGCGACCTTCGCCCGTAATGACCAAATCGCAACCCTTGATGCCGCGCGCCAACTTCACGCTGTCGATAACAATATCCACTCCGGGGCGCAGTCGCCCTTTCACAAACGCCATCAACCCCCCCCCGAGTCCACCCGCCGCTCCTGAACCGGGTTCCTTTAAAATAGACATGCCAATATCGCTCTTGACCACCACCGCCAGGGAGCGCAGTCCGGCATCAAGATTTTTCACCATATCTGGAGTGGCACCTTTCTGCGGGCCATAAACTTGGGCTGCGCCATGACGCCCCGTCAAAGGGTTGTCAACATCACAGGCCACCTCAACATCAACCCCCTTCAGGCGTGGATCGAGGCCACTCATGTCGATCTTGGCAATCTTGCCCAGAGAGCCTCCGCCTTCTGGAACCGGTTTGCCATTTGCATCGAGAAATTTAACGCCCAGAGCCCGCGCCATACCCGTGCCGCCATCGTTAGTGGCGCTGCCACCAATGCCGATCAGGATCTTACGCACACCAAGCTTCAGGGCGTGCTGCATCATTTCACCAGTACCGTAAGTCGACGTCTTCATCGGATTGCGTTCGCGTGGCTTGAGCAACGCCAAGCCACTCGCCTCAGCCATCTCCATCACCGCCGTTTTGCCATCACCGGACAAACCAAAGGTTGCCTTAATACGGCGACCCAGAGGATCTGATACCGTCCGCTTCAAAAACGTTCCCCCCGTCGCATCCACAATAGCCTGAACGGTTCCCTCTCCCCCATCGGCCATCGGAATCTTGCGGCAGGACACACCCTTTAAAACCCGTTTCAACCCCGTTTCAATACAGGACGCCGCCTGCATGGCTGTCATAGACCCCTTGAACGAGTCGGGTGCAATTGCAACCTTCAACATAATACTTTTACCTCTCGATTATCGGTGATGCTCCATCGCATCACAGTATAACTCTTGTGAACCTTATGGCTCCAACCTATCGCGACAACCGGTTTTTTGCAACCCTTATAGGCAAAAGCAGGAGGTGAGAAGTGGAAGGTGGGAGGAAAGCAAAGCTGAAAGCTGAAATGGGGAAAGAGGGAATGTGGAAGGTGGGGATGTTGTAGTCCCAGACTGTGTCTGGTATTACGGTCCTTCAGCCCGGCCCGACTAACAGGCGGGGATACGTCATGCAATGACGCACTACAACATCAGAGCGAAACTCGACAGAGCAGTCGCGAATCGCTACGATCTGCCCCAAGTAACGTGCATATGCTTCACGCTACAACCGATCGCAAACAAAAACAGGAGGCCCGAATGCTAGTTGTGAACACAGAAACAATTCCTGGATATACAATCACCACCGTCAAAGGAATGGTGCAGGGCAATACCGTACGCGCAAAGCACGCCGGCCGTGACATCGCAGCCAGCTTCAAGAATCTAGTGGGTGGCGAGCTGAAGGGCTACACAGAGCTGCTCACCGACTCCCGTCGCGAAGCGGTGAGTCGTATGCTTGCCCAAGCCGAACAGCTTGGAGCAAATGCAGTTGTCAACGTACGCTTCTCAACCAGTGCCGTCACAGCAGGAGCAGCGGAACTCTATGCCTACGGGACCGCCGTCATTGCAGAAGCTGTTGCGATTGCGACCCCGATCTCAAGCGACCCCGAAATGTAAGCGAGGTACGCTATGGAAGATCTCATTGGAATTCTCGTACAGTTCTCCCTATTCGGTGGTCTCATACTCCTGGGCCTCTTCATGGGAGGACGTGCAGAGCGCAAACACCTGCGCAATCTTGAACAACGCGAAGCCGCACTCGCCGGGATGCTGGTTACCGACCTGAAATGCTATCCCGGCGGGGCCAACGCAACAGCCACACCGGAAATGTTCGTAGGCGAGGTGTCGATTGCATGCGACTACCTCAAAGCATTTCTTGCATCGCTACGCAACATCCTCGGTGGCGAAGTGCGCTCATTTGAAACTCTACAACTGCGTGCCCGGCGCGAAGCCACGCTTCGTGTTATGGAACAAGCGCACGCCAAGGGATTCAACGCCATTGGCAATCTACGTTTAGACACCGCCGACATTGCAGGAAGTAGCGCGACAACAAACCAAAAACGCAAAATGGTTGTAGTGAGTGTTCTCGCATGGGGCACAGCCTATGTGAGACCCGTTTAGGACTATTGAACACCCAATATCCAACAGCCGGAGCGAAGCGGAAACAGGCTTGAGCGAAGCGAAAGCAATGACCGAAGGGAATGGCAACGAATATCCAAGGCTGAAGTGGGAAAACATAAGAATGGGGGGGAAAGTATCGTGCCATTCGCTCTATCTCGCTCACTTGAAAATTGGACATTCCTTGTTGGCTGTTGGATATTGAAAATGCTCATGGGTATAGAGCAATCTCGCAAAGGTAAAGGCAGATGTCACAGGATAACCATTCAGTATTCGACGAACCCCAATTCTGCGAAGAACCCTTTGTTGCGGATCCAGCGGACACCCCACCCTCAGAGACCAATCATACTCTCCCCGTAGGTCAGGGAGCATGGGATGAACCGTCCCTGAGTCCCAATCTCGCCGGGAAGCGTCCTGCCCACGTGGAAACCTACGCACAATGGCTGGCCGCAAAAGTGGCATCTATTTCATGGACCAAATCCTGGGGGCTCTCACTCGCGATCGCACTGGGTTCTGGGCTCTGGGCTGTCGTAGGCGCCATGCTCAGTCAAGTTCAGAGCGGCTCGATGGGCGGACTGCTTGTAATCATCGCCTTCGCGCCTCTTGCAGAAGAGATGCTGAAAGCCTCTGCTGCCCTCATCACAATCGAGAAATGGCCCTATGTATTCCGTTCGCCCGCACAGATCATACTCTGCTGTATGGCAGCTGCACTCGGCTTTGCGGTTCTCGAAAACCTACTATACCTGAAGCTCTACATTCTCGAACCGACAGCTACCATCATCTGGTGGCGCTGGACCGTCTGCGTGCTTCTGCATACCAGTTGCTCAACAATCGTCTCACTGGGACTGGTTCGGATCTGGCGACAGACGATGACAAGCGGCACCGCCCCACGCGTATCGCTTGGAACCCCCTACATCATAACCGCCGCCACTGTGCATGGCATCTACAACTTTATCGCTATCATCGCCAACCCTCTCTTCGCGCAAGTATAGCGTTGTCGTTTTCTGCGCTTGTCTTTCTGGAAACAGACCGCTATCTTGAGCCTCCCTTAATAGTACGGAGAGGTGGCTGAGCGGCTTAAAGCGATAGATTGCTAATCTGTTGTACTCCTATCGGGGTACCGGGGGTTCGAATCCCCCCCTCTCCGCCAGTTTGAATTTTTCGCCGAATGGGCGTGAAATTGGAACGGTTTCGGGAATTTGACGCAGACGACCGGGAGCCGACGACGATTGATTTTGGACGCGCCGCCACCGACAGTGACGGCGCGTTTTTGTTTCTCGGACAGGCAGAATTGGGATGTGCCGAGGATCGGCACATGGACGGGAAGTGACGGGATTTCAACGGTTTTCTTGAGAATTGAGCCTCCGACGGGACGACCGTCACCATCGTGACGGGAGAAGTTTCCCACCAGCTTCTTTTCCAGACTCTGAGATTCGCGCGCCAGAAATTGGGACGCGCTTCGCGCGTGATCGTCATCAATGGGGCCGGTCAGAACAAGGTTCGAGCCAATCCGCTCCGTTGGTCTCGCTCTGGGCGATTTTGTCCTTCACATTCGTTTTGGCGATGACGTACTTCTCTTTCCTCAGCGTGTACTCGTCACGCGTGATGGTGCCTTCGACAAGTAAGTCGAGAAGACGCTCGAGCTTCTCGTCGGCCTCGGCAAGTTCCTTGCGGTGGCGGTCGAGAGTAGCTCGTGATTCGTCGAGTTCTTCTTCACGCCACAGGTCAATCTGCTCGTGCATGGCGGTGTGCCACTCGTCCGATATGGCGATGCGTGAGACGGCGGCGCGGAGTTGCTCGGCGAGCAATTCCTCGCGCAGGTAGCGCTTTTGACTAGGGGGTCATCATAGGAATAGGAGATGAATACGTTCTTCATTTGCGCATCTCCTTTGCTCTATGAAGGGCCCAGAATTCGTATAGGGCTAGAGTTCGCGCCGTCACGTCCTCTGCCGTGTTTGCCCCGAAACGACAGAAGGAATCCAGCATCCTGTTACACTCGTGGAGCCTCTCATCGAGAATCCTGTCAATCTCGCTTTCGAGTCTCTCGGAAATGCCAGCTTGGGCAGCGCCGATCTCGTCAACAGTTTTGTCGATGTACTCTCGCTGTATAGTCACTGACCACCCCTTAGCCTATGTCGAGCTTCTTGTCCGTCCACCGACCGTCAACTGCTTCAGGAATGATGTGCTGTCTTTTTATCAACTGTTGAGCAAAACTCTTGTTCCACTCTTTCCACACCTGCCCCCCGTAATTAAACTTCACCTGTGTGATGAAATACCAATGGTATACAGGATTGCTGAAGGTCGGAGTCTCCCAATCCATAGTGAGCCCCCTGAGTGCGTCCAGCCCCGCCACGCAAGCGGAGTCAAGCCCGTATCCCGCACATTGCAGACTGAGTGAAGCTGGCCCTGTCTTCTTCTCCTTACTTTCTTCGCCTATGGTCTTCTTCATGCCTTCAGCAGCCATCGTCAATGTTGGGCGCAATTCGGCGATTCCGATGCCTGCCATTAGCGCCGATTTTAGTGCCAGCATCTGCCAAACGGATGCTTCTCTGTCATCTTGCCCCTGCTCCTTTTCGTATCTCATATGCCAGAGCCCAGATGGGCGTTGTGTGGTAATGATGGCTGTGATGGCGTTCGTGCAGGAGGCAGAAAGGGCAGGAATCTTTGTCATTGCATATGCCTCACATAGAGCTTGCGAACAGATGCCATGCTCGATGGCTGGAAACCGATTCCCATCCGCATTCGCCGTCTGCTTCAATGGCAACAACAGATACTTCAATCCACCCTCGATTGTCTGGCCGAATTCAACTGATGCAGGGGTGTCTCCGTGTTTCAGAAAGGTCAGCAACGCCACACCGGTGGCCACTGATTTCGGCTCGGAAGAACCGCCCCATGAACCATCACCATTCTGGGTTTCTTTGAGCCATCGCAAACATCGCAGCACGGCAGACTCAGTTGTGTAATACCGGGACGCTTCCCACTCGGCACGAGACCAATTCTTGCGTTTCATTAATAGCGGGCTCTTCACCATGCCTACAGAATCGAAAGGTAGGGGCTGGGGACTGAAATCGGTTTGTAGCTTGTCTGGGGAGGGATGCTTCTGGACACCTAGTTCAGCATTGACTGAGGCTGATGAAAGGAGCATTGCCAAGGTAATCACAACCGCTCGCATCATACTTTACTCCTGTCCCGCCGCGAGTGACGGAAGCTTGCCTGAATACCCCCCACTGTCATTTTTCCGCCAAGGGCCCGCTTTCCCCCATGACAGGTCGAAGGATTTATCTGTAGCTGCCGCCACACACGGAGGCATGAGAAAATCACGTATGGTTACTACTACAACGTCAAGGTCCTGCTCAACAATCCTGAGTGGCGTCCGCCGAATGAAAGCCAACCACTGCGTGCGCTTCGCGGTATCTGATGAGAACTCGTCCGTAAGACCGACTGGAACGCCAACTGGCAGGTCCGTCTTCCGCCGCCGAAATGTAGCGATGATAGCTTTCGAGAGAATGGTCCCACCGAACTCTGATTCATGGCATAGAGCCCAGATGTCGTAGTAGTCCTTCGCCCTGCTGTTGAGAATTCCTCGCACCACAATCGTGTGGAACTTCTCAGCAATCGTTGTCTCGCGCGTGTACATGGGGATGCGGGGTGCGGCGAAATCAAGGAGCACGGGGAAGACTCCTGATACTGCCCTTGGTGTTATCGCATCGCCAAATCCAATGTCGATTTGCAGCGGGATTTTGGCCTGGCCAAGTCGACCAACCAGGGTGACTCGCATTCCGCCGTAGTCATCCTCAGCACGGATTAGTTCTGCCTTGACGGTGTCCGCTGGCAAGATGAGACCATCGTCGTCCACACTCACCTCGCAGACTTCACGGAAGAGGTCCTGAAGTTCCACAGCCGTGCGCTTTTGTCGCGACGTCAAGTCCATGTCACGAGTGGGACGGTACTGCTCATCAGTCCACACCAGAAACATCAGTGCCCCTTTGAGCGTGAACTGACCAGCATAGGAAGATTTGCCAAGTCGGTACAGCAGTCGCTCGAACCCGTACTGTGCAAGCACAACTTGAAAGTCCTGCTTCGTCTTGGCGGAGTGGTTCAGAAGACGTTGACGAACGGACGCAGCAAGATTCTTGGGGTGGGGTGTTGTCATATTGTGGCTTCGATGTAAGGGCGTATCACATTTGTCACTCGGCAGACTTTGGCGTATTGCCACAGGTCGTCTGGTGTACATTTTCGCAGTCGTAGTACCTCGCGCATGGCTTCAAGGGCTATATCCAGCCCTATCTTATTCCGGTACTTAAAGCAGTCCACTATCGTCTTCGCTGGGCTTGTAATCCGAACTGGAACGTTGTCCACGGAATGCGCCTCTTCGCCGCAATCAAACGATGTCTCCGAGAACAGCATAAAGCGAACCGGCAGGTCTATATTACGAGGGATGGCCGTTCCTCGGCGAAGTGCCATCCACACGTCGCGTGGGCTCTGCGTGCCGATTCCGTGAAAGCGGAGAGCCGTCAGCAGGCATATGATTCCATTTGGGAAACGTTTTGAGATTGTGGCCAGTGTTGCGTGCTCTGTCACATCGGCATCAGACAGACGGTATAGCCCCCGTCCCACCCGTTCCAGCTTGCCCTGTTGACAGAGCCTTCGTAGGTATTCGTGGTGAATGCCTCGTGATGTGAGGTCTTGTACACGCAGCACCCCTAGCTCACGAGCGAGGTCAAGCACCGCATCGACCTTTGTCTCTTTATCAGTCATGCGCAATACTCTGCACATATTCTTATATGTGGCAAGGATATTGCACAGACGCTTGACAGGTGTTTAGAGAATCGACCGTTTCTCTACACAGCGATTCCAGCAAGTAAACTGGGGCACGTTTCTAAGCAATCTGAGCACGCCGAAACTGACGTTTTTCTGAACGGGAAACTTCAGCACCCGGCCCTACTGACGTAATCCCATTTCCTAAGCACACATAACTCTGACCCTCAGTCTATAATTCTCAAAGTTCCTAAATCCATAAGCCATTCTGGAGATCGTCTCCATCTTGTTATGGAAGCCTTCAGTGATGCCGTTGTTTTTGGTGAACCGCCACATGGCGGCGATCTCTCCATCCCAGGACCCTAGGGTCCGGCCGAGCGTCTCGAGTTGGTCGATGCCGCAGGTCTTGAGCTGATCTATGTAGTTCAATAGGCGCTTGATCAATTTTCGGCATCTGCGAACCGTGCAGTTTTTCTTGCTCAGCAACCGGCAGAGCTTCTGCTTGAACGTATAGATAGTTTCGAGTACTGGAATCTCAGCCAGATAGACCTTTAGCTTTTCTTTCTGCTCGGGCTTAAGGTTTTCCTCGTGGCGGCGAATGAGAGAGCGCAGTCCGCGGTTCTTACTTTGTGTTGGATCAAGTTCTCGCCAGGCTGCCAAGAAGTGATGGTTGACTAGGCGCATGACATGGAACCGATCTGCCACGATCTTTGCATTCGGAAAGTGCTTCTTGATGATGGAGCGATAGCTTGAAGAAATGTCTATACACACAACTCGGACCATCTCCTTTCCCTCTAATCGTCGCATATAGCCCAGTAACGGTACAGGACAGCAATGCTGACGGCGGAGAGGAAATTTTTGCTTACCCGATTTCGCGAGATGCCGGGCATAACGAAAACTGGCGATTCATCCCGCTGGCGGGGGCGGTGATAATATTCCAGTAGTGGACCGTTGCCTCTTTAGGTGATGCCGCTTTGGAGCGCGAGCACTGGAAGGAATAGCCAAGACTGTGGAGGACCGGCTATAGGGGCGCGTTGACCTTATTGATCGTGAGCTGTGTAAACGTGGACGACGTTTCCCGAAAGATGGTAGATCATAAATAGACCCTATCCGAAAAGCCTTTCCAGTATCATAACAATTGACTTTAAATACTCATTAATAAAGACTGATGCAAGTCGTCTCACAAATATGGAATCTGGGAGAATAAGTCCATGAAGATTAGATGGTTTATAGCATTGATTGCTTTCACCTTACCGATGGGGCATATTTTCGGAGCTGACATTTTCATAGACTCTTATGAGAGCAGCGGAGACATCACGTGGACTAATACAGTTCAAGGAGCTTCATACGGAATTATATGGGCATCGTCTTTGGACGGACCATGGAGCGCCGATTGGAACGATCAAGGTTTAGTTTTTGCCACAGGCACCACCTGTACAAGCCAAGTGCCTTTCTTCTTCAGAGTAGTGCAATGGCCAGCGGTTCCAAATTAGGAAATCTTCGAGTTGCGGGAGGGGCTTCGGACAT